>BHEP01000022.1 GCA_003851245.1 Bacteroidales bacterium | reverse complement strand
GAAGTATACTGGAAAATTTAGAACCAAAGATGGCATTGAGCATATCCTAAAAGTATTTCAGAGAAAAGATAAGTTCTCCTATGAGAAAGATGATGAAAGCAACATTATTACCATCCAATAAATACATTTATTAACAATAAACCCATCTGCCTATGATTTAGAGTATGTAAGGAAAAATAAAAATGGGAGAACGCGCCAACGTTCTCCCATGGAAAAATTCGGTACCATAAAAGTGAGTTAAACTTAGTACGAACTAATAAAAGAATGTAAATTTATGAAAAATATTTCAGAAAGAGACAAGTACGCCTTGTTAAAAAAAACTAAACCAATATTTAGACTTATGAAATTAGCCTTTTTAATGCTGTTTTTATTTATCACAGGATCATTTGCCAACGAAGCCGCCTCGCAGGAGGCAAAGGTTTCGATTGAAGCAAAAGCCTCAACATTTAAGGAGATTCTATCAAATATCGAAAACCAAACCGAGTATCTCTTTGTATACAACCAGACAGAGATAGATTTGGGCAAGAAAATGACCATCAGTGCCAGCAATAAAACGCTTGCAGAGGTCTTGAACACCATTTTTCAAAATACGGATATTGATTATGCCTTGGAAGGCAAGAATATCATACTGATGAAAAAAAAAGACAGCAATGAGATACAACAGGATGTAAGTCAAGGAAAAAACGATCCTAAAATAACTGGAGTAATATCCGATGATAATGGAGAACCCGTTATCGGAGCCAGCGTAGTGGTGAAAGGCACAAAAATAGGAACGGTAACAGACATCGATGGGCGATTTTCAATAGAGGCTCCCTCAGATTCCAGACTTGTAATCTCTTATCTGGGATATAACAACCAGGAACTAGCCATCGCGGGAAAATCAGTGCTCAATATTCGCCTCTCGGAAGACACGCAAGCCTTGGATGAGGTGGTGGTAATTGGCTACGGAACACAAAAAAAGGTTAATCTCACTGGCTCAATATCTACCATCGATGCCAAAGCTTTGGCAAACCGCCCCATAACCAACTCTACACAGGCATTGCAAGGTATTCAAGGACTGTATGTCAATCAGGCTGGAGGACAACCAGGGAAAGATGCCGCAACAATCCGCATCAGAGGACAGGGAACGCTCAACAATAATGATCCCTTGGTACTGGTCGATGGCATTGAGTTTCCCCTAGATGCAGTAAACCCAAATGATATCGAAAGTGTATCAGTGCTTAAAGATGCCGCATCATCAGCAATATATGGCTCAAGAGCTGCCAATGGCGTGATCCTCGTTACCACCAAAAGCGGTAAAAAAGGAGGCTTTGTTGCCGAATACAACAACTACTTCGGCACACAGAAACCCACCTACCTTCCCGATATGGTCTACGATCCAATAGTGTTTATGGAAAAACGAAACGAAGCACAACGAAACGAAGGACGATTAACGGTCGACTACCCGCAATCACTCATCAATGAATACCAACTGGGCATTACACAGGATCCATACACTTATCCTCGCAACAACTGGTTGGACATCATGTACAAAGATGCCTTTATGATGGAACACAACCTACGATTCTCTGGAGGAGACGAGAAATATACTTACTCACTTTCGCTGGGATACAATGATCAAAAGGGGGTGCTACGTGGTACGGATGCCTCCAAAACAAGCCTGGCATTCAATGCTAGCGCAAAAATAAATAGCAGACTAACAATAGGCAGTAATTTGAGCATCAATTACAATGTATTTAACGAACCTGCCGCGGGTATCTACAACTTGGTAGAAATGACCTATAAGGCACAAGCCTTTCACCCCACTTACCTATCCGATGGACGCTACGCAAATACATTTATCCGAACTCCTGGACACAATGTATACCGACATCCCTTGGCATTGGCCGATGAAGGACAAAATGAAAGCAAAAAACAACATATATTAGCCAATTTGTCGGCAGAGTACAAGCTGCCATACAATCTCAATTACCGCCTAAGTGTTGGACTCAACAAGTATGATTATGTGAACTCCCTATTCATCCCCACCGTTTTTGAATATCAGGTAAAAACAATGGAAGAGCTACGCATCGACTTTGCAGGCAATCCACGCAAGGCAAGAAAAACAGACGAAAATAATCTCAATGCCACCGTGTTTAGTACCCTTGGATGGGAACATAAGCTCAATGAAAACCATAGCATAAAAGCCCTAGGAGGAGTTAGTTATGAGAATTTTTACGATTCCAACTTCTATTCGCAACGCGAAGGATTTTTGGGAAACACACTTACCGAATTGGATGCTGGATCGACAAATGCAGTGGTCGGAGGCACCTCAAAACGCTCCATCCTTATGTCTACATTTGGTCGAGTAAATTATGACTTTAGAGATAAATACCTCCTAGAGGCAAACTTCAGGTATGATGGCTCTTCGCGCTTCGCAAAAGGAAATCGCTGGGGTATTTTCCCCTCATTCTCGGCAGGATGGCGTATTGGCGAAGAAAGCTCCGTAAAAGAAATAGACTGGATGCAAAATCTGAAATTGAGAGCCTCCTGGGGGCAACTTGGCAACGAACGCATCAGCCTATTCAGATATGTAGACCTCATACAACTAGGACAGAACTACCCCTTCAATGGAAATATGACTCCTGGTGCTGCTGTTACTGCCTATAGCGATCCTGACATTACCTGGGAAACCACCACAATGACCAACATCGGCTTAGACCTTGCACTCTTCAAAGGAGCCTTAGAGCTTTCTGCCGAATTGTTTTACAAGCGTACCTCCGATATTCTGCGTCCCGTATCCCTACCCGATCAGGTAGGATCGCTCGAAGGGCCAATACGCAATATTGGCACCGTCGACAACAAGGGCTTAGAAATAGGTTTGTCGTATCGAAACAATATCAGCGATTTTCATTATGGAATAACAGGCAATATGACCTTCCTTAAAAATGAAATTGTAGACCTCAAAGGGCAAACAATCATCGATGGTATGTTTATATTGCAAGAAGGACAAGCTATAGATTCTTATTATATGCTACATGCCGAAGGTATTTTTCAGTCGCAAGAAGAAATAGACAATAGCCCCTTTCAAAGTGCCAATACAAAACCTGGGTACATCAAATTTGCAGATACCAACCAAGATGGGAAGATAACCGAAGATGACCGCCAAATAGTAGGAGGTGTAATTCCCTCATTTACATACACCTTCGGATTAAATATGTCGTACAAAAATTTTGACCTCCACGCCTTCTTTCAGGGGGTAACAAATGTGAGTACGTATAGCGACCGCATTGCAGCTATACCTTTCTGGTTTGGCTGTGGACTCCCTACCGAGTGGCTTACCGAAGCATGGACTCCTGAAAGAGGAAGTAGTGCAACTCTACCCATTCTAACCACCTATGAGGGCAGCCAAAATGAAAATTTTAGACTCAACGATTTCTGGCTTAGAGATGCCTCTTATCTGCGGATGAAAAATATACAACTGACCTACAATGTGCCAGTCTCTTTTCTTAAACGAAAAGTGCCAGTGATAAAAGCTCTGCGCGTATTTGTAAATGGAGCTAATCTACTTACTTTTTCGCCAATGAACCAATTCGACCCCGAAAAGGATGTAAAAAGCTCTACATGGTACGAGTATCCCTCATTAAAGAGCTATACAACAGGTATTAATCTTACTTTTTAAATATATAGTTATGAAAAATATAAATAGAATGGCGGCCATAGCATTGGCACTTATTTGTTCACTATCCATCTTTCACTCCTGCGATAGTATGCTAGACCTGAATCCCTCTGACCAATATTCGGCAAACACTTTTTGGAAAACGCAGGAGCATGCCCAGGCTGGATTGAGTGGATGTTACAATGCCTTGTATCCATATTATAAGGGACAGGGCCCTCTATTCTTCGAGTTCGATATGATTACCTCCAATGCAATGGCATACAATGAAGCCAATGGTACAGATGCCATATCCAAGGGAGTGCATACTCCTACATCCATGCTGGTTGCCTACTTATGGAAATCAGCTTATACGGGTATAGGGCGCACCAATACTTTTATGGATAAAATAGATGCTGTAAAGATGGACGATAAACTCAAAGAGCGCATAAAAGGCGAAGCCTTATTCTTGCGTGCGTTTTATTACCAATCCTTGGTTGATAAATTTGGTGGAGTACCCCTCATCCTTTCTGCTCCCAATGCACAGCAGGCTACATTGCCCCGCAATACCAAAGAAGAGGTCGTTAATCAAATATTGGAAGACCTAAGTACTGCCGCCACATTGTTGCCCAATTCGTACAGCGGTAGCGATCTTGGACGCATAAGCAAGGGAGCTGCATTGTCGCTCAAAGCAAGGGTGCTACTGTATAACCAAAGATGGGAACAGGCAGCCTCAACAGCACAGCAAACGATGGATCTAAATCAATATGATTTGTTCGACAACTACCGCTCGTTTTTTAGTGCAGGCAATAAGTACAACAAAGAGGTTATTTTTAATGTAGAGTTTCATACGCCCGATTTTACAACCAATTACGATCATGATATGTATGTGCTAAATCGTCCAGCACCATTGAAAGAACTTGTCGACAAATACCTGATGATAGATGGAAAGAGCATAAGTGAATCGCCACTATTTGACCCAGCCAAGCCCTATGAAAATAGAGACCCGCGTCTTCATCAATCAATCCGATGCGTGGGCTATATGTACAATGGTAAAATAACACAGCCCAGCGATGTTGTAACCACAGGTTTTGGAAATAAGAAGTATACCACCTACCAAGATGATGTGTCAATTCCTGTAATTGATCAAAATAAGTCTAATTTCAACCCAATTGTTATTCGTTTTGCAGAAATATTACTAACTTACGCCGAAGCTAGAAATGAGGATTTAGGTCCCGACCAATCGGTATATGACGCACTCAACAAGATACGGAGCCGTACATCTGTCAATATGCCCAATGTGCCGATAGGTTTGACAAAAGAGCAAATGCGCAATGTGATTCGTCTCGAACGCCGTATCGAGCTGGCTATGGAGGGTTTATACTATTCAGATATACTCCGATGGAAAACAGCCCAAATAGAAAATAAAGCACTGGTACACAATGCTACAGGTATAGCTATCGCTTCTCGATCGTTTGACCCCGAACGCGATTACTTATGGCCAATACCCCACAATCAGACGGTGCTAAATCCAAACTTGGCTCAAAATCCAAAATGGAAGTAATAAATTTTAAAATGAGTTTTGAATTGAATAAATAATAAAAGGGCTTCTAAAAATATGGCTAAGTTTTCATCCCGCATACAAGGAAGAAAAAGCACTTGATAGAGCCCTTAAAAATATGACTTATGTATAAAAAAATTACATTATTGGCTCTAGCAGCCCCCCTAGCCTACACGGCTTTGCCCTCCACGCCCACCAATTTTGTTGTCATCAACCTCGACGATGTAGGCTATGGCGACTTTTCGCACAATGGAGCATATGGATATACCACCCCACACATCGACAAAATGGCGGCCGATGGCGTTCGCTTTTCGCACTTCCTCGTGGGGCAAGCCATCAGTGGAGCCTCACGTGCGGGACTACTCACTGGCTGCTACCCCAATAGAGTAGGATTTGCAGGAGCCCCAGGGCCTGGTTCCGACTTTGGTATTCATCCCGATGAAATGACGATGGGCGAATTATTGAAACAAAAAGGCTATAAAACCGCCATCTTTGGCAAATGGCATTTGGGTGATGCACATCAGTTTTTGCCCCTTCAAAATGGCTTCGATGAGTATTATGGATTGCCATATTCAAATGATATGTGGCTGCACCATCCACAGAATGCCTCTTTCAAATTTGGCGATTTACCTACCATCGAAGGCAATAAGGTAGTGGGATACAACACCGATCAAACCCAATTTACGACCGATTATACCGATCGAGCCGTAAATTTTATAAAAACAAACAAAGACAAACCATTCTTTCTATATCTGGCTCATTCTATGCCGCATGTGCCACTGGCGGTTTCCGACAAATTTAAGGGGAAAAGCGAACAAGGTTTGTTTGGCGATGTGATGATGGAAATAGACTGGAGCGTAGGTCAGGTATTGAAAACCCTGCAGCAACTGGGATTGGACGAAAATACACTTGTGATACTAACTTCCGACAATGGACCATGGGCCAATTATGGTAACCATGCTGGTTCGGCAGCAGGACTCAGAGAAGCCAAAGCAACCACCTTCGATGGGGGCAACCGCGTGCCCTGTATCATGTATTGGAAAGGCAAGACAAAGGCGGGAACAGTAAGCAATAAGCTGGCATCCAACATCGACCTATTTCCTACCTTGGCCGAAATAAGCGGTGCCGCATTGCCCAAACTAAAAATTGATGGCGTAAGCCTACTCCCTCTCATAAAGGGAGATATGGATGCAAACCCACGAGAGTCCTTTGTCTATTATTACAATAAAAACGATTTGGAAGCGGTGACCGATGGCATGTTCAAACTCGTTTTCCCACACAAATATGTTACCTATGGAGCCTATGCTCCTGGCGATGATGGTATGCCTGGTAAGTTGGTGACAAGAGATATTACTACCTGCGAACTCTATGATCTTCGCCGAGATCCTGGCGAACGCTACGATGTAATAGCACATTATCCGCTGGTAGCAGCACGATTGATGGAAATTGCCGATCGCTATCGCAATGATCTAGGTGATAATCTTACCTTAAAACCGTCAAAAAATAATCGCCAAGCTGGGCGTACTAAAGACTATAAATAAAATCTCCTAAATAAAAGACCCTAAATAAAAGACTGCAAATAATGGATATGAATAGAAAGCTCTTTGTCAGAATAGGACTGTTCGCCGTTTGTCAACCTCTGCTATCACAATCGGCAGCAGAGCCCGACAAACGTCCCAATATACTCTTCATTTTATCCGACGACCATACCGCCCAATCCTGGGGGGTGTATGGTGGTATATTGGGCGACTATGTACAAAACGAAAATATAAAACGACTAGCGTCAGAGGGCTGTGTGATGGACAATGTGTTTTGCACCAATTCAATATCGGTGCCCAGCCGTGCCGCAATATTGACAGGAGCATACAGCCACCACAATGGAGTCTATACACTCAATGATGCACTGCCGCCGCAAGCCGACAATATTGCCAAGCAAATGCAAGCCGGGGGCTACCAAACGGCATTGATAGGCAAATGGCATCTCAAAAAAGAGCCTGCGGGCTTCGATTATTATACCGTTTTTCACGACCAAGGGGATTATATAAATCCTGTGTTTAAGTCGGCGCACAACTGGATAGACGATGACAAGGGCAGTGCAGGCGACAAAATCGAGGGCTTCTCAACAGATATTGTTACAGACAAAACGATACAATGGATTCGTGAGCGAGATAAAGAAAAGCCCTTTATGATGTTTTGTCATTTTAAGGCAACACACGAGCCCTGGGATTTTCCCGAAAGAATGAGGCATCTATACGATGATGTAACTTTTCCCGAACCGCATAACTTGATGGACTTCGATGGAGGCCTGTCGGGTCGTACCTTCGCTGGTCAGCAGCTCGAAAACCTCGCTTTGCGTTGGCAAACAGCATCCAAAGACCCTACCGCATGGTGGTGTGTGTATCCTGAACTCCCATTTTCTACTGCAGAAATGTCTCCCGAAGCTGCCCGCAAACATACCTATCAGAAGCTGATAAGAGATTATCTGCGCTGTGGTGCCACCATTGACGACAATATTGGACGATTGCTGCGCATGTTGGACGAAGAATCTTTGGACGAAAATACCATAGTCGTTTATGTGTCCGACCAAGGCTATTTTTTGGGTGAACATGGCTTTTTTGATAAACGCATGATGTACGAAGAATCCTTGCGCATGCCTTTCGTTATTCGCTACCCCAAAGAAATACCTGCTGGCACACGCAATAAGGACATAGTGCTAAATGTTGATTTCGCGTCCCTACTGGCGGATTATGCGCAGGTAAAAGCACCCGACAAATCTGAAGGACATAGTTTTAGGGAAAACCTAAAAGGGAAAACTCCCGATACATGGCGGCAGAATATGTATTATCGTTATTGGACTCATCATAGAATTCGTCCAGCCCATATGGGTATTCGCAGCGATAGGTATAAGCTCATATTCCTGTATGGAGACCCCTTGAATACTATGGGCTCGGAAAGTACATCGACAAGTCCTAGCTGGGAGTTTTTCGATCTCAAAGAAGATCCTTACGAAGACCTCAACCGCTATGATGAGCCAGCGTATTCATCTATTATACAGCAGATGAAGCACGATTTGTTGCAATTGCGCAAAGATATTGGCGATACAGATACGACAGTCCGCAGATGGATTCTCTGATTATTAATGAAAGATTATTAATGAGAGATTATTAATGAAAGATCAATAATCTTTCATTAATAATTTTTCATTTTTTATTAAAAAAGCCACCTCTTTTTCCAAGATATTTATCTCTAAACCCTGATTATGAATCGTTGTCAAGAGGGCGTTTAGCTCCTCATTATCAATGCTTGTAGGATATTGGGCGTTCACCCTCGCTATAAAGTCACTCAATACATTCATATAATTGCTAAAAGCATCATAAGCATTGTCATATGGGCTGTATACACTAGGCCCGGGGAATATTTTTGTGCTCATATAGTGAAAGTGATCACTTATTTGCAAATAAACCCAGTCTTGTCTTAGTCGCCTATCATTGCACAGCCTAACTCTCTCTCCTACACTATACAACTTGCTTATAGCTTCATTTTGCAGTATATTTCCCTGCCAAGCACTTAGATCTTTTTCTTCGCCAGCCCACGACGATGGATAAGGGACATTGATGCTCCCTACGGGTCTGAATTTGTTGATAATTTCGGAAGGAGTAGAAAATCCTATCTTTTTGCTTGAAGCAAAGCGAGGTATTGCCTTAAGAAACTCAAATATACCTGTTTCCGTAGGTTGAATAGAGCCCCAGGTTTCGTAGTTCATAAACAGGTTGATTAGCTGCTCGTATTCTGGCAATTGGTCTATCCAGTTGATAAATTTATCGGCAACAAGAGGGTATTCGCTCCAGTTATAATTTGAGAAACGAAAGGTAATGTCGTCGCTAAATTTGGAGTTTCGCAGCAATAATTTAAGTTTGGGCTTGCTCGACGACGAATATAGGTAGTTAGGACTCTTCCATCCCAATATATTTTTTGCTCCCTCAGCTAGCATACCCTTATAACCCATGTCGTATACCATGTCGCCAATCTCTTCGGAATAGATGAGTTCGGTATTTTTAAATACTGTTGGCTTTTGAGAAAATAGCAGCTCTATTTTGGCAGAATGCGCCTGCACTTGATTTTTAAATTCCTCAATATCGTATATTGAAGAAAGGGAATGCGCATAGGTCTCCGCTAGAAATTCTACGCAACCAGTTTTTGCTAACTCTTTGAATCCATCAATGGCTTCGGGAACATATATTTCCAACTGCTCTAAGGCAACTCCAGAAATGGAAAACGCAACTTTAAATTTTCCCTTATGCTCATTAATCATATCCAATAAAATGGCATTTGCATGTAAAATAGATTGCTCAGCTATTCTTCTTATTTTATCTTCATTGGCAAAGTCGTCGTAGTAGTAGTGGTCGCTTCCAATATCGAAAAAACGATATCGCTTGAGTCTGAAAGGTTGGTGAACCTGAAAAAATAGACAAATCGTTTTCATGCTTTATATATTTTTATTTTTTTAATAGTTCGTTGTATATTTCTCTAACTTTAAGTCCTGCATATTCCCATTTTATTTCATCGACTTCTTTTTTTCCTTCGTCTTTAAGAAATTTAGCCATAGAAGGGTAGCTTATTATGGAATACATGGCATCGGCCATTGCCTCAATATCCCAATAGTCGGTTTTGATGGCGTTTGTAAGTATTTCGGCGCATCCCGATTGTTTGGAAATTATGCTTGGCACACCACATTGCATTGCCTCAAGTGGGGATATTCCAAAGGGCTCTGAAACGGAAGGCATCACATATACGTCACTAGATTTGAGTATTTCGTAGACCTGCTTTCCTTTCATAAATCCTGTAAAATGAAATTTATCGGAAATATTTCTTCTTGCCGCCAGACGTATCATTTGGTTCATCATATCACCATTGCCAGCCATTACAAATCTCACATTTTTGGCCTTCTTGAGTACTTTTGCTGCAGCTTCAACGAAGTATTCTGGTCCTTTTTGCATCGTTATGCGCCCCAAAAAAGTTATGGTCTTGTCTTTCGTGCCCTTGCGAGAGGTGATTGCCTGTATTTCTTTGCTCAGGGGCTCTACGGCATTGTGCACCGTGGTAACTTTCTTTGGGTCTTGGTGATATTTCTCGATTACAGTATTGCGAGTAAGGTTACTCACAGCTATGATGTGGTCGGCATTGTCCATGCCATCTTTTTCCATACCATATACCTGAGGGTTTACTTTCCCTCGGCTGCGATCGAAGTCGGTGGCGTGCACATGTATTACCAGGGGCTTGCCTGTTACTGCTTTGGCATGCAGTCCTGCGGGGTAGGTGAGCCAGTCGTGCGAATGTATAATGTCGAAATCCCTGCTCCTCGCAATTACGCCAGCTACAATGGAGTAGTTGTTTATTTCTTCTAATAGATTGTCTGGATAGCGTCCCGAAAACTCAATACAACCTATATCATTGGTGTGCATATGGCTAAAATCGGCATATATATGATTTCTCATATCGTAGTACTCTTGAGGATGCACAGAGCTAGCTGCCAGTCTTTCGCTAAGCCACTCCCACTCAATATCCTTCCAAACCACTGGAGTATTGCATGCGCCAATAAGCTTTAGGAAACTTTGGTCTTCGTCGCCCCAAGGCTTGGGCATTACGAAGGTAATATCCATATCTTCTTGCTTAGACATGCCTCGGGTTAGTCCAAAACTTGCTGTGCCAAGCCCTCCCAATATATGTGGGGGAAATTCCCAGCCGAACATTAATGCTTTCATATATAATTAACTATCGTATGATTCTAATAATTTAACTACCCTCAGTGTCATAGCCACATTCATGGCAAAAGAAATGGCGCCTCGCCCTTGAAATGGAGGGTTGCCATCAAAAAGCTCTGAAATAGACCCTATACAATGCATTGACATCTCCTCTTCCAGACCTATGAGCATACGCTCAGCAAAAGAAATGCCGCTAAGGTTGTAGAGCTTGAGGTAGGCTTCAAGATAAAATCCAAGCAGCCATGGCCATGCCGTGCCTTGGTGGTAGGCTAGGTCTCTTTCTCTTTGCGATCCATAGCAATAGGGGTTGTAACCCTCGCTTTTGGGACTCAAAGAACGCAGACCCTTGGGAGTGAGAAGTTCTTTGGTAACAATATTGATGACCGCTCTTTTTTGTGTCTTGCTCAGAGGCGAATAATCCAAGGCAGCAGCAATAATCATATTGGGTCTAACGCTCCAGTCTGCATATTCACCGTCGATATAATCAAATAAATAGTCATATCCATTGACAAATGTATCAATAAAGGCCGCTCCCGTTTTTGAAGCCTGGGCTTCCAATAAGCCTGCGTTTGCTGTGTTTTTTTGAAACTCCGACAGCTCTGCAGCGAATTTTAGGGCATTGTACCAAAGGGCATTAAATTCTACAATATATCCTGAGCGAGGAATTATAGGCCTGCCATCAATCTGAGAGTTCATCCATGTAAGAGCTTCTCCATTAATAGATTTTGCATACAGCAGCCCATTTTCGTCCATATGCAGTTTGGGGTGTTTATTGCTCCTTAGATAGTCTATAATTTCCATTACTAGAGCGCCATAATTTTCCAGACATTTTGCCTTTCCCTGATTCTTAGAGAATTGTTGTATAGACCACACCGCCCAAAGCAGCACGTCGGGAGCGTCAATTTCTTTGATAATGCTGCCTTCTTCACCATCCACCATAAATTTGCGTAAGGCCTCACTGGCAGTGTTAAATATTCTTTCAAATCGCCCTAAGTTATTTATCGACAGTGTGCATCCAGGAGTAGAGATGAATAAATCTCGAGCTCGTACTTTGAACCATGGGTAGCCTGCCAAGAGATAGGTTTCTTTTTCGCGGGGCTGGTAATAGAATTGCTCTGCCGAGTTTTTTAGGCAGTTGTAGAAACTTGTTCTAGGAGTTCTTGTAGCAACTTCTTTATCGAAACTATCCTTTAGAAACATGGTTTTAGTGGGGGCAATTCCAGCGGAAAAATATATAGATTCTCCATTGCTTATTGACAGCTCAAAATAGCCTGGTACGTAAAGATCTTCCTTATACGGCAAGCCTCTTTCCATGTCTTTGGGATATTCTATTCCCTTATACCAATGAGGTTGAAATACGAACGTACTTCTTTTGTTAAATTGCATATATAATTCGGGGTATCCCTGATACATGCAAGTTTTTATTCCGTTTTCTATTTCGGTATAATTTTTATTTACAACTTGATTTTCTTGCGTCAATTGATTTACGTTCCTAAAAGCTAGCAGGGGCTTGAATCTCAGTTTTGTTGGCGAATTAGCTTCTAGTAGGGTATACTTTATGATAAAGTTGTTTTCAGATGTTGTAAAAACTTTTTCCTTAGATAAAATAACACCACCCACCCTGTAAATAGTTTTGGGAGTGGCCTGACAATCAAATTCTCTGATGTATTTATGTCCATTGGGGCTGTAATTATTTCCCTCATATTTGTGAATGCCCAAATTGAATTCAGTCTCGTGCTGAATAACCGTTTCGTCGAGCGATGATAGTAGGATATGGTCGTCGTTGTCCAGTTGTGGTAGTGGCATAACAAGGCATCCATGGTGTTTTCTTGTGTTGCAATCAACCACTGTAGTACAGTGATATGATCCACCTCTATTTGTTCTGAGGATTTCTCTTGACAGAGATTCCTCGAGGTTTATCATTAGCTTTTTGTCAAATTTTAGGTATGCCATGTCAGTCTAATTTTAAGGCAGATTAGTATACATTTAATTAAAAGTTAAAGTTACGAATTATTTCTTTACAATGCAAATATTTGCACTCAAAAATTATATTGTGCAAAAAGGATGATGCCCATGGGAGCATCATCCTTTTGAAGTTTAAGCGTTTAGTACATTACGCCAATAAGAGGTTCTTATTTCCACAGCAATATCAAATATTCGCGAGGCAATATATAAAAAATCAATAATTAGGATTTTGTTTGACCAAGGGAGTTTTATCAATTACGTCTTGAGGAATAGGCCATAGGTAGTGTTTATTTTTGTCAAAAACACGTTTTTCCACAAAAATACGTTCGTTGGTCAATGTCAGAGCTCCTGTTGTAGGATTTACCTTTCCCAACAATGCGCCTTCAACATTTCCGGGCATTGTCTCTTCTCCAATTTCCCACCTGCATATATCAAACCATCTCCAGCCTTCCATGGCCAGTTCCACCCTTCTTTCGCGGCGAAGAAGTTCCCTCATTTTTTCTACATTATTATATTTCACTTGATCAATCCTTGGCATTCCAGCCCTAAGTCTTACCTTGTCGATAGCTTCGTATACCTCTGCATCAATATTGGATTGCTCAATTTTGCATTCTGCATACATCAGCAGCACATCGGCATATCTAAAAATAATTGCATTCATTCCAGTATTCCACACATCTCTGTAGTCAGAGAGATTGTCGAGATATTTGCGTGGAGTATATCCTGTTTTAGTGCGATTGTAAGGAGCATAATAGTCGCTTGTAGGATCATCTTTATCTATTGGATTGAAATAAGCACCCTCGTATAAGCATCCAGGATACACCAGAGTGGCAGCAAGTCGGGGATCTCTTCGTAGGTAGGGTTCTTTGGGATCATAGATTGTAGATTTTTCTATAAGTTCTCCTTGTTCATCTTCGTAGGCATCGGCAAGCGATTGTGTTGGGTTTATGCTACACCAGCCCCCATTTGAATTAGGAATAAGTTGGCCCAACACTCTATTTGCAACTAAGTTTTCAATGTATTGCACATCAAGAATAACCTCTGAATTATTTTCATTGGCAATTTTGAATAAGCCTACATAGCTAGGGAAAAGCGCATAATTTAGGTTCATAATCTCCTTACACGAGGCCTCACATTCGGCATAACGCTTGTCAAGCAATTCCGTTTTTGCTTTCAAGGTTATAGCAGCCCCTTTTGTAATGCGCCCGACATTGTCGCCCGAATATTTTTCGTCCAATTTAGGAGCTATCTCTTTCATTTCATCAATAATAAACTGCATAACCTCCTGCTTAGGATTTTTTGGCAGGTTGGACTCTGCGAGCGGCAAAACTTTTTTTACTAGAGGAACATCTCCATACACGCTTACCTTACGAAAATAGTGCCATGCACGAATAAAACGGACTTCGGCGGAGAGTCTCTCGCGTAGTGTTTCTGACATTTTAGGGCGGTTAATATTTTCTAGGAAGTTATTACATCTGGTAATTCTATCGTATTCCATAAAATTTCTAAAGTGTCCACTTTGGGCAGAGGCACTTCCCAAGCCAGAGGCCTGATATTGCCATTCTTCCCAGTAGAATGGATTGTAGGCATTGTCGGAAGCACAATCGAAATAAACAACATCATTCATGCTGGACCATCCTTCATAGCAACCTGTGGCATTGGCCTGTGCATCTCTTTCGGTGACCCACGATACTTCATTGGCGGCTCTATCGAGGGGATTTCTGTCTAAAAAATCGGCACACGATAAGGTGAAGGGAATAAATAAGATATATAATAAATACTTTTTCATATTGATATGTGTATTTTAAATTATTGGTTTAATTATAGTTTTTTTATTAAAAAGTTACACTTAATCCAAGGGTATGTATTTTTACCTGAGGATAATAAGCCCTAGCGGCAACGGGTGCTTCTGGATCAAAGCCCCCATTGAAAGCCGAAAAAGTAAATAGGTTTTGTCCACTATAGTAGGCTCTAGCTCTAGCTATGCCTACAAATTGCGTCCATTTTTTAGGGAGGGTATAGCCCAATTGAATATTTTTGAGCCTCAAATACGAAGAGTTAATGATCCAAAAAGACGATGGAGTTCCCGAATAATTGTACATCCATGTTGAGAGCGCACGAGGAAACTGCCCATCAGGGTTTTCTGTTGCATGCCAGGAATCACGAAACAATGTTGTAGGCTTAGAAGTATTACCTCCGAGTTCTCCTATCGTTTCGGTTCGAAGGTAGCCCTTTACATTGAGAGCTCCAGAAAAAAACAAGGAGGCATCAAAGCCCTTCCAATCGGCGGCAAGATTCAAACCAAAGGTAGTTTTGGGAGTCCAACTGCCCAAATACACCCTGTCTTCGCCATCGATTTTGCCATCATCGTTTACATCTTTGTATTTCAAGTCACCTGGAGCTGCCTGTGTTCTATTGACAACTGCACTATTGGCAACTTCCTCTTCTGTTTGGAAAATTCCCAAGACCTGGTATCCACCAAAAGAATTTACGGGGTAGCCCTCTTGTCTGAAGGAGTAATCATTTTCCCAAGATCTTACGCCATTGTTTTTAAGATCCACAATTTTGTTGTCATTGTAAGAAATATTTCCAGTGGCGCTAAGGTTAAATTTATTGGCACTCATGCGGTAAGATATCTGCACTTAGACTCCTTTATTGTTTATTTTTGCGGCATTTTGATAAGGCGCTTTTAATCCATACAATGTACTTACAGGAAGTTTCATCAATACATCTTCGGTATTTCTTTCATATACGTCAATTGCCATCGAAAGTTTGTTTGCCAAGAATGCGAAGTCAGCACCAATATTTGTTGTTTTTGACGTTTCCCATTTAATAAAGCGGTTGGATCCATCTTCAAGAGCGAGCCCCTGTTGCACACTTCCTCCAAAGGTGTAATTTTTTTGAGTAAGAGAGCTTTGGTATGGATAGTTTCCTATTTGCTGATTGCCCAATTTGCCCCAGCTAGCACGTATTTTGGCGTCGGATATTACCGAAGACAAACTTTCCCAGAAAGGCTCGCTTGAAATTCTCCAGGCTGCCGAAAACGAGGGAAAGGTGCCCCAACGTTGCGAATCAATGATCCTAGAAGTTCCATCTCGTCTCACATTTGCTTCAAAAAGATATTTGTCATCATAGCCATAAGAGGCACGTCCAAAGAATGATTGTAGCGCATATTCTTCTGCACCACCATTGGCTTCTTGTCCGCTGGGTGATCCGGCATTCAATTCCCAAAGGTCATTGTTTAGAAAATCTTTGCGGTATCCTTTGGTCCAATCTGTGCGGCTGTATTCTTGCGAATATCCCAATATGCCGCCAACTGTATGTTTGTCAAAACGTCGGTTGTAGGTCAATAGCGTTTGCAAATTGAGCATTACAGCATCTTCACGCCTATCGGTCTGGCTATTGGGCCCTTGATATAATGTAGGAGCACCCGTTTTCCAATTATAGAATTGTATGTCTTTTACAAATTTTTCGTCAGCCTTAGCTGTGTATTCATATCCTATAACTTCTTGAATTTTCAATCCTTCGAGCAATTCATAACTCACAGATGCCACACCTCTGGTGGTGCGGTATTGCTCTTGTCTTTTCATTTCAGAATCCATCCACGCCAAGGGATTTCCATCGTTCATATATCCGTAGTATCCGTTGGAGTATTTGTATGGAACAAATGGAGCAATGCGGCCAATTTGGCGAAATATTTGGTACATATCACCTCCTATAATACCTACCGGTTCTATTGTGTTGCCATAGGTATGGGATAGATTGAAGTTGATACTTGCTCTTTTTATCTGCGTACTTATATTTGCTCTAGCGTTGTATCTTTTGAAATTTGCAATGTCTATTACCCCATCTTGCGACAAATAGCCTAGGGAAAACATGTATGTAGTTTTTTCGCTACCTCCACTCACTTCTGCTCTGTGGCTGTGTTGTAAGCCATTTTTGTAAAACAGATCCAACCAATCGGTATTGGGGTAGTTGTCGGGGTCTGAGCCGTTTCTAAATTTTTCAATCTCATCGGCGGTATAAGCCAGTTGTTTGTTTTCAGCAAGCCTTGCATTATTGTATAGATGGGCATACTCGTGCGAGGGCAGATATTCGGGTAGTGCTGTTGGCGATTGCACGCCAAAATAGGCATCGTACTTGACAGTAGCAGGCTTATTGCTTCCTTTTTTTGTAGTGATCAATATCACTCCATTAGCGGCTCTGGAGCCATAGATAGCAGCAGATGCAGCATCTTTGAGTACAGAAATGTTTTCGATGTCGTTGGGGTCAATGTCATTTATTGTAGACACAGTAAGGCCATCAACCACATACATTGGATTGGCATTGTTTGGATTGTCACTATTGCTTATTGTGCCAACTCCTCTTATTCGTATTGACGAATCGTCCTTTCCTGGTTGACCGCCGTTCTGAATTACAGTAACCCCTGGCATTAGTCCCTGTAGTGCTGTTGAAGTATTTGTGGCAGGTCTGCTTTCAATCATACTCGAATTGATCGCTGCTACAGAGCCCGTAAGGTTGGCCTTTTTTTGGGTTCCATAACCTACCACTATCACCTCGTCTAAATTTTTGGCATCTTCGCGAAGTTTGATTGTCAAATTCTTTTGATCGCCAATCGCCATTTCTTGTTGCAAGTAACCCAAATATGTGATTACCAGACTCGACTTCTCGGAAATTTCCAAAGAAAATTTCCCCTCATGATCGCTAACAGTTCCTTTGCTTGTTCCTTTTACTACTATGCTTGCACCAATTATTGTTTCTCCAGCCTCATCATAGATGGTACCTGTAATTTTTTGCTGGGAAAATATATTGGCAGACATAAAGATAAGAGCAAGAAAACAAATCATTTTGGCAATGCGTGCACCAAATAAGTGTTTTTTGAATAAAGTTTTTTTCATCTTGTTTAATTTAATAGTTTTGGTATCTATAATTGTCTCCTGTGGAGTCTATCTCATTTTGTTGGCTCTATTCTGGTATTTGCGGTTTTTTAGTAAATCGCCCATCGCTTCTATTTCAAAACTGCCACCAGAGTTTCCACTTTGAATAATCACTTGGCATTTCCCATCTTTCAAATTGGCATATACATGGATGCTATTCATTTTGCTAAGCCACACATGTGGGGAGGCAAAATAGCATTGTTTTATTTATTGTGTGTTTCAAAAATCTATATTGCATATTAATTTTTGCTAATTTTCTTCTCTACCGCTTCTTGCCTTTTCTTTTTTTCGATCAACTCAAGAAGGCCTAAGTGAATGTATGAGCAAAGTGCAAATTTATATATATGTTTTGACAATTGCGCCAAATTTTGCAAATAATTTAAATAAATTATGAATTTGGTCGTCATGGATTTTTATTTAAAACATGCAAAACTAATGGAGGGAGCTTTCTTGATATTGAAGCTTGAATTAATCAAATATCAAACAATGAGACAGCTCATATAATCAACGAGTTTTATTTTGAGTATTTTAAGCGTTTGGTACAGATGTTTTTCTATGGTGCGCACTGAGAGATTTAGTTTGGCTGCAATCTCAATACTTTTGAGACCTTGCTTCCGACTCATAAGGAATATTTGTTGTGTTTGTGGCGAGAGTTCGGATATTGCTTTATCGACTATTTCATTGATTTCTCGAACAAATATATTTGGAAAAGGATCTTCTTGCTCCAAATAATTGTATTTAAGTTCTGCCAAACGAAGGTTTGAAATATTGACAAAATTATCTTTTACTACTTGATTTCTTAGATAGTCAATACATTTGTTGCGCAAGACTTTAAATAGGAAGGCACTTAAGGAAACGTCAATATTTATTTGGGTTCTTTTACTCCAAAAATCTACAAACAGGTCTTGGAGAATATCCTTCACAGCCTCACTGTCTTCGACAAAGCGTTTGGCGTAGGCGAACATTCGTGGATGATAATATTTGTGCAAAGCTTCAAAAGCTTTTATATCATCACGTTGTACCTGTTGGAATAAATTAAAATCTTTCAAAGCTTCCAATTCTTATTTATTTTGCGCAATATACACAAAAAAATATTTACAAAAAAATTTTTAGTCAGCAGTTCTATACCTAACAATTCTATGCTTGACAATTTAGAATTATAAAATTGTCAAGCATAGAAGTGTCTATCTAAAAAAGATTATTGGTTGTTTGAAGTACAGTAGTTTGCATCAACATCCCACCATATATTACTTGCTGTATTGTCAGCCTTGCCAGCTCCTAGCAATAAAACTCCAGCATCATACTTTGCCTTATTGACCAACATTTCGTTTTGTGGAAATGCTTGGCGACTGATAAAGTTTTTAGAGTCTTTGATGTCCTTACTATTTACATATCCCACAGCGGGATCTCTATATTCTGGCACATCGAAAGCCGGAAGGTTCAGCCTGCGTTTGTCATTCCATGCTTGATAAGATACATCAGGATAGTTGGCAATATATTTTTGGGTAATTATTTTTTCCAACTTGCTATTTCCATCACCATTATTGCTATCGTAATGAGCCGAAGTGCCCCAGCTATTGGGCTCTGTGGATGCCAAATAAGCTTCTACATTGGCAGATTCGTCCCATCTACCAAATGAAGATATCACACCCTTGTCATACCATTCTCTGGCAAGAGCTGTTCCTCCGGAAATAATATTTCTTTCGTAAGCCTCTGCCAATAAGAAACAAACTTCTTCATAGAGAAAACAATCTACTTTGCGTTTTTCGTTTGGTAAAATATATTTCTCACTCATAAAGGCATGATTCTTACCTACGTTGACATGATTTTCGGCATTCAAGCCAGGATAAACACCCTTCCATGCGTTTCCGTCCACGCTAGGATCGAAAAATTTGACTCCTCGAGGGTCTATTTTTTCTGGATGTATGGTGGCGGTACCATTATAGGCTAAGCCACCAATGCCTGTCAATATCTTCTCAAAAGAAGTTGTCAGCGACATTTTTTCGCCCCAACTTACTTGGTACATATAATAGTTGTAGGCATTTCCCCATCCTGAAGTGCCCGAAATACGCGCATCATTGCCACTAGTCATCAATCCTCCGGGGGCATTAATTGCATTGATTGCCTCTTTGCTACAGGTTTGGGTGTCTACTTCCGAAAGTTTCATTGCCAAACGAAGTCTTAGGGAGTTGGCAAAACTTTGCCAATACGCCAATACACCAAAATAGATAGGGTCATTTACTCCTGCTATGACATGCAAATTGGCATCCATTTTCTTAACAGCGTCATCCAATTCTAAAAAAAATATCTCATATTGTTTGTCTAAGGCTATATAGTCGGGGTTTTCTGCAGCTACCAATGGAAAAGGCATAGGGCCAAAAAAATCCGAAGCCTGCGATTGAATATACACCCTCCAAACTCTTGCTATTTGGACATTGTTTTGAGACATGACCAGACCATCTCCATCATTAATAATGGTATTGAGAGCACTTAGCCATTGGAAATGAGCTTTCCATAAGTCGGAATTCCAAGAATCGTTGGGCAGATAATTGCGGGTAGTCCATCCTGCCGATGGATTTATATATTGCGAATAAAAATCTATATTCAGGTTTTTTATGCGCTCGTGAAGGTGGGCTGAACCTACCAAGCTTCCAGTGGCATCAGCAAAATTGAGGTCAATACCATAGCGCAAAGTTGTTCCGAGACTAGCCTCATTGAAATCGTACATGTCAGAAGTCGGCTTGTTGGGGTTTTCGTTCAGTGCATCATAGTCGACACAGCTGCTTGTTAGGCCCATCAGTAATGTGCATCCAAGGCTATATATTATTTTTTTAGTTTTCATATTTTTAAATTTTTCGTGTTTTTGATAAATGAATAATTTTTTAGATTAGAATACAACATTCAAATTAAACCCTAGGCTTCTCATTGTTGGCATAGACCCAAATTCAATGCCTTGCGCATTGCTTGTAGTATATCCTGCTTCAGGATCAAATCCATTAGTTTTACTATAGAGCATCAAAATATTTCTTGCTACCAAACTCATTTTCACACTATTAAGAGGGGTTTTTTTGATGATTGATTTAGGGAAATTAAACCCCAAGCTCATTTCTCGCAATCGGATGTTTGTAGCATCATAAATCCATGGTTCGGTAATATCGGCAAGTCTGCTATTGTAGTTTTGCGACTTGGTTTCTACGGTGTTGATAGCGCCATCTGTGGTCACTCCATTGACCAACATGCCAGTTCTTCCGCTTAGAGATTCTTTTAAGGTTCCGGCACTCATACCACGCATAATAGATCCCATATACACATCGCCACCATAGCGCATGTCAATAAGGAAATTTAGGCTTAAGTTTTTGAAAGTTACGGTATTGGATATGCCTGCCATCCAATCAGGATTAAAATTTCCCAGACGAGAAAATTCACTATTTTTTAGAGGAAGTCCCTTGTCATCTACCACAATACTTCCCTTGTCGTCTCTTACGAAAGTTGTTCCATAAAGATCGCCATAAGCACCTCCTTCTCTGGCAACGACACGTATGAATGAGGCATTAGAGCTACCCAGTATTTGTTCTTTGGTATCGTCGGTAAGCTCTACGATCTTGCTCGTATTTTTTGCGAAGTTTAGAGCAATATCCCAATTGATGGCTCTTGTGGCAATGGGGGTTCCCAAAAATACGATTTCTAGGCCCTTATTATTTACATTTCCTGCATTGGCATATTTCAACTGGTATCCAGAAGCTGGTGGCGCTTGCACCTTTAGTATTTGATTCTTAGCATCTTTGTTATAATATGTAAAATCTAATCCTACACGATTGTTGAAGGCTTTTAGTTCGACTCCTATTTCCCACGATTGAATTTTTTCTGATTTTAAGTCATCCAATGGCATGATAGGCGATTTTTGTCCGAGCACGACATTTTCTATGGTTTCGGTCACTGGGTTGTAGACTTTTTTGATGCTCATATCTACATAATTTCTTAGTTGGTAAGGATTAACAGCATTACCTACTTCAGCCCATGATGCACGAAGTTTACCAAAACTAATAGGCCCAGTGCTAATATTTTTGCGTGAGAGCATCTCTGTCCATAGCAAGCTCAGTCCCACCGAAGGATAGAAGAATGATCTGTTTTGCGGGTTTAGTGTCGATACCCAGTCGTTTCTGCCAGTTATATCCAAATAAATAAAATTGTCGTAAGACAAAGACATGAGTCCATAAAGAGAATTTGTTTGTGCACTCACTATATCGTCTACCACTGTTTGATCTTTGCCGTTGATGAGTTTGTAGAAGTTCGGGATAACAACTCCTCCAGCATTTCCTTGCATATAGTCACTTCTATAGCGCATGGTATTGCCACCAAAGGAAGCTACGAGTCCTATTTTTTCATTAAAAGTTTTGTTGAAATTAAGTAAAAAATCGGAGTTCGACTCATAAAAAGTCTCTTGAGTTACACTATAATCGCCACCAGTTTCCCAATAGGGAGTTCCAGTAGCCTGTATCATTGTGTATTTTGAGTTAAACATATCGAGTCCAGAACGAATTTGTAGGTTTAGGTACTCAGTAAAATCATATTTTAAGGAAAAAAATCCATAATATCTATTTTTTCTATCATTGTTGGTATTGTTATATGCCGCCCAATTGGGATTTCGCACATTTCCATTGTAGTTGGAAGTCCACGAAGCTGGTTTCCCTCCCACATCTATCCCTCCCAAGTTAGATCCTAGAGGGAATCCGTAATTAGGAAAAATATCTTGATTGCCTAGGTCGCTAAAATTAACACTTCGAGGAGTCATCAGGTAGTTATGAAAAATATTGTCAGGGTCGGCCGCCAGCTTGATCCTGTTGTTTGTTTTTTGTGTGACAAATGTTATTTTTGCATCGGAGCTCAATTTATCCCATTTGCCTGTGCTACGCAGCGTAAAGCTTGTTTTGTCCATGCCACTATTGGGAATAACTCCTTTGTTGTCCATATTTACCAAGGCTGCTCTAAAAGTAGAGTTATCGCCAGCGGCAGATAGATCAATGCTATTTGTCCAGGTGGTACCGGTGCGCAAAAAATTGTCGTACAGGTTGTTTCCATTGGCAGCATACGCATTCGTTTCGCGTGTGCTTTTGGGATTTACCGAATTTGTGGTGTAGTCTTTTACAGCCTGTCCAGACATGACTTCCCCCCAGCTTGTAGAGGCATTGTTATCAAATTTCCCATCTATTCCCTGTCCATAAGTATTCTGCATATTGGGCGTTTCCATAGGATTTTCAAAGGTTATATTTGAATTTAGCGATATGCCCATTCCTTTTTTTACGCCTTTCTTTGTTGTTATCAATATTACTCCATTGCCCGCTCTACTTCCATATAGGGCAGCAGCGGCAGGGCCTTTCAATACAGAAACTGTTTCTATATCATCGGGCGACACATCGGCCAATCCCGATCCTCTGTCGACACTTTTATTTCCCCAAAAGTCATCACTTCCTCCTGTGGTATTGTCTATAGGCACTCCGTCAACGATAATTAGCGGCTGATTATTGCCCATAAGGGAGTTGTTTCCACGAAGGATTATCCGGCTAGAACCTGCAGGGCCAGTTCCTGATTGTTTGATTTGCAAACCGGCGACTTTCCCTGAGAGGGCATTTGCCACATTGGGGTCTCTCGTTTCGGTCATTCCATCGCCTGTGAGCTCTTGCATAGAGTATCCAAGGGCTTTTTTCTCTCTTTTGATTCCTAAAGCGGTCACTACCACCTCGTCCAGAATGCGGGTGTCATCCTCCAGTGTTAGCGAGAGCTTATTATTGCCATCGACAGATATTTCCTTAGCATTAAAGCCAATATAACTGACAAGTAAAATCGCATTGGGAGCTGTTGAGAGCGTAAAATTGCCATCAGCATCGGTTGCCGTCCCGTTGTTCGTTCCTTTTTCGACCACGGTGGCACCAATCAATTCTAGTCCTGTTTTGTCTTTAATAGTTCCTGTTATTTTCATTTTTTCGGAGGCTTTTTCAGTGCCAGGGAGTCCTTTTTTAGCCAAAACAATATGCTTGTTTGTAATTCTAAAATCTACACCTTGACCTTCCAATATTTGTTTTAAGACCTCTTCAATGGTTTTGTTTTCAACCTTGATACTGACTTGTTTTTTTAAATCAATATCTTTGTTCTTGTATGCCATTGTATATCCGCTTTGGGTTTTTATCTCATTGAAGGCTTGTTCTAAGCTTACATTTTCGAGATTCAAACTAAGTTTGGTAGACTGCGAAAACCCATTTAGGCACATCATCAGTCCTCCAGTGATTAGGGTAAGTTTAATTAAATGACCTATATGCAATCTACTAAAAGCATTTTCTTTCCATTTTTTTCTTTCCATTGTTTTTCATTATTATAAATTAGTAATCTTGTTGGGCAAGCTAATTATCTATTTGTGGCCTTTAAATGATAAGTGCTTGCTATTATGAATTTAGTTTGTTTTATTTTTTGCTGTAATTATTTATTTCTATTTTACTTCCATTTATTTCGTACTGCATGCGTCCAGTCATGCGAAGGATTTCTAATATGTCACGTATATTCTCAGCACTTTCGAATTCACAAGTAAACTCTTCCATAGCCAATTGCGAGTCGAGGATTGAAATATTTACATTAAAATTCTTTTCTAGTCTGCGCGATATGGATTCTAGGGATTGTTTTTTGAAATGAATGACTCCTTTTTTCCACAGAATATCACTCTTATTATTTATGGATATTATTTTCAGTGATTTATCTTCGGCATATGTCATTTGCTGTCCGGGCTCTAATAAAATATCTTGTTTGAATGCTTTTTCCGCAGTGTTTGCAGATACTGATCCTTCATACAAGGTTGTTTCAACGCTACGATCATCTTCGAAAGCACGTAAATTAAATTCAGTGCCAAGTACCTTTATATCAATAAGGTATGTTTCTATTGTCATCGGTTTATTTTTATCTTCTGACACTTCAAAATAAGCTTCTCCAGAGAGTTTTATTTTTCTCTCCGACGATAAATTAGAAGAGTAAGACAGAGACGAGCATGAATTTATCCAGACCTTAGTCCCATCGGGCAGTATCAATTGGCTTCGCTCTCCGATTCCTGTACTTACAGTCGCCATTGTTTCATCGACTATTGAGTCGTGGGTATGCTTGTTATTAAATAAGGTGTAAGGGATTGCTATTGCCAGAATAAATATGGCAGCATAATTTAAAAATTTCAAGATAGGGATGCGACGATTTTTTTTGTTTGCCGTTTGTTTGCCTACATTCAATTTGCTAATGATAGATTCTAGTTTTTCCCACTCTTTGTTTGTGTCGGCAGCCTCTTTATTAGAGGTATTAAGTTGGTTGACAGTGTAAAAAGCCTCCAACTTGAAAAGAAAATCTTGGTTGGTTTTATTTTCCGTCAGCCATAGATAGAGCCTTTCCATCTCTTCCTTGCTTAGTTCGTTGTGAAGATATTTTATTATGAGTTCGTTTTCTGTATTTTTCATATTTTACAATATTTTACAATATTTCATAGAAGTCCGTATATGTAAGACGTACGAGGGTGGTTCAACTACTCCCTCAATTAGCATATTTTTTTCAATATTTTTTTGCTTCATCGATATTTTGATGAGTCCCGTGCATCTTAGCGCAAAAAAAAGCAGGAATGAATTTTATTTCATACCTGCTTTTATTATTTTAAATTCCTATGTAAAATATGTCCTAGGGAATGTAATAAAATAATGTGTACCTTTTCATAAAAAAACTATGCAAAGCATATCTTATTTAACGAATAGGTACACTAAACTTTTACCTCACTAAGATTAGAAGAGTCGCAGATTGGTATTGGCCTCTTATTCTCAACTGCTTGGCAGAGGCGGTTTGCTGCTTGTTTCAAAGGCCTCTGGAGCATTGAGGATGACTATTAATGCAGGATTACGTGATTTGGAAAGTAGTTCATCATCTGACAATGGGATAAATCTGGAGATGCATGTGAGCCATTTCCCTCCTGGTGCGAGCTAAACCACTTGCAAAATCGACGATACAATCTATCAAAAAGGAATAGTCGTTTCGCAGGACGAGTTGAACCAAATAGCTTTATATAGAAACGAATTTCACGGAGAATGGAGCTACGCAATAAAACCAAATAAAGTACATGTTATTTATTTACAGCAGCCAATACCTGCTTCATCAATTTGCTGTAAGGCATAAGCATAAGCTCCATCCATTACAGCCTTGCTTGTACCAATCTGGCTGCACAGTATTCCTATTTTTTTTGAACGATTGTAATGAACCAGCTCTTCAGAAAAAGGTATTTTCACGCTGCACTCTTCACTTGTCAAGAAATCCGTTTTTGCCTGAGCATCCATCAGGTTAAAAATCTCCATTTGCATAGAAGGCATTTGCTCGCCCGAGAAAAGGCCTATTTCTTTTTGTAATTCTTTTGTCATACTGGGCAGTATATACTTGGCAGCCCCACAAAGTCCTCCGCCTACAAGCACGAGTCCATCAACAATGGTGAGTGCATAGGCTACTGCATCTCCTGCCATTTCGCCAAGTTCTTCAAAACTGCTGATTGCCGCCTGTCTATCGCCCTCCAAATGGCCTTCAGCAATATCAAAAATGTCTTTGGGACTTAAGTTTGAAGCATCGTGGCCTGACAGCTCTTGGTATACCCTTTTTACAGCCCTAATACTCACACTCTCTTCAACAATCATGGCGGGATATTTCTTGTTTTTCATAATCCAAACATCTCCTCCACAGCCATTATCGCCTAGCATTAGCACATTATTGAGCACTACTCCCGCTCCAAAACCAGTACCTAAGGTAATGCCCACTAGGTTGTTGTATTGCTTGTTATTGCCCGCTTTTGTTAGCCAATCATTTACCATGGGCAAGGCTCCATTGAGAGCCTCGCCATAGGCAAATAAATTTCCATCATTGTTGATATACACTGGCAAATTAAATTTTTTTTGCAAGAAAGGGCCTAAGGCGATGCCCTTGCGAAAGGCCTTAAAATTTGGCAGGTCGCCAATGATTCCGTTTTTGTAGTCTGCAGGTCCGGGAAATGCAAAACTTATTGCCACAGCCTTTTCTTTCAATTGGGACTTGATCTGTTCAAATCCAGATACAATGGCATTCAAACATTCTTCCAGATTGTCTGATACTGCCTCCATATTTATGGGTTCAACAATTTCTTTGTAGCCTTGAATGGCAGAGAACACAAAATTGGTTCCTCCTGCATCAAGACTCAATACGATTCGTTTGTCATTTTCGTACATAAATATGGCTTATTTAGATAATTTGAAGGATAAAAATAAGAGATACAACACACAAAGTAGCAAGATACCAAAACCCATTCCCACGCCAAAACCTTTGGACACAGCACCCACCAAAGGGCTAATAACAGCACCTCCAGCCACCGCCATAATCATAAGTGAGGATACCTCATTGGTTTGCTCGGGTTTGTTTTGTAATGCAAATACAAATATAATGGAAAAAACATTGGCACAGGTGAAACCGATAAGAAATATTGCAACAAAGAGTAGCGTTTGTTCCCATGAAAAAATAAGCAATACAAAGGCTGCAATGGCAAGAACCATATTAGCCCTTAAAAATGATGCAGGCTTACATTTCATCAATATAATAGCACCCACGAAAGCACCTAAGGTGCGAGCTCCGAAATACAAGCTAGAGCCCAAACTGGCAACTTCTGTCGCCATTCCCAAGCGTTTGATTAGCAACTGGGGGATATTGGTATTCATGCACACATCAACACCAACAATAAATACGATGCCCAAAAAAAGAGTAAATACAAAGCCCTCTTTTAGTAATTTCAGCGTTTCGCCAAAACTAGATTGTTTCAATTCGAGTTTGTTGTCAGCATTGATTGGTGTGAGGTATAGGCAGGCAAAAGAAAGAAGCGATACTGCCGCAAAGATAAGAAAGACCAATTTCCAGTCGCCATAACTTCTTGCAGCCATACTTGCCAAAATAGGGCCCACGAAAGAAGAGCTGGCTTTTACAAACTGTCCAAAAGTGAGGGTGCTTGCCAACTTATCTTTTTCTACAATACTTGCAACCAGGGGATTTAAGGAAACCTGCAAGATGGTATTGCCTATACCTAAGAGAGCAAAAGCTAGGATGATAATATAGAATTGATAGAGCGAATAGGCCAAAATTAGGGCAATACATTGAATGAGAATTGCCAAGAGTACGGTTTTTTTTCTGCCAATACGCCCCATAAGCAAGCCTGTGGGAATAGAGAATACGGCAAACCAGAAAAATACCATCATCGGAATGATGCTTGCTGTAAGGTCGTTTAAGCCAAAATCCTCTCGCACAAAATTTGTTGCGACGCCTACTATGTCCGCCATTCCCATCACAAAAAAGCTGAGCAGGATGGGAATAAAAATTTTCAAATGACTGTTTTTCATGCTTCTTTAGTTTATTTTGTTCTCACATAAGCTTTTATTGTTACACACTGGCTGCCAATAGATTTTCCGTAGGGTCGTATTGTATATTCTTTGATGTCTGCAGGAATGATAAATGTTTCGGCATAATGCACCACAAAAGGATCGAAGAGATTGTTTGGACTCTCTACCACAGCTTCTTCACCTTCCACCAAATTCAAAACATTGACACTATTTTTGGTTTTGTGTGTGACGGCAATAGAAAAGCGATGTCTTCGGGTCTCTATAAATTCGTTGGGATGCAGGCCTGTTTTCTCTTCCATCCAGCCTTCTCCTTCTGCAATTTGAGTGTTTGTATTGACTAAATTTTTGTAAGTATACTGGGTATCTCTAGCCCAATCGATGACTTCTTTTCCCCTTTCGATATTGATTGGTCGAGGCTTTTGGTCGAGTCCCAAACGCTGCCAGTCCCACAGTTTGAATGTAAATAAATTGGGTGTAGCACTAATCTCTAGCACCATTGCGCCAGCACCCGAGCAATGAACAGTTCCAGCAGGAATCAGAAAATGGTCATGTTTTTTTGCCGGTATCTTATTGGCATATTTTTCGGCATCAAAAACAAGCTCCCCATTTTGTGCTTTGCGAAGATCGCCGATCATCTGATTTTTGTCAACGCCATCTTTCAGTCCTAGATATACGATGGCATCAGGGGCGGCTTCTACCATATAATAGCTCTCATCTTGGGTATATTGGAGGCCAAAATTTTCCCTCACATACTGTGTTGTAGGGTGCACTTGCAGACTCAGATTACCTCCCTCAATGGTATCTAAAAAATCGAATCGTATGGGAAATTCTTTTCCAAAGCGAGATTCTACGGGCTCGCCCAAGAGTGCGCGACTTTGTAATAATACCAAATCTATTGAAGGAATTTCAAAAACAATTCCATTTACCTCAAAGAGCAAGCTATTCTCTTCGGGCACACAGTCAAAACACCATCCGTAATTGATCTCATTCCTATCAAGGTCGCAGGTTTCTTTCATCCATTGACCACCCCAGGGAGCAGGAGCAAAAAAAGGAACGACCCGAAAGGGCGATTTGATGGTTTGCTCAATCCCTTTGAAGAAAGTTTCCTTGTCTATTAATTTTGGATGCGCAGCCTTGTGTGTATCGAGCCAGTAATCGACTCGGGCAAATAAACGGTCTTTGTGGGCATCACAAATTTTCCAATCATTGAAATATCCCCGCTTGTATTGCAAAGAAAATGCTTCTTCGCGATTGTCAATACCAAGCCCACAGACTTCATTTTTGCGAAATCTCTCGAGTATTTCCCAGCGAGACATATCGGCATATACAAGACAGGCTGTGTCAGTAATCAGTAATGAGGCACCACTGCCCACAATAAGTACTTTACCCTTGCAATTGAGAATCTCCGTTTTCGCCCTTTGCAATTTCGACTTATCGAAATAATCCAGCATTGAAAGGTTTGTTACAAATCCAAAAAGAACATCCTCGCTCATAAAGCGATGGGTCATTGCCAATATTTCGGCATTCGATTTAAATAAATCTCTTGTGTTGATAAATAAATCAGGAGACAAACGATTCATCTTTTCAATAATTTCGTCCTCTCTAAGTCCCACGTAAAAGTCGACGGCAAGTATTCTTTGTCTACTTTGGCACTTTTTTAACTCTTCTATTATGCTGTTCCAAGCTTCCAACACAAAACCACTTATTTTTGTTGTCGGAAATTTATCGTAATTCGATTTTCTCATTGTTTGTTTTACCTAATAATTAAATGTATGAACATGTTTGACATGTGCAAATGTAGGGTATTTTTTTGGCTTACGCAATATACTAGTATGTTTTTTTAATGAAATTTGAAATCTCAGATGGGCTCTTATGATACAAGCGTACTCAATATTGTTCAAAAACACTATCTTTGTATCAATTAAACGTTTTCTAAAAAAGCGAATCATTATATGGTACAATATAAGTTGCAGAAATTGGAGTTTGCTTGGCTTGGGATGATGCCTCAGAGACTCCTTGGTCGAAATCAATTCGGCAAAGACGAAACATCATTAAATACGAGTAAAATATTTACGATCAAAACCATGCAAGTATGATACATAAATTAATTCTCAGAAACTTTAAAAAAATTAGAGACGAAGAGTTTCTTTTCGACAACTTTAATTTAGTCGTGGGAGCAAACAATAGTGGCAAGAGCTCTGTTTTACAAGCCTTAGCTATCTGGCAGTATTGTGTTGATCAGTTTAGATTGTCGCGAAAAAAGGGTGGGGGAGGTATTCAGCTAGTGCTACCAAATTTCACAGCATTGCCATTGCCCGAGTTTAACTTGCTATGGACAGATAAGACTGACAGAGAATATAAGAATGAATCTGGCACAGAGAAAAAAAGGCTACAATACATACTAATTTCAATAGATGTTTACTGGAAAGATGCTGCAGGAGTAGAGCAAAATTTTTGCGTAGAGATGAGATATCAGGCACCACAATCTGTTTATGCAATTCCAAGAGAAGGATGGAAAGAATTTGCCAGCAAAGACGAAAGTTGCATGCTTCCGCAAATTGTGTATGTTCCACCATTTTCGGGTTTAGAGCCTCATGAAAAATGGATGGATGATGGAAATATAAGAGAAAGTGTTGGAAAGGCACAACCCGGATCCATCCTTAGAAATCTACTATACAGGGTTGTTGACAGAAAAGACGAGACAATAGGAGAGAATGACGATTGGCGAGAAATTAAAACTAAAATTAGTGAATGGTTTAATGTTAAATTGGAAGCTCCAAAATATAGAATGAAATTCGATACCGAAATTACTTCAGAATATACGGAATTAGGCAAAAAACCATTTGATATTATTTCTGGAGGCAGCGGCTTTCATCAAATACTCACATTGTTGGCCTTTATGTATGGATACCAAGGAGTGACTACTATTTTGTTTGATGAGCCCGATGCCCACCTTCACATAAACCTGCAGAGAAAGATCATAGAATATTTGAAGTCAATATCAAAGATACAATTTTTAATAGCAACGCATTCTGAAGAATTTATAAAAAGTGTTGAGAAGAGTTCTATAATATCTATCATGTCTGGCAAGGCGGTGAAAATCGACGATTCGACAAGAATTATTGCTGCTCTAAGTCTAGTTGATAATATTGATATAGTCAGAACACAAGATAGCCCATATATTTTATACCTAGAGGGAGAAGATGATGAAAGGATACTTTCTGCCTGGGCCGAAGTGCTTGGAAAAAGGGATGTTTATGACAGTTTTTATCATAAAACATTGGGTGGAGGTAGCAAGGAGGAGATGAAGAAAAAATCAGATCTTCATTACAATGCACTAAAACAATATAATACAAATCTAATGAGATTGATCATTCTTGATTATGATACCGCGGAGAGCTTCCATCCAAAGGAGACTAATACTGCGTTCTTTGAATGGAAGCGTAAAAATATTGACAACTATTTATTTGTGCCCTCAGCATGGAAGAGAGCGGTGTCTAAAATTCGCAAAGAACCAGAGCTTAGCCTTTTCACGCAGTCTTATTTAAGTATTATTGATGTTTTTTTCTTAAGTCAGAATCTCACCTTACCTACAAATCAAGAATGGAAAAATATTTCGGCAGATATTTTTTCAGTTTTAGATGGTAAAAAACTATTATTTGAGCAGCAGGATTCATTATTCCGCAAACTTGAAGCAGTGGGAGCAGAGGGTATAAAAGTAAACAGACTTGCTGTGGCATCTGAAATGTTGGATAGTGAAATACATAATGACGTTGTTGCACTTTTTGACAAACTAAGTGAAGTAATGGGCACAAATGAATCTGAGATATAAGATCAACAATGCAATGCCTTTATGAGATATTCTCAACAATAGGCAAGAGCGAATTTTGAATATTAGATATACAAATACAAACATCTATAAGCATCTATAAACGATGAAAGAGAAATTAAACCCCAGCAATCCAAAGCCTCTTCATGTGCAGGCAGAAGAATTTCTTCGCAAGTTGATAGACGAGGAGCAATACAAGAACGGCAAGTTATTGCCAAGTGAGATTGAGCTGTCCAAGCAGCTGGATATCTCTAGGAATACACTGCGACAAGCAATTCACAAGCTAGTTTTTGAGGGACTACTTATCCGCAAGAAAGGTTTTGGTACCAAAGTTGTTAGGAAAGGCATTGTAGGAGGCATCAAAAATTGGCGAAGTTTTTCTCAGGAGATGAAAATGCTAGGCATAGATGTAAAAAATTTTGAAATGCACCTAAGCAACAAAAAGACAAGCAAAGAAATAGCCAATTTTTTTGATATAGATGGCGATACTAAATGTTTGGTTTTAGAACGCGTTCGTGGCAATAGAGATTATCCTTTTGTTTATTTTATCTCTTATTTCAATCCTACAATAAAACTCACAGGGGAAGAAAATTTTAACCTACCCTTGTATGAAATACTTGAAAGGGAGCATAATATTATTGTAAAAACTTCCAAGGAAGAGATTTGTGCGAGTCTGGCAGGCGATTTTATTGCCGAAAAGTTGGAAATCAAGGCACATGAAGCCATTCTTATACGAAAAAGATTTGTATACGACACCAATGGCATTCCTGTAGAATATAATGTAGGATATTATAGAGCCGATAGTTTTACGTATACCATTGAGGCTGAGCGATAAAAGACACAATGAATAGTTGAAGGCATATTTGTATGGCTACTCCTAAGCAAATAGTAATGAGAGTATGGGCAGATAGTCTTTTAGCTTTATGCGCATAATTTTCAGAGATTTGGTGATACGATATTCTACTGTCTTTACCGAGATGCCCAAAGAATTTGCTATCTGCACGTTTGTTTGTTCCCCAAAACGACTCAGAAAAAATGTTTCTCTATAAGTTTCTGGAAATTCAGCTATAGCCCTCTGAATATTTTCGGCAAGTTCGTTTGTCAAATAATAATCGGGATCTTCAAATTGGCATTTTAGTTTTTCATAAAGTATGCTATGCACTCGCTCATGATATTTTTTTTTCTTTATGGCATTAAGGCAACGGTTCTTAGTAGCAGTAAAAAGATACGATTTTAGGGATTTTTCTATAGCCAAATTGGCACGTATCTCCCAAATAAAAAGCATCAGATCTTGAACCAACTCTTGTGCATCATCTTCATTAACAAGATATTGCGAAGCATATTCACAGAGAGGTGAGTAGTATTTGAGAAATATTTGTTTGTAAGCGACTTCATCGTTATCTTGCAAGTGGGATACCAATATTACATCATCCATAGATTAAAGTATTCTGCCTTTTATTAGCTTGCAAAGAGAAGTTAAAATTTATACTTTTATTCTAAATAGATTGATAAAATATTCAATCTATTTTCTTGCTCTAATAGCCAATATATTAGTTATATTTTGTCTTATAAAAAATGTCCTGCAATATGCAGGACATTTTAGTGCCCTTTAAAAGTTTTTAATGGGGCGTTATTTAATTATTCGGGTGTTGCATATCCTGGGTTTTGCTTCAAATTGGGGTTTGCTTGTAGCGTTTTTCTGGATATAGGCGCAAGCAATGTATGTTTGCTCGTCTCTTTTTCTTTGTCCCACCATTCAGAAGTGTAGGCGCCAAATCGGCAGAGTACAGTACGGCGAATACCTTCACCAAGAAATTCGCGTCCCCATTCGTCCAGGAGTTCTTGCTCAGTGATTTGGCTGCCATCTTCTTTATACAAGCTAGGGGAGTTGGTTGGATAATAACGAGTACGCACAGTATTTAGCAATTGAGCTGCTTTGCCCTTCTGGCCTTGACGGAAATTGCATTCAGCTAAGGTATAGTACACTTCAGCCAAACGAATAACCGCATAATCGGCTTCAACCTTGCCTGCATCAGCAGATCCATAAATCGGATATTTTATCATATACCATCCCGAGTTTTGATCGGCATGATTCATATCTGAAATCATAACGGGAGCTCCTGACGAAGGTTTGGGCGAAATACTGAGAGTGTCGGTATCTTCAAACCATCCTACTTGATCTCGCAAATAGAGTCTGTATCTGTCATCGCCTGAGCGTGCAAATTGTTTGACGCCTATTTCGTCGATATAGTCTAAAGACTCACGAAGAAACATACCCTCACGGCTGCTATTTCCCAGATTTCGGTATTTCTTGAGCCTCACATCGTCGGGATATTTCATAAATTTGCGAACAGGCTTCCCGTTTTCAAAAGCGTATTCATTGCCTTCCAAATCAAGCCCTGGCTGTAGTGCAAATCGCGGATTAGCATCTCCCCAATCCTTGAAACCAAAATAGGCAGGAGCCTTGTAAGGCATATTCCACCAAAACATGCCGCTGTCATATACGTGGTGGGCATAGCCATAGGAACTGGTGAATGCATATATCAATTCTTCGCAGGTTTCATTGTTCCAATCGTAGGGAGCATCCCAGCGGCTGGCGATTCCATAGCTTCCATATTCTCCATCGATAATGTGCTCTGCATATTTTTTACAGTCGGCAATACGATTTTCTCCTATCCACAATTCAGCATTTAAATACAAACGCATCAATAAGGAAGCAGCTCCTGCTTTTGTCCAGCTGCCTTGTGCTCCTAAGTTACCTCCACTGCCTACTTTTGTATTTAGTAGTGGTATCACTTCCAGCAACTCTCTTTCAATAAAGTCGAATGCTTCTTTGGGAGAAACCTGAGAAGGCGAAGGGTCATCACTGGGATAGTCAGTTGCGATAGGGATATTTCGGTACATATCCAATAGGCAGATATAAAACCAAGCACGCAGGGTTCTCAACTGTGCATTAAAATTATCGAGTTCGGCCTGAGTCATATCAAATTTTGCAGGATCCAATTTCGACAAGTCGGTGATTGCACTATTTGCATAAACTATACCTTGAAAGTTATTGTTCCAAGCATCACGAGGCACCCAATCGTCGATAGTCCATTTGTGTCTATGCAATCTGAAATAATTCTCACCATCCAGCCAGTGTCCTTGGCGGTTGGGAGTCATGAAATGGTCGGCAGAGTTTTCGCCCAGCTGAAAGCTGGCAGCCGCACACGACCAATAGGCATGGTCGAAAGGGCGCACAAATCCCTGTATGACATTGTCTTTAGTTTGATAAAAATTTTCGGCAATGATAATATCATAAACATTTTCGCTCAGGTCGGTGCAGCTGCTACTTGCCATTGCCGCAGTAGCCAACACTACAATATATTTATTGAGTTTCATAAAATTATTTTTTAAGATTAGAAATTAAGTTGAACACCCACTAAATACTGGCGAGTAGATGGATAGTAATTTTTTCTCTCGGGAGATGGAGCTCCTGGCTGCAAGCCATTGACAGGGAAAACATCAGGATCTATTCCGTCAAATTTAGTAATCGTAAGCAGATTGCGGCCCGTAAAATATAAGCGTGCGCTTTGTATCCACTTAGACGAGGCCTTTAGGGTATAACCTATGGTAGCAACATCGAGCTTCAGATAATCTGCATCTTGTACAAAATAACTGTTGTGTTGGTTCATGCCAGTGACGATATGTCCGTTTTCTTTGTAGGCCGATTCTAATACATTGTTATTTGCACCCGTGGATTGAAGTCCCCAGTAAAATTCATGAACATTGTAGACCTGGTATCCAAAATTTCCACGAAAGAACAAAGACATATCGAAGTCTTTGTATCTAAAGCTATTGGTGAGTGAGAGGTTAAATTTGGGTAGTCCATTGCCTGTTTTTACCTTATCTTCCTCTTCTCCATCTCCGATTGGTATCACATCGCCCTCTTTGTTTTTGATCATCCAGTTTCCTTGCTCGTCTACTCCAGCATACACATAAGTATAGTATGATCCAATACGTTCGCCTTCTTGAATGCGTTGCATTGGACCTGCCGTTCCAGGAGCTTGAAATCCATCTTGCCAATAGTACTTTTGTCCTTTAAATATGGCGTTTGAGAAAGAAACAAACTTGTTATCTGTTACCGATCCTATCACTCCAAGAGTATATGAAAAATCCTTTGTTTTGATGGCATTAAAACTCAAATCAATTTCAATACCTGTATTTTTCATAGTTCCTACATTAACAAAGGATGATGTTTGTATATTAGGCGGTGTTGCCACATCGTAATCGCCCAATAGATCTTGCTGCTGACGGTTAAAATAGTTGACACTACCGCTAAGTTTAGAGTCGAATAATGTAAAGTCTAGTCCAATATTCCAATTTTTGCCCTTTTCCCATTTCAAATCACTATTTACATTTACATTGGGCGACCAGCCCTGATAGTATCTTCCATTGTAGTATACTTCTCCGTATCCGTTCATTGTGGACAATGATTTGTAGTTGTCAAAATCTTGGTTGCCAGTAACGCCATAATCAGCGCGTATTTTAAAGTCATCAATCCAGGCTATGTCGGAGAGAAAGGCCTCTTCACTGATGCGCCATCCTGCTGATATTGCTGGAAAATATCCCCATTTGTTGTTGAGTCCAAATTTGGAAGAGCCTTCATATCGCAGTGAGGCTGTGACAAGATATTTGCTGTGAAAATCGTAGGATAGACGGCCAAAAAAGGCAATCAACTTGGAGTCGTTTTTGAAAGAACTCATGCCCAGTCGTCCTTCTACCTCTTTCATGTAAGTGCCGTTGCTAAGCTTATTGTACATAAGTGCGTCGGAGGGAAAATCTTTGTTTTCTGCTTGTAAGCCCTCATCCATAAAATATTGGTAAGAATAGCCTACCATGGCTTTGAAATTATGTCCATTTTTTCTAAATCCATAATTTCCCAACCATTCTAAACTCTCTTGCTTGTATCTCTGTTTTTCTTGAGAAGCTTCTCCCTTACGTCCTGCTGCAATTGCAACGGTAGAGGTAGATGGGCGAAACCAATGAAAATCGTGGTCTTTGAGCTGCTGAGCCAAAGTTACCTGAGTGCTCAAGGTATGTGCAGATTTTGGGGCAAATAGAGGCAGAATATTTAGCTTGAAGGTTCCATCCCAATCGAGGTACTTTCTTTCTCCTCCTTTTTTCTCTAGGCGTAGTTTTTCTACAGGATTATTGGCGTCCCATCCCGTAGTTCTATAATACGTATTGGGTTTGTCTGGGTTCATCACAGGCATCGTTGGGTTGAGTGTCATAGCCTGAGAAAACACATTGTGATCGGAATCATTATAATCAATAGAACGTGGAGCTACATTGAGCATTATTTGATACAATTCGTTTTTATCAGTATGGTTTATAGAAAAACGCGCTCCTATTTCTTTCCTGTTTGAACGCAGGTCTATGCCATTGGCATCGCGTACATCTACCGTAGCGCGGTAGTTATTCAATTCAGTTCCTCCTGATATTTGTAGTGCGTGGTTGTGGGTAACTCCAACTTTGGTCAACTCATCAAACCAATCAGTATTGCCACCAAAGTCGTTGCCTCTTTCGGGCAAATGTGTTCTGAATTCGTCGGCACTCAATACGGGCAATTGCTTTTTTACCACATCAAAACTCAAATAACCATTATAGCTTGTTTCTACGGCACCATTGGCTCCTCCTCCTTTTTTTGTTGTTACCACAATAACTCCATTGGAACCTCGTGTTCCATAAATAGCAGAGGCCGCTCCATCTTTCAATACATCAATGGATTCTATATCGTTTTCATTGATATTCTCCAAGTTGCCTCCTGGCACTCCATTTATCACAATAAGAGGTCCTAAGCCCGCCTTACGAGAAGATACTCCTCTAACCTGTATGCTTGTGCTAGAATTGGGATCTGCTGCCGAACTATTATTAATAGAAACTCCTGCCACCTTTCCCTGTATCTGCATTGCAGGATTGTTGCTGCCTATATTTAGAAAATCCTTACTGGAAACATGGGATACAGCAGAGGTTACTTCTCGTTTAGAGACTGATCCGTAGCCAATAACGATTACTTCGTCTAGTTTTTGAGCATCTTCAAGCAAGACAACATCTATTGACCCGCCCTCTACCAATAAGGTTTTTTGTGTATATCCAATATAGCTAATGACAATATTGGGCTTATTGCTACCAACTTGTAATGAGAATACCCCATCCATATCCGTAACAGTACCAATATTAGTTCCTTTTACCAGCACACTTGCTCCAATGATGGCTTCTCCTTTTTCATCAACAACTTTCCCTGTTATTTTTCCCTCATCTTGTTGCGTAGCCTTTAATCTACCAACTGTTAGAATAACATCCTTGTCAACTATTTTATAACGGACATCTGAATCTTTGAAAATGAGATCCAATATAGCAAAAACATTTTTGCTATTTACATTCACTGACACCTTGCGGTTCATATCTATCAATTCGTTGTTGTAGTAAAAGTTAAACTCTGTTTCCTTTTCTAGATATTCAAGAACCTCAGAAACAGATTTGTTTGATAAATTGACGGATACTGCCGTAGTTTCTGCATACGACTTAGAAGCGTACACTATAATTGGAGATAGGCATAGCATTAAGCAAGTTAGCTTAATGACTTTAATAGTTTTTTTTATTTTCATATTTTATAGATAATTTTAATATTTAAAATACTAAGGTATAGTTTTAACAATATGGTTCATTCTTTTTTTATATCATAGGCGTTTTTTTTTATATGTTCAACATTAAACTATTATTTTTCTATTTTTGTGATGTGACAACGGTATACTTTACTCCCAATTTTCCGTCTTCACTTTCCTGATTATTTCTAAAATCGATATTTGAAGATAATTTTAGGTAGTTGAGTATCTGAAACAGCTGCCGTTTTTCAAAGGTTCCCGTAAAACGATAAGTTTCCACAATCTTGTCGCGAATTTCAAATTCCACATCATAAAAACTTGACAGCTTTTTCAGTATCTCTGGCATTGGATCATTTTTAAACATCAGTTTTCCTTCTTTCCATGCAGTTTCATACTCTGTGTCAACGATGCTGACGCTCACTTCTCCTGTTGTGATATCATAAACTGCTTTTTCTGAAGCACGTAATATTTGTTCGTATCTCTCTCCCTTGCTGTTTTTTAACAGCAGACTTACGCTTCCCTTTACCAATGTTGTTTTTATTATTGATTCATTTTCGTATGCCTGCAAATTAAATTCTGTGCCCAGCACCTCCAGCTCCTGAATATTGTCGCATACGGCAACAATAAATGGCCTTTTAGGATTGTGGACTACCTTAAAATACGCCTCCCCATTAAGTTCTACCCGCCTTTTGTCGCCATCATATGGTAAGGGATAGGAAATACTGCTTCCCGAATTGAGATAAACTTCTGTTCCATCAGGCAAATTAAAATGGCTACGCATGCCCGCATTAGATTCCACAGTGATGATTTGAGGTTGAGGTTTAATGTTTTCGTGCTTCCAAAAGTTTAGCATAGTAGAAAAAAACATCACTCCTGCAATGCAGGCTGCCGTAGCTAGCACACGATTGAGCCATAGTTTCCTCTCTCTATTTTTTCTTATTTGCATTACTCTCTCAAAAGCTTGCAGGGGATCTCTTGCCGCTATGCGTTTTTCTGTTTGTAGGGCATAAAAAATAGAACTCGTATCTAATAATATTTCTTCATTAGCCTCATCTGTTCTTAGCCACAGCTCCACCTCCGCTCGTGCCTCGCTAGAAGAAAGTCCACGAATATAGTCCAACAATATTGTTGCATATAACTCTTGCTTTTTGTGATATTTTGCTTTTTCTTTCATTATTTTTAGGCTACTTTACATCTATACGACAATTCTATAGCAGCCATACCCTAAACAAATCTTTTTAAAAGAATGTTTTTAACCCACATTGCAGCCTTTTTGTTAAAATACATTTATTTTAGCCTTGAAATAGTTAAATGTTGTATTTTCATAAGATTTTGATTTTTCAACATGCTGATAATCACGCATGGCTTAATATTTGGTTTTTGAAAAGTGCTCTGTGGGGTACCATTTTGGATTTTTATTGTGGTTTGGAGTGCCTATATTTGCAGCATGTTTTTAAAAGCAATAACAAAATACGAAAAGCCCAGCGGAGAGCGATATACTTACTATCATCTGTGTGAGAGCTATCGCAATGAAAGGGAGTTCTTGCTCGCATAACTATCTGTGCTTTAAGTCATTTGGATGAATTAAAGCCCGATAAGCATCCCCTACTAGCAAAACGTATTGGCGAATTGGTATATAAACACCCAGATCTAGGAATATTGGCATATTGGCTGGTTTCGACTATCAGGTTTCAGCTCAAAAAGAACGGAATACATAGTGAGTGGAGGGAGATTGTTAGAATAATGAACACGCAAAAAATAATCTCTACAAGCATTTAAAATGATAAGCAGCAACTCATAACTATAAGACAGTGTAGCGAGCCTGATGAGCAAGTTAAGAAAATAATTGGCATCTTGAAGTACAAAGTAATACCAATCAATAAAACAAAATTTGCAGGGTACCAAAATCAACTTTTTGAAAAAATAGCGCGTGGAAAACAGCATGTTAACTCTCCATAACTGCAATGTGGGTTGAGAAATCACGCTCTACCTCTAACTCTCCTATTTTGGTGTAAAGACTGGTCAGGAGCTGATCACTTTCTTTAGATTTATTAGCCTTTTGAAAACTGATAAAAATAGAACTTGCACCATCTAAATGCTGCTTCTTCCAGTCACTTACCTGAGAGGGTAAAACCTCATACTCACTCGCAATTTCATTCACCTTGCGATGTCCTTGAATAGCTGCGATGGCTACCTTGGCTTTTAATTCTGAACTTACTCTCTTTCTCATAAAATAAATCATTTTTTTAATCCGTAAAAATAAAAACTTTTCATGAAACTAGTGTCCGAATTAGGGGTGCCATTATATATCCCTTGTGTCATTATTGTACTTTACAAATATAAGAATTATAAAATAAGGACTATAACTTTTGTAT
>BHEP01000021.1 GCA_003851245.1 Bacteroidales bacterium | reverse complement strand
CAACATTCGAAAAATATATTTGGCGGTAAATAACATACCGAAGCATGTAACCTATGGTTATTGTATTTTTCGTAAAAAGGAGTTAAAATCATCTCCAATTCTTGAAGGCTCCAAAAATTAAACTGATCAAGCTTCTTTCCTAAAATAGCATGAAAGCTCTCAATATGACCATTTTCTTGAGGTGTGTATGGATGCGTAAAAACTTGATTTAGATGATTTTCCTTGAAAAAATCTTGTATTGTTTTTGCCGAAAATCTACTGTCATTATCATTCCTAATTTCTATGCTAATATTTTTTTCTAAACAATTATTCTTTTGTAAGTGATTGATTATAATGTGTTCCCAGTGTTTTTTAACATCTTCTTTCTTTATCGAGTAAGCCGCCACCCAATGCAAAACGACTCTGGTAAAGGTGTCAATAGTGGTCAATATATAAGCATGTCTTTTATGCTCCTCAATCCACACAAATTTTATATCCATCTCTAAAACCTCCAAAGGCTTAGTGGGGAAAACTTTGCGATATTTAACCCTACTTTTACTTGGTTTGTCGTGCTTTGATTTCAACAATTGAGAGGCATTCATCAACCGATAAACTTTTTTATGATTGATTAAATATCCTAGAATTTGCAAGTGATTAGTAATTTTTCTATATCCATAATCAGTGTCTGGATCTTTGTGTATCTGATTGATTTCTTGAACTATAGACTCGTTTAAAACCGCTTGCGTATCTCCTGATTCGTCCTTGTAAGTGCTCATTAAAGAGGGTTTTACGCCTTGTTTACTCTTCTTCTTTTTATAATAATATTGATGCTTGGAAATCTTTGTAATTTTAAGAGCCACATCTCTCTTTATGCCTTGGAGAACATAGCTTCTAACTAGTTCCTTTTTTTCTCCAAGGCAAATTTCTTTTTTAGCAATTCATCCTTTAGCTTGCCTTCCAACTCTTTCTCGGCTACGATTTCTTTGAGCATCTTATTCTCCTTTTCTAAGACTCTAATACGCTTGAAATGCTCGGGAGTAATGCCATGGGCAAAACCGGCCTCCCCCATGGTCTCAAACTTCTTTTTCCAAGAATAGAAACTGGCAGGATAAACAGAATATTTTTCTAATACTGCCTTAACGCCATGCTCTGAGCATTCTTTGATGATCTTTAGTTTTTCTTCCTTACTAAATTTTCTCTTTTCCATAATACAAAATTACACATTTTAATTGATAATCTTGTCCGATTATTTAAGGGGCTAAAACAATACTTCAAATCCAGATTCCTGTAAGAAACTTTGAAGAATTGACATCGCTAGTGAGGGTCGATGAGATAATGCAGGAGGAAGCCAATTTAAAAGAATTTTCATTGGAAATATTTAGTAAGTAATTAAACTAGCACACACAAATTAAACCTCATATTTTAGCGGCTAAAATCTGTGCGTGATGCCTGTAATAATCAAAATTTAACACCAACACCTACCCCAACAGTCATTGGAGGAGGGCTACCTATGAAAATAGGTCCCGGCAATTGGGGATAATATACTTTCTGACCTCCTTTAAAGTTTTCTAACTCGGACTTTGTAAGTTTCGTAAACAAATCTTCCTTGTTTAATTTTGAAAATAAATCTTTCTTTTTCATCACAATATTTTTTTAATTTTGCCTACTCTTTTTATTTATTAGGCTTTTCGGCATTCCGCTTAGATCTTTTTTTACAAGTGACTGCTCTTGCAAGGAGGCTTTTTAGCTGGCCAAACTATTTTATCATTTTTGTTCGACTCAAATGTAAAAAAAAAATGGATATAACAAATAATTAGCCATTTTTTGTAATATATTTTTCATATTTAGACTAATTGCAAATAGTGGAATTTAGATTTGCTTAAAAACACATCACTTCTAAATGCGCACAGGATTGACAAAAAGAGGCCAGTCTTGATAAGACTAGCCTCTTTTTTTTGTCGTATAAAATCGCCTTAGCTTATTTCACAACCTTCACACTTACAGTGCCTTTGTCGCCTGCAAATTTAAAGATATAAACACCATTCGGCAAATTGCTGCCCAAAGCATACGTTCCTGTTTGAGGAAGCAGGTGGGAAGCTACTCTTTGTCCTGTTGCATTGTACACCTCTACAGAGCTTATTGCTGAAGCATCATAGGCTATATCAAAAGCATTGGCCACCTTGGTCACCTTAGGAGCAGCTAGGTTTACCTTGCCAATGGAAGTTATATTTCCTTGGGTCACTGTAATTATTATATCTTGGGCACCAGGAGCCGAAAATACAAGGTTCGTTGTGCGACCTGCAATACCCTCTGGCAATGCCTGATAATCCATAAAAATTGTTGTTGCGCCAGTCTCTGCATTATGACTTACCTCGCCATCAAATACTATCCAGTCTACTGCTCCCTCTACAAATCCCTCGAGATAGTTTTGAAAAGTAGTGTTGATAATAAACTCAGTCTTTCCTCCTACTACATCGCAGACAATAGCTTTGGTTTCGGAGTGCAATGCGGTGATGCTTACCATAGGAACAAACAAGAGTGAAAGGTTGGCACTAATAAAGTCGGAACTAGACAATAAATCCTCCTTCCCCGATGTATTGTCTTGCAAGTACACATAAGCATTGTTTTCGTAGTCGCTGCTATAAATAGAACTGATGGCTCCAAACCGAACCCCAGGAACATTAAATCCGCTCAATTTGCAGAGAATGCGATCTTCTATGATAATCAAAGAGTCTAAATTACGAGAAAACTCAAAAGAGAGTATATAAGGCTGTGTTGCATCCTTGCGAACCACATCAGACGCCTTGATTGTTGAAGTTGCCAAGATCCCGGCAAGTACACCATCAGCACCTACTTTGATTATATCCATCGTAAGTTGGGTTTCGGCAGGAGCCGTAAATGTTTGAGCAAACACATTCATCGAAAAAAGAATATTTTGTTGTGCGGGCTTGTCAAAATAATTGGCTATAGCACTTGTTTTATAGTTGCCAGCTACATTGTGAAAAGTTCCAAATGCAAAGCCACCTTCATCGTCTAAGGTATACGATACTATCCCGTCATTCATGTCTAAATTCATAACATTCCATAGTCCGCCAGCTTGAACAAAGCCATCAAAGCCATTTTCGGTCTCAGCTCCATAGAAGTAAGTTGAAGTATCATTGCCCAAGGCAGCCTCCAATGTTGGTGTTTCAAGGACTCCAACATTATTAATATAATAATTTACCTTTGGGTGCTCAACTGTAGCTCCATTCATAAGGTCGGCTCCCGTTGAATTGTCTATTTGATTCCATTTGTACGACATGGCTCCTTCCGAAAAATTTCTAAAAGACAAATCTCTAAATGCTGGCACCACATACCCTGGAATGTAAAGCATATCTTCATCTACTCCAAAATAATATGTCCCCTGAGGCTTCAAATACATAGCAAAAGGCTCTACTTTGCCAATCAAGACATTGTCTAATCCCATAGAATCGCCACCTTTACCAACATATCGAAACGCAAATTTTACGTTCTTTCCAGCATACTTAGAAACATCTACACTCAAGTATTTAATCATTGGCGAATACAAATTTGCATAAGTATATTCTCCATAATCAATATCTTTGGCAACATCAAAAATCTCTACCCAGGTAGCTCCATCGTCTTGCGACGCCATTATTTTGAGGGTGACAGCAATTTGATCTTTCAATGGTTCGAAGTCATCGTCATAAGCATACATGAAAAATGGATTATACGACAATTCAAAATTCAAATAGTCAGCAGCTTTAGGGCTTATTGAAGGGGTAATCAACCACTCGTCCGACTCATTGAAATCATCGAACTCTACATAGAAAGAGTTCTTATTATAGCTGGTAGGGGCCGAGAAAATATTCCCACCAAAAACTTGCCAATGTTTTACGATTTCTGTAGAGGGGTTGGTTTTTATGAGACTCCAATCTGCTGGCAACCAAGTTCTGTCAGCTCCTGCTGCTCCCTCCCAGGCTTCAAATCCTTCAAAAAAAGTGGTGTCGCCAGCGGCTTTAAATGCTGGCGCCTGATTTTTTATTTGCGACGGTATTTTTGTTGTAGGGCTATTGAGCTGCTTGCTCATCATCCCATTTTCGGTGCGTACAGTGGCTAGTCCTGGCTTTAAGCTTGCAGGAGTTCTGTTAAGAGCAGGGATCTGCGAAGGTTGTACCGACACTTGCTGTTTCAGCATACCATTGGTTTGCCCATTGGTCGTAGTTTGCATTGAACTAATATCTATTTTCTGATTGTCAGAAGTAGATTTTAGCTCGGTTCTCTGAGCCTGCAGAGAAGAAGTGGTGGAAGCCATCACCATACAGGTGATTAATGCGGAAAAATAAAGTTTAATGTTTCTCATAAGTGTTTATTATTAAATAACTTAATTTATATGAATCTTTCTACCATTTATTTGCACTAAAATAATTTGACGAACTACAAGATCCAAAAGTGTAATTGATCTGTTCTTTGTCGGGCATAATAATATAGTCTTGTCCATTTCTTGTGTCGGAAATGACATTGGCTATTTCTCTCATTTCGGCGTTTACTACTTGTCCATAAGCGCCACTCACTGAGATAGTACGGCCCTGAGTAAACCTAATTTTGTCGCTCCTCTCTGAACTCTTTATATAGGTAAACGTCACCTGAGCTGCAATATCAACAGTATTTGCACCTACCCTGTGAAGAATTGCTAAGGTATGCCCCGAAGGTCCACTAGGAATAAGCACGAAAGCATAGTATTCGAGGCCCAAGTAATTCAATTTATTGACAGCAGCTTGCAAGGGAACCCTAATTTGCGGACTAAATCTATTGACAATATAGGAGACGTTGGGCATCAAGACAGCACTTTGTGTGCCTTCAAACACAAAAGAAGGCTGACTGATTCCATTCAACTGTCCTTGCACATCGGCATCTGCTATTCTAAACACCGCTCCGTCGTAATCGAAAGATTTTACTTTGTGTCCTCCGATATTTAGCCCATTTTTGAATAAAAGACCTTTTTCGGTCATAGATAAACCAGTGCGATCTTGAAATATTATCTCTCCACCATCATTCTTATCTATGCCATACACAGAGCGTTCTATATTATCAAATCCTGCCATCACGATGCTAGAACCATCGGTGAGTCTTACTTCCTTAAAATAATTAAGATAGTTTCCTTGCGAAAAAGCAGTTCTATGTGTTTGCACGGCATCAAGATGAGTATTCCAATTGCTTGCATTTTTTATAAAAACTATTTCGGACGAAGCCAGCGGATCTTTCGCCGAATCTAGGTCGCGTCTTACTCCAGTAAACACAATGGTATCTTTGTTGACTGAGGTGCGTCGCCACACAAACTCGTTGTCGCCTCTTAGTCCAGGTCCATAGTAATTGGCAAGTGAGGTAGGGTCTGCCAATTGTGAAACCAAACAATAGGTATCAAAGCTTAGTACAGGCCCTTGCGAGGCTTTTACCGAATACTGACTCGTGGAAGGCTCTTCGCTCAAAACAAAGGATAATTTATCCTCTGTTACTTTGTCGCCTTGCATCTCGACGCTGCCATCGGCATTGAAACGCATAAGGTAGTTGAACCCACCATATACACTTGCATCGGGATAATAGCTGACCGCCCAACCCATGGGTGCATCAATCAATACTTCTCTGATATGCGACAAGGCATCTGCTGTGCGTTCGCTAGAAGATTTGTCAAAAGCATCATCAATCTCATTGGTGCATGAAGGCAAAAGAGAGACCAATAATATTGACAACACAGCATATTTTACGTAAATTATTTTCTTCATTTTCTTTCTTTATTGATTGTTATTTAGTGGGAAAACAACGGCTACAAACGTGCCTTTTATTAAACACATCTTCTTCTTTAGAAAAATTCGTTTGAGTCAATTTTGTGCCAACTACACTCTTAGAATTGCTTATCTCTGTAATTTTGTCGGCAATCAGTTTCTGCAAATCATAGATGTCTATATTCCAGGTATCCTTAAAATAATTAATCATATAGTTTGTTTTCGTCAATAAATCTTCCTTTCCTGATGCTGGAAAATCTGCTAATATCTTGTCCCATGCTGCCTTGTCTTTGGTGAGCATGGTGGCTACTATTTCAACAAAATCTTCGTGGTAGTCCGACATGGAGTAGGGTGTAATAAAGCCTTTCTCATTGGCTGTTTTAGTGCTAACTGTCTGCCAAGCAGAAAGATATTTTCCCTTAGAGATATTCTGAAATCCAATGGGAATTTCTTTGTTTTGATGCAATATATGTGCAAATTCATGGTGCATCACATGAAAATACCAATTCATCTTGTCGGGATCCGACTTGTCAAACTCATTGATCCAATAGAGCACAATTTTTTTTCCTCCCTCGGCAGTTCCCAAGGTGATTGTTCCGTCGGTGTTTACAGCGGGGCTTCCTATCAATTGCAACTGCTTGGGGATATAGTATTTAAAATTGAACTTTCCCTTACTTGAAGCATCGGCCACCTGATATGGCGATATCCAGCATTGAGTGATAATGTCCAGTACTGGAACAACGAACTCTTCGCGAGGGGGCACAAGTTCTTTTGACATATCGGCTTCACTAAAATTCCATTTGTAGCCTACCACCATCTGAAAGGGCTCCGTAAAATTCTTTTTAATATAAATGCCTGTTGCTGAATTATCTTCCACAGGCTTCACTAGAATGGAGTCGCTAAGCTTGTCGTCGGAGCAAGACAAAAAAATGCCGAAGCTCGAAAGAGCAATAGCTAGAGAAAGCATAGCCTTTTTTGATACTTGCTTTGATGTATATCGTATTATTTTTGTTTTCATTACTTGTTTGTCTAAATTATTATCTGGGGTTGGGCTCTAATCCAGTTACAATAGCCGTTTGAGGAATTTGTAAAACTCTGCGCAAATCGTCTTTTTTCAATACCGAACTCTCTCTTTTGTCAAATGTCATATGAGTGATCTCAATATTGAACCTAGTGATATCATACCACCTATGCCCCTCATGAATAAACTCTTTGCGGCGAGAATCTACTACAACTTTTACTATATTCAAGGCATCGCCAGTGAGTGCATATCCATAAGGCGAAAGAACATCGGGAATAGCTGGTACATAGGAGTTGATTTTTGCCTGCGTGAGGATGTTACTTCCCGAATAGTTTGTTATTTTCTGGCTGTAAAAAGTGTTTAAGTCGGCGATTGCCAAATCCAATTGACCTAGCATCGCATACGCCTCTGCCCTATTCAAGATTACCTCTTCGCCAAGAAGAAGCATATCTCCAATGTAAGGATGACCAGTATTATCTCCCAAAGACTCTTTCTTAAACATCTCATAGTATTTGGGCATAAAAGAAAGATCGTTAAAACCCTGATAAGTAAGGTTGGGCTTCAGGGCATAAGACCCTCCCGTTGCTGTACCTCCATAAATTATGTCGCTAACGCTTTTGGTATGCACCCACCTATGACTAGCAAACCTGCTCCAATTAGATAAAGCTTCTACCATCAAAAGATTGCATGCTTCTTTTGAACTGGCATAAGTCAGTTCAAACTCGTCGGTAGAAAGGCCCGTATACCTAGCTCCATTGGATGGACGTAATATGGATGTAGGATTGGTTCCCAATGCTTCTGAAGCGTGGGCAACTGCCTTTGTCCAATCTTGTTTGAACAAGTAAAATTTTGAAGCAAAGGCATTGGCAGCTATCGTATTGAAATGGTATTTTAGTACCACATAGCTAGACTCATCGAGTAATGGAATCCCCTGCTCTATGTCTTTTTGCATCAAGTCGTAGACCGTGGCTACTGATTCTCTTTGGTAATCTCCAAAAACGACTTTTTCGGGCTTTGTTACATACGGAATACCCAAATCGCTGCTTGCAGTTGCCGGATTGTATGGCTTTGCAAATAGGGTGATCAATCGAAAATGAGAATATGCCCTACACAGCAAAGCTTCTCCATATTGGGCATTGTAGCTTGCTCTCTCATTTTCTGGGCGAGAGTCTATAAAATCCAGGGCATGGTTGGCTGTTGCAATGGCTTCATAGCAAGCACTCCAAAAGCCCGAGGGTGTATCTTGATTTTCATCAGATATGTCTTTCCACCAAAAGGCCTCGTCTACACTCCGTATCTCTTGTCCTCCATACCAGTTTCTATTGTCTGCAACATTGTCGGACATCACTTCGGCAAATTGCGCTGATGAATAAGAAGGGTAGGCACTCACCAGCAAGAGGCTTACCGACTTTGGAGAATCTAGTCTTGCCCTTTGATCGGGGTCTTTCTCCAAGAAATCACCACAAGAAGAAAGGAGAAGTCCCAAACTACTTGCTAAATATATTGTTAGATATAAAATATTACTTTTCATTTTTTATTTTCTTTTATTATTTGTATTTAGAGTCCTACTTTCAGGCTTAATGTAAATTGACGTGGATTGGGCATAGAAACCCCTCCCGAACGCAAGAACTCTGGATCTTGTCCGTTAAGTTTCTTATCAGAATACAACAAACCAATGTTGGTAGCTGCAAATTTTAGATCCAAACGGCTGAGATGGAAATGACTCACCAGCTTGCTAGGCACCTTGTAGGTAACAAAGATTTCTTTTAGTCGAATGTAATCGCCCTTAGCCACCCTCTCGGTAGAGTAGTTGTAGGCATTGTAGGCCACATTCAATCCCGAAATAAGCCTGCTTTGAGACAAGGATGGTATTACCGGAATGTTGGTAATAGCCTCATCCCCAGGCAAAGTCCATCTGTTGTTAAATTCTTTGGTCATCACATCCAAGTCGCTGAAAGTTGAGCTAAAGGCAGGATCTAAGCGCACCACATTGCCAAACTGATAGGTTAGAAAGGTACTCAAACCCCAATTGCCATAAGTAAAATTGTTGCTCCATCCTCCTTGGTAAGGAGCATCTATGGGACCTTCGTAGACCAAGTGTCCCATTTTTGTACGCTCCTGAAAATAAACATTCCCTATGGTCACTTCTCCGTCTTCGTTGATTACTTGCGGAAAACCATCTCTCGACAAACCTGCAAACTGGAATGAATACAAGCCTCTGGCAGGGCGATCCAAAAGGGGTCCTCCCTGCGAATTTACCAAATCAAAAACACTTGGAGAGGTGTTTAGAGAGGTTATCTTGTTGTCGAAATAGGCGAAGGTAAGATTGGAATTCCATTTCACTCCACTTATATCAAAGACCAAGCCTGCCAAAGAAAATTCAAATCCCGAGGTGCGCATATCGGCATAGTTTGCCCATTTGTAGAATTGTCCTCCCAGTCCGCTAGTTTTTACACTAGCGATGTTGTCAAATACATCTCTGGTATAAGCATCTGCACTTATGCTGATGCGATTGCGCCACAAGCCCAAGTCAAAGCCTATGTTAAATTCGTATTGTTTCTCCCAAGTAAGCTCATCATTTTGCAAACTCGAGATATAGGTACTGCTTTCCTTGTCTTCCGAAGGTCGGTAAGTTACATCATTGCGAAGTATCAGCAAGGCATTTGCAACGGAGGGTACTGGCTTGGCGTTCAAACCATAAGTTGTTCTGAACTGCAATTGTGAAATGGTGGTATTGTCTGCCAAGAAAGTTTCTTCTTTGGCATTCCATGCAGCACTAACATTCCATGTGGGCAGCCACTTGTCTTTTGCTCCCATTCCCAGCTGGTTGGTGCCATCCACCCTCACTGCTGCATTTACAGTATATTTTCCGAGGTAGGAATAACTTCCCGTAGCAAAGGCTGCGGCACTTCTATCGGTGTATTCTTTGAATTCAAAAAGATCAAAACTGCCTTCCAGCATTTTTTTAAGTATTCTATAGTCGGTAAACGGCACTCCTCCCTGCGACCATTGGTAACCAAAACCGCTGGAGCTTGATTTTGCTCTTTCGGTTGATTTTGCCTCTGCTCCCACAAATATATTGGTAAGGTGCGTTTCGTCGAAGGTCTTGTTAAAATTGACCGAGCCACGAGTATAGTAGGAGGTCATATCAAAATCTTCTCTATTGTAGAAGCCCCCCACTGGGAGCACTACTGCTGGAAGTGAGCCAGGATCATCAGGATTTATGTACAAAAACTTATTGTCTTTGGCAATGGTGGAAGTTTCGTCGGCACGATAGGCCATAGCCATATTTGAATAGTCGCCAATTTTGGTTTCTGTTGTTGATTTAACATATCTATAAGCTCCCAAGGCACCAAATTCTAAGCCTTTGATGGGCTTCCAAGAGAGGTCTATTTGAAATTTTAGGTCTATCATGCTTATATCTAGGTAGTTGTTTTCCAACTCCTGAATCTCATTGAATGGGGCATAATTCATCCTATAATAAGCACGAGGATCTGCTGTTCTTGCTGTTTTTAGGGCATAGCTATAAGGGTTGATGTCGAAATCGCGATTTACACTTCCTGTCACAACATCGTTGCGCCTATTTTGCGAACCCGGAGCTCTCTGTTTGCGAATGGAGCCATTGGCAGAAAAAACAGAAGTAAGTGTGTTAGAAATATCGGTTGTCGAATTGAAGTTGCCCGTAAATCTCTCTACCTTGTCGGCCTGAGTCCATCCAGGGTCATTATAGACACTCAAAGACGAATAGTTCCTATTTTTTTCGCTTCCTGAGGTCATACTCAAAGAATGGTTCTGAACTATGGAACTTCTAAAAAGCTCATTAAACCAATCGGTATTTCTAAACTCTGCTTCGCGCAATGTATTGTACTCAAAATTTGCCAAATCTACTCCTTGTCCTGCCATCACATCTCTCAAGGAATACATGTATCCATATAATCCACTGTTGGATCTGCTTACGGCATCTGAATAATTGAGCCATCCCTTGCTTTGCATCTCTTGGTAAACACCCATTTGATCTTGCGAGTTCAGTATATTATAGTCGCGGTAACTAGGCTTTAGCCTTGTTGTAAATTCTCCATTGTAAGAAACACTGGTGCTTCCTGCTTTTCCTTTTTTTGTGGTAATAACGATTACCCCATTCATAGCTCTTGCTCCATAAAGAGCCGATGCCGAGGCATCTTTCAATATCTGAAAGTCTTCGATGTCGTCGGCATTGAGCCCAGCAACTGCCGAACTGATAAGGGTTGTAGGGTCGCCCGACGATAGTTGGTCGGCAGAAACTTCTACAATATCCTCTAGGATTACCCCGTCGACCACCCACAGTGGCGACTGATTGCCATAGATAGAACTTGCTCCCCTAACCTTTAGTTTGGGTGCAGCTCCAAATGTGCCAGACACATTTTGAACCGAGACTCCTGCCACACGGCCCTGAAGCATGCGACTAATATCGGGTACCCCATCGAGCTTGGCATCGTTAGCACTAAGCTTTTCGGCAGAACCCGTAAAGAGGCGGCGGTCAATTTTTTGATAACCTGTTACCACAACTTCTCCCAAGATCTTAGCATCTGAATCCATGCGAATAGCCATCACACTTTGTACATTCACTTCTTGGGCAGACATGCCAACATAAGTAAAAGTAATTTTCTTGGTGCCATCGGGCACCGACAGATTGAAATTTCCATCGAAATCTGTTACCGTACCAATAGTTGTACCCTTTACAGAAACCGAGGCACCAATAATTGGGTCTCCATCTTCTGTAGAAATAACATTACCCCTTACATTCCTGTTTTGAGCAAATATTAGCCCCGAACAAAATACAAGAAACATCAAGATAGCTGTAAATTTTCTTTTCATAATTGAACTGTTGCAAAATACATGTTTTTATAATTAATTCACAAAAATAGCATAAAAAGTAACAAAAGACTAGACTTTAGTTGATTTTTTTAATAAAAAAAAGGGTTTTTAAATTCTAAATACTAAGCTACTAAAGCTTGTTGATAGCAATAAAAAGCTTGTTAATCTGCTAGTTTTAACGACAGGCTCGATTGTAGTATCTCTCCACTAGCCAAATCGCTCACAAAAGCAATCAGAGAGCAGCTAGAAGCATCTACAAAACCTCCTCGCGCCCATTGCTTGGGAAAAGTGTAGGTGTATTGTTTGTGCAGCACCTCTCCTTTAGAAATTGCACCAGAATTCAGTACGTCTCCCGAAGCTGAACTTATGGCATCTCTCAGCACATGTTTGTGCACATAGTCGCTAACAAGCTCTGCCCCTTCGGCCTGCGGATGAATGATGCCATCTTGCACAATTAAAACAGTCAAACTATAAGAACCCTCCAATGCTTTTGCAGTGCTGATCTCTATTTTGGCTTCTAGTGTTTTAGAAGACTCCTTGTAAGTAGGCTCAATCTTTACAGAAAAATCAGACATCAAGTCTACTTCCTTACTCACCGCCAAAGCCCACTCTGCATCTGCAAACAACTTGCCATTGCTTCCTGCCCGTCTATTGATCAATCCTTGTGGTAAGGAATTACCCACATTTTGGAAATAGGTTTTATAAAAAAAGTCGCCAACTTCGCTTGTAAGAGAATCGGGACTGGAGAGACTTCTCACATATTGGTAAGAACCATGATTGGCAAGTACTATAACGCGCCCAGGATAAAGCCCTTGCAAGTCGTTGGCCGTTCGCATAGCTCTAGGACAGTTGGGACAACGAGTGCCAGTCAAATCTTCTATCAACACGCGCTTGGCAAAGGGACTAATGTCGGTAGAGTCGGAAGGACTCAAAGATATTAAGTAATCTCTCTCATTGAGTCTGTCGCACGACAATAAAAAGCCGCTTATCACTATCGTGCCAAGGACTAAATAAGATAAGCTTAGAAAGCTGCTTAAAAAACTATTATTGAATTTATATTTCATCAGGTTCTTTTTTTTAGAATGTTGAGGAGATGGCAATATTAAAACCATTGGTAGCAGGCTTGTAAAGACAGACTCCTCCCGAGCAATCCAGGCCTGCTCTGGTGCGTCCATAGCCAAGCTGTATACGGCTTGCACCCATGGTATAGGCTCCTACAAAAGAGTAGTAATGCTCATTGCTCACTCCATAATTATACATGTCGGAAACAGAAAAAAACCAGTTGGGAGCAATGGTGTATTCTGCCGAGAGATAGGCCCAGTTGCCTTCATCTTGCTTGGTCCACAAATGTTGGGCTTCCATGCGTACACTTTTTTTATTGTCGATATTGTAGGTGAGGTCACCAATAAGGACATTGGCTTTCACATTGGGTTCATTGGGTTTAACCAAGAGCACACTCTTGTTGTACCACAAATTAATATAGCTCATACTAGCTTTTGTTGAGCGATTGAGCTTTTTTGTTAATTCAACATTGAAATCTTGATAATATCTTTCTTTGCCCACCTTTAAAAACGGAGAATCATAGCCATATGTTCCTTCCTGGGCATCTGGTCTCCAGTTCCTTTCTATAGAATTGACCCTAGAATAGTTGACGCGCACCTCCGCACCATATTTTCCGCCCATAGCGCTACCTCTAGGAATGGTATACGTAACATCAGCCTGAAAGGCCATTTCTCCATTAGCCTGTGTTTCGCAGGGATAAATGGCAGGTAAGGCATAAGCATGCTGTCGGGTGGTGGAGGGTAGGTAGTTGAGGTTTAGCATGGTGCTCTGTTGCTGATTGTCGCTCTTAAAAGACATGTTGTCTACACGCTTGCCAACCAACATTATGCCCAAGCCTTTTTTGCTGTATGTGCCTGTCAATAATAGTGCTTGACCTGGACGAAAAAGATAGCCATTTAGTGCCGAAGGGTCGTTGATTTTGTAGGCATATTCGCCTTCTAAGGAAAATTTATCGTAGCGAAGGCTGGCACGTCCTGCTGTGGCTGCTACATTTTCGGGGAAATTAATCTTGTTGGTACCCACAATATGCAAACTTTGCTCTTGGTGTTTGCTAATAAAACTAGCACCCAAAGCCACCTGCAATTTACTATTTTTTAGAAAACAAAGTCCATCATTAAGTGAAAAGTCAGCATCTACACCTCTCACAAGATTGTCTTTGTATTCCCAATAATAACGTTGCTTACCCATCAGAGCTTTCAGTGTGAGTCCGTCAAGGGGCATATATTTTATCAAAGCTCCTCGAAGCGAATTGTCCAAACCCAGAGCGGGATCCCTGTAGGTACGAAAAATCAATCCACTGCCAAACTGCTCATAAAAGTTGCCCAAGGTGATTTCGAACTGCTCGTTGGCATAGGTGGCATAGTAATTGGCTATGCCATCACCCTTATATTCTGCTTGAGTGCCTATCATGGGATTGAGGTAGTATTCATAACGCATACCTGTGGTGAAATTTTTGAGGCGGTATTGAATTTCTGCCGACCCATTAGACAGCACTTTTTCTGGCACGTCGGGAGCTCCTATAACCGAGTCTTTTAGATAATATTGTGCCTTGATATCCAAATTCCCTGTAAGTGTTCCTCCTTCAAAAAAATCTTTGCTTTGAGATTTTAAGGGAAGAAAGAAAGAAATGCAGACAAAAATCATCAACAATTTACTCATCATCCTATTATTCATTATCCATTAATCATTATTCATTAATTTCTTGACAACTTCAAGCATCTCGTTTTCACTTCCCTGCGAAAAACTGGTGTGCTGCCAAGCTATCTTACCACTACCATCAATAATAAAGGTATGTGGTATGTTGTTTACATTCATTGCTCTCTTGAATGCGCCATTGGGGTCGAGGAAAACCTCATATTCCCAGCCCTTGCCATTGACTAGAGTTTTTACATTTGCCGAACTTCTAGTATCATCAATCGACACAGCTATCAACTTTACGCCTGTTTCATCTATCCAATCTTCATAGACCTCGTGAATAGTGCTCAACTCGCGCAAGCAAGGCTTACACCAAGTAGCAAAAAAACTTATTATAAAGGGCTTGCCCTGATTTGAAAAATTGGATGTATTCATTGATTTACCATCAATATCCTTGAGCTCAATAGCAGGCAGATTGTTTCTTCCTGCCTCTTGCGCAAGGATTCCTAAGCAAAAAACGAACAAAAAGCCCGACAGTACAAAACATTTTCTCATTTACGAAATTTTAATACGATTTTTAAAATACAAAATTACACAATAATTACGAACTAAGAGCCAATAAACTTGTTTTTTAGCATCTTGTAATTTTTTCCTGTATATAACACATATAACTGACCTTATACAAAGGTGATACTGAACTGCATTTGGATGCTGTAGGAGCCGCAATAGCAACATTTATCTTGGCAGTGATTATAAAAGATTCTGCTACCTTGTGCACAACACACCAGTCTTGACTAGAAACTACATCCCAAGATTCCTGATTAGTGGTCACAATGATGGTGTAAGATTATTGAGCAATAGCTAAAAAAGTTAATTTAAAACTGCGAAACATAAAATTATCAAATAGTAAGGCTTGTATGTAAAATAATAATCGTACTTTTGAACTTAATTAATTAATAACTACTCATTTTATGAAAAAAAATTTACTGAGCTTTTCCTTGAGCCTCCTTTGCGCTATAACAAGCCTCTCGGCTCAAAATCATTTTTATGTGTTGGATTCCATTGAGGGTGCAGCTCCCCATAACATCTCTGCCAATGGCAAATATGTAGCAGGTAGCATTGGTACAAAAATAGGATTCCTATGGGATCTCAAAGTTCCTTCTTTTCAAATATTTTCAGATGGCACAAATAAAAATATGACGCAAGCTAATGCTATAACTTCCGAGGGAGTAATTGCGGGAACATACAGAGACCCCAACTTTACAATTGAGGTTATAGACTACGAAGATGGAGGTGATGGAACCATAAGAGATTTGGCTATCACCATGGCTGGAATTTGGAAAGACGGCTCTTGGACAAGCTTAGGTATTGGCGATGCTGTTTTGAGCGATATAACTAGTATCGAATATGGCAGCTTTGCACATGCCATATCCGAAGATGCCAAAACCGTGTTTGGCAACCTAAACTTAAAATCAATGGTATATCCTTGTTCTTGGAGCTACAACCAAGATCAAAGCAAATGGGACTACCAAGCATGGGACTACCCTACTCTCACAGCGCAGGGAGCCAAAATTTTAGGAGCCTCGGCCGATGGTAGTATTGCTTGCGGATGGTCGGTAAATCAATATGGAGGACGAAGACCTATTGTTTGGACTAGCCCTACAGAATACAAACTGATTGGACTAGAAGAATTTGGTGACGAAATGCTAACAGGAGAGTGCAACCGAGTCAGTGCTAATGGAAAGTATATTGCCCTAAGAGTAGGTGGAAGAGCCGCCATTTACCACACCCAAGAAGATAGTTTGGAGATAATATCAATCACACACGAAGGGGCCGTTGGGTCATCTATGACAGCTATTTCTAACGATGGCTTTGCTATAGGGTATTCCGAATTTAGAACCATGACATCTGGCCGATGGAGAAAGGCTTTTGTATATTCCAACAAGCTAGGATTCATGGATTTTAACGAATTTATCACCACATATGCGCCAGATGTAGAAGTGCCAGAAAATATCAGCTTCAATCCAGACGTACTCAATTTCAATGTACCAATAGACATCACAAGTGATGGAAAAACAATGACAGGATGGAGTGGCGTAAATGAGATGAATCTAAACAGTTGGGTTCTTCAATTTGAAAATGCAATAGTAGTGCTTAACCGCCCCCTAGATTTTGTTGCCACAGTAAGCGATCGAAATACAGTATTACTGAAGTGGGCTGCACCAGTAGGAGCCATAGAAAATACCCTCACAGGGTATAAGATCTTTAGAAATGAAGAGTTTATAGCAAACGCCACTATCGATCAACTTCAGTTTACCGATGAGGCTCCAGCAGGCTATCATGCCTACTCTATCTTAGCAGTATACGAGGATGGCGAATCAGCCAAAACCGACCCTTTCGAAGTAACAGTAATTGACACTTACCAACTGCCATTTTTTGAAGATTTCAATACAGGAACCTACAAAACCAATTATTGGACACTGGATCCCAATCGTTCGGCCTATTCTAAGTGGGTCGTCAACACAATGAACCCTCAAGGTATTGAAGGATTTGCAATCAGCTTTGGTGGCGATGGAGGAGGCGACGACTACAACGAATCTATTATTTCTAAACCCCTAGATGCTAGCTCTCTTGACGAAGTATACCTTTCTTATGCCTTTCAGAGAAGTTCGAGCAATATAAATGTCTATCAGGATACGCTTTATGTAGAAGTGCAGGCTGGGGATGATACAGATTGGATTTGCGTAAACAAACACGCTGCCGACACCCAAATCCAATATTGGGCATCAGACAACATCCAACTTTCAGGAGCGGGGGTAGCAGGAAAACTTTTCCAAATACGCTTCCGTGTAGAGGGGAAAAACTTATCTTACAATATATGGAACCTCGACAATATCCTTGTGAGTGCAGATGTACAAACCTGCGATGGACCAACAGATATTATAGGTATCAAAAAAGAACCTGCCAAAGCTAAGCTTGCTTGGACCAACACAAGAGGAGTCTACGAGCTCACCTATGCACAAACGCATTCAAAAATGGCTGCTGGAAACGAGGGTACATCATTTATTGCTGCAAATGCCTACTCAAAAACGGAGCTCGAAGTGTATGAAGGATTATTCTTTAGTTCAATATCTGTATATATGAATCAGCAAGTGGAGCTAGGAGAGCAAACAAAGATTGGTCTTGCTATCTTCAATGGAGAAACAAAAACTACGCAAGTCATAGCCGAGTTTACGCCCAACGCTTGGAACACCTTTGTGCTCGACCAAGCCTTGCTTATAGATGCACTTCAAGACCTTAAGTTTGGAATAGAAGTGCTTACTCACGATGCGGAAGAATGGCCCATAGGCACCGACAATGGATCTGAAAACACTACTGGAAAGGGAAATCTATATTCCGAAGACGGCGGTAGCACATGGCTTAGACTGGATGCTGCTTACATGCCAGTCAATTGGCTAATTGTTGGTAATCTTACAGCAACTCCTAGTGCCAGCCTTCCTGCAAGAGATGAGGCTGTATATGGGTACAATGTATATGCCAATGGAGAAAGGGTAAATGAAAAAACACTCTTTTCTACAGCCTATATCCACACCAGTGAATCGGATGCTTGCTACACAGTGAAAGCATATTATTTTGACGCCTGCGAATCTGAAGCGTCTCCCGAAAAATGTCTTTCTCAAGAAACAGGTATCAATAGCATAAACGCAGATAATATAAAACTATATCCCAACCCAGCAAGTGACTACCTATCAATAGATGGCGAATTTACAAATGCTACCTTAGTAAGTGTAAACGGACAAATAGTCTTGAAATCTTCAAAATCTACCATACCCCTGCAAAATGTGAATGCAGGAATATATTTTGTTAAAATAGAAACAACAGAAGGATTGATTGTCAAGAAAATTGTAATCACAAAATAAAGAGAAGTGCTAAACACTAAGCTTTAGATGATTTTCAGTAATAATAACTAGCTTATTTGCTAAGGTAAATAAGCTAGTTATGTATTACCGCAGATGATAAAATGAAAAAAACAATGCGTAATTCATAATTATTTTCCCTAACTTTGCCCTTATAATTGCACTAAATTATATTAAAACAAATTTATATGAAGAATTTCTTACTTTTAAGCTTGTTTGTTGTCGGATGTAGCCTTGCAGCTAATGCACAACAACGTATAGTATTGATGGAGCACTTCACAAGTGCCAGTTGCCCTCCATGCAACGGTACGAATAAAGAAGTAGACCCTATTTACGAAAAAAACAAAGACAAACTCGTAGTCATAAAATACCAAGGACAAATAGGATTTGACCCTATGTACAACGAAAATAGAAGCGATGCACAAGGAAGAGCTACTTACTACGCACCTCTATCAGGAATACCTGATGGAAGGATAGATGGCAATTTTAGAAGCGGGCATCCTGGAAATATTGTAAATAATGCAAATATTCTGGCAGCGTCCAAAATAAATAGCAATTGGAATATAGACTTGGATTTTCAATTCTTAGAAAACGACACAAAGATACTGGTTACCACAAAAGTAAAATCCTTGGTTAACCAAACAGGAAGTGCCAATACCAACAATAGACTTCATATTGTTTTAGTAGAGGAAGAAGTCAAATACACCTCAGCTCCAGGCACCAATGGAGAAAAAAATTTCTTGCACGTGATGCGTAAAATGCTACCCAATTTCAATGGCACCCAAATAAATAAAGCCTGGGACGAGGACGAGGAAAAAACATTTACACAAGAAGTAGCCATACCCTCTTACATCAAATCTTTAAAACAACTTGCCGTAGTAGCATTTATTCAAGACAATGCAACAAAAAATGTAAAACAAGCTGCCTACCAAGCACCCAAGGAAATATTAGGGCATGACCTGTCGATAAAAGACATTGATTTGCCACTGAATGAAAATAATAATCCCTCAATATTAATAGAAAATAAAGGGAGTGAAGACATCGACTCCATATCCTTTGAGTTGATAGAAGTTGAGGCCAAAATATCGCAAAAAATGACGTGGACAGGCAATCTTGAGGTCGGCAGATCTGAAATTATTGCTCTTTCTGACCTCCAAATAAGCAAATCTCCTGGACTAAAAAAATATGTGCTATCCGCTACAATAAATAGTGTCGATCTGGATAAAGCAAATAACATTGTAGATCTGTCGTATATAGATTTCTATGCTGCAATAGAACCACCTTTCTTTGAAGATTTTGAGACAAAAGGAGATACTTCGTTCTTAAAAAACAGCATCTTATTTGACAAAAATGAGGGGGGGTATTGGGGTCTTTATACTTACAATGACACAGAAGGACTGGGAGCAAACGATTCTCGTATTTCATTGATTGTGAGAAACTTTCAAAATCCACTCATCGGAGATGTTTTGGAATACTATTTGCCCACAGCCAACTTGAGCCAAGCCAGCAATGGCGAACTTTCTTTTTATTATGCCTATTGCCCGAGCCTAAGTGCCAATGCCGACAGTTTGCTTGTTCAAGCATCTAAAGACAAGGGAACTACTTGGATTGACATTTTCAAAAAGGGAGGTAGCGAACTTAACACTACCAATATTGCCAGTTTAGCTACTGAATTTTTCCCGGCCCTAACTTACAAAAACTCTTGGAAAAAAGAAACATTAAGCCTAAGCGAATTTGGAGGAGAAGCTTCTGTTGTCTTTAAGATCAAAGTTGTAAACGGCAATAGCAATAGCTTAGCCTTAGATCAAATTAGATTGGCTACAGATGTAACAAGTATTAGTCAACTAGAAGTTAGCACAAATATAAACATATATCCCAATCCAGCTTCGACTAGTGCCACATTGGTATTCGATGTAGTTAATACTGCAGAGGCAAATATAAAACTATTTTCTATAGATGGTAAAGAATTGTTGTCAAAAGATTTAGGAATTATCCCTCTTGGCACACACACCGAGATACTCAATGTGTCAGCATATCAAGCAGGAACATACATCATCCTTGTTGAAATTGACGGGCACACAAGCACCAAAAAGCTCAAGATAGTCAAATAAATAAAAGTATAAATAAAAACGCAATAAAAAAAAACTTATGATTAAGAACATTATATGCCTAACGCTGCTTCTTAGCCTTACAATATTTACCAATGCACAAAAACTACAACTCACATCACAAGAGGGAGTTGCAATTGAAGATGGAGATATTCTTACCTTCAATAACATAATCGTTGAAGGAGAGGAAGCTTTTATCAAAGCTCCAATTTATGTCAAAAACACAAGTTTTTCGCCCCTGAGTGCAAAAGTAAAAAGAACAGTTATCTCAAATACATTCACTGAGTCAGAAGAAACTTTCTGTTGGAGCTATTGCTACATCAACCCACCAGAAATTTCCGATGCCCAGCAAATAGTATTTGGAAACACTTATAAAGACTTCTACGGCAAATTATTATTTCTCAATCCTGAGATGGAATATGAAGAAGGTGATTTAACTGTAAGATACACCTTCTTCGACGATGCCAATCCCTCCGATTCAGCCTCCGTAATCATCAAATACACAAATAACGACGCAGGAGGTACAAGCATAGATAAAAATGTATTTGCTGAAAACATGCGCATTTCAAGCCTAAACAAAACACTAAGCTTGGATTACGATTTTGCAGACATCGCTTCCAACAAAGATTTAAAAATAAGCATTCTCAATGTGTCGGGCAAGACTCTACGAACCATATCTGCCAAAGAAAACAGAGCAGTTGTGGAAATCAATCTTAGCGATCTACCTTGGGGAGTCTATTTGTTTACTATCTCTAATGGAAAAACCTTGCTCACTAGCCGAAAATTTGTGCTCAGATAAGGAATATTCCATAAAAGACATCGCTTAATTAATGTCGAAAAGCTTGAACTTTGCAATAGCAAATGTTCAAGCTTTTCTTATTTGTGAAAAATATTTATTGCTTTGCAGCAAAGACAAAAAACTTAGCTTACTTCAATTCCCAAGCCAGAGCGCTAGCACCCAATACTGCGGCATCACTTTCTCGCAATTGCGAAAACAGCAGCTTCGTTTTGCCTCTAAATATAGACAATACATTGGCATCCATAGCTTCTGCAATGGGGCGAAGTATAAAATTGCCCGCTTTTGTGAGTCCTCCAAACAAAATAATAGCTTCGGGACTAGAGAAAGCAATAAAATTGGCAAAAGCCTCACCTAGAATTTTACCCGTAAAATCAAAAATTTCCAAGGCCAATTTATCGCCCTTAACGGCAGCTTCATACACATCTTTAGAATTTATACGGCTTATGTCTAAGTCTCTAAGAAGGCTTTCTTCAGCACGCGTTTCTAGGTATTCTATTGCCGTAAGAGCTACTCCCGTAGCAGAGGCATAGGCTTCCAAGCAACCACGTGCACCACAGCCACAAAGTCGACCGTTGTGATTTCTAACTCTTACGTGTCCTAGTTCTCCGGCAAAGCCATCGTGTCCATAGACCAATTCTCCATTGACTACAATACCACTACCAACACCTGTTCCCAGGGTTATCATAATAAAATTTTTCATCCCTTTGGCAGCGCCATAGGTCATTTCGCCAATAGCTGCAGCATTGGCATCGTTGGTCAATGCACAGGGAATGCCCGTTTTTTCTTCTACCATTGCCGCAAAGGGGATAACCTTTCCTTTGGCCCAGCCCATATTAGGTGCATCTTCGATACATCCTGAATAAAAATTGCCGTTAGGAGCTCCTACCCCTATGCCTTTAAACATCTCTACGCCGCCCATATTTGCAATCATCTTTGTCAAATCTGGCGTTAATGATGCCAAATACTCTTCTACGGTGGCATGATTTGCTGTTTTTATTGAACCCTGTTCTAAAATTTGTCCGCGTACGTCGACTACTCCAAAAACGGTGTTGGTACCTCCGATATCAACTCCCAATACATAAGGTTTCTGCATTTTACAAAAGATTTATTTGGTAAATAATAATTAATTTTAAATCAGTTTTATATAAAAAAACCACCAGTTCACAAACATTTTGTAAATTGGTGGTTTTATGTCTATGAATACCTCAGATCATCAGGCTGGGTGTATAGCTTCTGTGGGGCAAACATCTGCACAGGTTCCACAGTCAGTACATTGATCTGGATCAATAGTATAAATATCTCCCTCTGAAATAGCACTTACTGGACATTCATCAATGCAGGTGCCGCAAGCAATACAATCTTCGTTAATTACGTAAGCCATGTCTAATTTTAATTTTTAAAGTTTTTTACTAAATACTAAGGGCAAAGTTATAGCAAATATTTGATAAAACAAATACTCTGAGAACATTTCGTTTTTTTTTTTAGATATATCCAAACTTACAAGCATTTACCTTGCTATTAATTAATGCCTTAGGCAATTTATAAGGGCTAATAATTATTCTTTAAAGTAAATGCGCTTTACCCTTGAAGAAACTGATGTAAGAATTTCGTAGGGAATGGTTTCCAATTGTTTAGCCATAGCGTGAATGCTTATTCCTTTGCCAAAAAATATGGCAGAATCGCCCTCTTTGGCAACGACTCCAGTAATATCTACCATACACAAGTCCATGCAGATATTTCCTACCAATGGGCATAAGGTGCCGTTTACAATAGCGCCTCCTCTCCCATTTCCCAATCTTCTGTCCAAACCATCGGCATAGCCAATGGAGAAACAAGCTATAAGGGCATCATGCTGCATTATCTCTCGACGATTATATCCTACGGCCTCTCCTTTTTTTACACTTTTTATCGACAATATGCTGGCTTTCAAAAAAGCTACTTCCCGCAAATTATTTTCTGCCAATGCCGACACTCCATACAATCCTATGCCCAGTCTCACCATATCAAACTGGTATTTTGCAAACCTCTCTATACCTGCCGAATTGAGCACATGCCGCATAAAAGAAACGCCCAATGATTGCTCTATAAAATCTACATCGTCGATAAAACTATTCACCTGCATCTCGGTATATTTATCTTCCTCGGCGACATCTGTACCTGCCAAGTGGGTAAATACCGAACTTAGCTTAAGTTCGCCTTGCTCTTTCAATTTATTGACCAACAATGGTAAGTCCTTAGTCTCGAAACCCAAACGGTGCATGCCTGTATCCAATTTTAAATGAATGGGATAGTCTTCCAAAGCCCTAGCTTGAACCTCCAGACGAAATGTATCTAAAAGCTTAAAGCTATAAATTTCAGGCTCCAGTCTATAATCCAAGAGGGTGTTGAATGCTCCCTGCTCTGGATTCATCACAATTATTGGCATAGTAATGCCCTCTTGTCGCAGTGATGCTCCCTCATCAGCCACAGCCACAGCAAGATAGTCACAGCCCTGGTCTTGAAGTGTTTTGGCAAGCTCATACGAACCCATCCCATAGCCAAATGCTTTGACCATAGCAATTATCTTTGTTGGCGATTTTAAGAGAGAACGAAAATACTTGAAATTGTGCACAATAGCATCTAAGTCAACTTCTAAAACCGTTTGGTGAACCTTCTCTTCCAAGAGACTCGCAATCTTCTCGAAAGCAAATTGCCTAGAGCCTTTAAGCAATATTAAAGAGTTTGCAAAAGAACGCCAAGCTCCCGCACGCAAAAACTGTTCGGTGTCAATGTAAAAATCTGTGTGTATTGTGTGTGTATCATTTTCTTTAAAATCAAATTCAGATTGATACCTAGACATAAAGGTTCCAATACCAATGAGCCTATCGACTTTTTTTGCTTTTACTATGCTTGCCAAAGCTCGATAATATTCGTGAGGGGAAATTCCTGATTGCAGTATATCAGACAATATAAGAATCGTTTGAGCTTTCTTATCAAAAGATCGCCTCAGCATAAAATCAAGGGCTATTTCCAAAGAATTAATGTCAGAATTGTAGGCATCATTAATTATTGTGCAGTGTGCTATTCCCTTTTTAACCTCCAAACGCATCTCTACGGGCTCAAGACTAAGGAATTTATTTTGTATATCAGTAATATTAGGGTGTAAATACAGCACCAGCAAAAGACATTGAATGGCATTTTCTATGGACGCTGCATCGGTAAAGGGGATGCTTATGCTATTTTCATTCCCCTTAAAGAGGTAGCTAATATAGGTAATTTCCGAAGAAATATCCACTTTAGAAATATATAAGTCTGCTTTTTTATCTTTTCGAGAATACTTTTTTATCTTTTTATCAATAAAATTATGAGAAACGTAGTGGGCTATTGCATAATCATCGGCATTATAAAAAAACGTTTCGCAGCCTATAAAAAGATTCATCTTATTGATTATTTTCTCTCCTTTAGATAAAAAACCTTCTTGGTGGGCTTCTCCTATATTGGTGAGCAAACCCATGCTGGGACTAATGATAGTTTCTAAACTTTGCATCTCATGTGTAGTGGAAATTCCCGCCTCTATGATCCCCAATGCCATTTCATCATTGAGTTGCCAAACAGAAAGTGGCACTCCTATCTGTGAATTGTAGCTACGCGGCGAACGCAGTATTTTTAATTCCGAGCCCAAGAGCTGATATAGCCATTCTTTGACCACCGTCTTGCCATTACTTCCCGTTATTGCCAAAATTGGCGCAGCAATATGCTGCCTATGATACGCTGCCAGACTCTGCAAAGCTTCTAAGGAATCTTGTACTAAAATTATATTTATATCGTCTTTGTCGACAAAATCAGATGGCAAATATTGAACAACAAAATTCCTCAAACCCCTCTCATATAGAGATAATAAATACTTGTGTCCATCATTATGTAGGGTTTTAAAAGCAAAAAACAAACTTTCTTGAGGATACGACAACGAGCGACTATCCGTAAGCAGATAGCGTATATATAGGTCTTTGCTGATGACCGCATTTTTAGAAATTACACTTGCAATTTCTTTAATAGAATATTTTGCCATAGAAAACACAAAAAATGATACAAGCCTTCATACAAAGATAATTCATTTTCGTATACACTCAAAATAAATATTCTCATATTTTATACTTTTCCCCGTGACCTCGCTAAACTTTCCATCTCTTAAAAATAATTAGCCACAGTCTTCGTTGTGGCTAATTATTTTTATATTCTTGACCGAACATCTGAATTAGAAGCGTCTCTTTTTTTCGTTGATTTCACTTTATCGCCACCAAACATGTATGAAAATCTAAGACCAAGGCTCATTGACTCTCCTTTTGTTAGAGTCGTTTTTTGTAATGCGTAAGTATCATAATTAAGCTGAGTGATTCGTATTGTCCAAAGCTACTTCTTCGGCTTGTCCTTTTTATTGTCGCCAGTTGTATGAAATATCAGTATTCAGATTATCTTTTTCATTCATATAAGCAAAGGAGGTGCTAAATACCAATTTAAAATCTTTTATTGTCCCCATGTTTAAGGGCCTACTCTAAGCAGATAGCGTATATATAGGTCTTTGCTGATGATCGTCTCAATCAATCCTAAGGACTGGAATATTCAATAAGAAAGCCAATTTATTGATTTCATTTCCCAGATGCCCTACACCTATGGCGCAATGATGAGATGGCCCGGCCTTGCTCCAAGAGTCCATGAATTTGCGGGCTCCACAAGAAAATCGATAGCGGCTGTTGGTATTGCCTGTTTGAAGTATCGGCCCGTCGACGGACTCACCTTCGGCATACAATAGGAATACGCCTTCCTTGTTTTCGCAAACCGAAAGCAAGGTAACAGCTCCATGTTTTACCGACATCTGAATGGAAAGACCCTTGCCTGGTTTTCCGTGATACATCGGTACGGGCACTAATTTCACCCTTCCTTCTGCAATTGCAAAATGTGCGGGACCGTCGTGACCAAGCATTACTATGTCGTCATTAAAATCCATGGCATAAAATTCCGAGAAAGAACCACCAGCACCAAATTCTGCCATTATTTTCATGGCTTGGGCATTTTTTACCTCACATTCGCCAGCAATGGGAATATTTCTTCCTGTGAGCAAGGTATTTCCAGCAATGAGAGAAGTAACAATATTTTCGTAATCATTTCCATTTTCACCCTCATAATAGTATGCCATAGCTCCTAAATTGTGTACCTCTATAATTTTATCTAAGGCCACGGATGTTTGGGCAGCTCTACGAAGTTCGTCTTCTCCACAGGTGGGCAAGACCTCGAAAACCACATGAAATTCGCTTATTTTGGCTGCAATTTCCTCTTCAGTAGCGGTGTCTCGGTATTTTTTCAATTCGCACATTTCGAGAAGTTGCATGTGTGTACCAAAAACAGCTGATTGTTGGGTGAGGTCTGTATATACGTCCAGCATACCGCAATAGTAATGCCCAAGAATGCCCAAGCGATTATTTGCCAAAGCACATTTCACTTTGGCAGCACTTATCCAAGCTTCCATCTCTACCCAAGCCAGGGGGTCTTTGAGGTATCCTGTAACAAATTCGTATCTTAGTCCGCTGCGATTGAATACATTGGCAATTTCTGGAACCGAGCATGCCTGACAATGTGCCAACCAGTAGCCAGTCATTTTGCCAATATCGCCCAATCCATTGATATACTCGTAATCAATGGCTGCCACTGGCTGTAAATTTAATACAATGATAGGGCATTTGAGCCGCTGGGCTATGGGCAAAATTGTTGATGAAAGACAGTAGGTAGCAACATATAAGAAAACAATATCAAGCTCTTCTCTTGCGAACAAAGAGGCTGCTTGGAGAGCCTTCTCAGGATTGTCTACCATTCCTGCATCAATAACTTTTACTTGGCACCTGTCTTGAATACCATCTTTTATTTCTTTCTGATAAGTACGAAGAGAATCTAAGAGTCCATCAAACTGAGCCCAATAAGTATCCAAACCCGTACCAAATAAACCTACTTTAAATGTCTTTGCCATATATAGATAAAATTAAATAATAGAATTTACGATAAGAATGTGTTTGCTTGATCAGCGTTTTACCTTAAAAATATATTCTCCAGAAGAAAGCTCCAAATGTATCTTATTTTCTACCAATCCGACGATATCTACAAGCGGGCTATTTCGCTGTCCGTCTATGAGTAAGCTTTCAATCTTGTTTGAAGGCAGTACAATGCTAGCCGACGAATTGATGGGAATATTTACACGCAGTACGAATTCTTTTTTCTCTATCTTCCAGTCCGATTCAATTCTTCCGTAAAGGCTGTCATAGTGTCCTTTAACGAAAGATAGATCACCCACAGGCTGGGGTTTTATAATAAAATGCTGAAAGCCTGGCTTGGTTTCGTCGGGATTAATTCCCAGCAGTGTTTTAAAAAACCACTCTTCAATCTGCCCCATCATAAAATGGTTCCATGAGTCACCATTGCGAGGATCCCATTGTTCGGTGAGGGTGGTAACGCCCATTTTAATTTGAAACCCATAGCCTGGCACCTCATAGTGGTTGTGAAGTTTGAACATCGTCTCGTTCTGATCGTTTGTAGCCAGCGCTTGGTACAAATATCTATTGCCCACATCGCCCGTCGATAGTCGCATGCCTTTGGCTTTGATGTCTGCCAAAAGATTGTCGAGCACCGCTTTTCTGTTTTGGGGCTCCACAATATCCAAAAATAAGGGCAAGGCATTGGAACACTGACTTCCGGAGCCATACTGTTGGGTCTCTTGATTGAAAAGATGCTTATTGAAACTGCAGCGTATATTTTCTGCCAGTAGGCTGTAATCGGCAGCATCACTGTCATAATGCAATATTTTTGCGGTTTGAGAAAGTATCTTTACTACATAATAATAATGTCCGGTAGCGGTAATTTCTATGGGTGTATTTCGAGAAACTCCCGCACTATGAGGCCCATAGTCGTACCAGTCGCCTAGTCCATGACTGAGTATATTGTCCTTTGCTTTGGAAGTTAAATAATCGGCATATCGTTTCATTGTAGGATATGAGGTATGTAGCAGACTTTGGTCTCCATACCAGGTGTAGTAGTTCCAGGGGTTGATTACTGCTGCACTTCCCCACTCGGGAGAATCGCGAAAACCACCATCAAAAATCACATATTCGGGAGCAATATCGGGCACCAAACCATCAGCTGTTTGTGCGTCTTGCATATCTCTTTGTATTTTCGGAAAATAGCGGCTTAGGTCGTAGTTGAAAAATAATCCAGGAGCATTGAGATGCGTTTCTTCTAGCCATCCTAGTTTCTCTCTGTGGGGACAATCGGTTAATACGCTTTGCATATTGCTGCGGGTAGATTTATCTATCAAGAAATGTGTTCTATTAAAAATTTCGTTGGAAGATTCAAAACTACCTGTTGCGGGGGCCGAAGAATGCACAAAATGAGCATTTAAGTCTACAAGTAATGGCTTACTGCCTTTACTGCTGTCTTTTTTCCAGTCTACACCCTCAATTTGAATGTATTGAAATCCATAATATGCAAAACGGGGTTTCCATTCCTCCACAAGCCCCCCTTTGAGGGTGTATTCATAATAATGGGGTCCGCCCGATTTACTTTGATCTACCAGACCATCTTTCAAGACCTCTCCAACCAGCATGCGTACTTTTTGACCTTTTTTTCCTTGCACTTTGAGTGAAGGAAATCCAGCAATATTTTGCCCCATATCGAATACCTGTATTCCTTGTAGAGGTTCGGCAACAGTTTTTACACTGTATGTTTCGCTGATCTTAATTGGAGGTGCTGTTTGTGCCAATAGTTTACCCCTGGGCGCATCTTGCAGCACAACAGAAGACCACGAATTGTCGGTAAACCCAATATTGTCCCAGCCCACTTGTTCGAGATTGGCATCATAATCTTCCCCTCCGAGTATGCAGTTGAAAGAGATAGCACTGGGCGTATATTTCCAACTTCTGTCAGAAACAATCATTTCCTTTGTGCCATCTTTGTATTCTATGAAGGTTTGGAGCAGTAGGGTTGGAGGACCAAAACTTACCCTAAACTTGGTGTATCTCCCTCCTGCCACATTGTACATACCATTTCCCAAAATTACGCCAAAGGTATTTGCACCCATATTGAGTTCGTGGGTGATGTCGTACATATTGTAGTAAACGGTTTTATCGTACTCAGACCACAGGGGCGAGAACTCACTATCGCCGACTTTTTTTCCATTCAGCGAAAGCTCGTAATGCCCTAGTCCACAAACGTATACTCTTGCATGTTTTATTCCTGAAGCAGCGGTAAAATCTTTACGCAGCAGTATACTTCGTTTGGCCAAGGGTACTACACTGTCCCAAAGCTGAGCCAGCTGAGGATTTAATCCTGGCGTATGAAAATTTCGTCCTGAGGGCAGTTTTGCATCCTGATGGCTGATAGCTCCTATCCAAAGAGCTGTCCAGTCGTTGGGAGAAAGTGCGGTATCAAAATATTTCGTTTCGCTCCAGGAAGAAAGCTCATTTTGTGCGTTCCATACCCTCATCTTCCAGTAATAACGACTTTTATATTGAAGAGGTTTGCCAGCATAAGCAATATGCTGACTTTGGGAGGTAAGTATTTTATTGGAGTCCCAATAGTCGGAAAGTCCTTCTTTAAGAATTTCTGGCTCGCTAGCCACCAATAGCTGAAAGGCAGTTTGTTTGTCGCCCTTTTGTTTGGAAGTGAGTTGCCAGCCAAAATGAGGACTCATATCATTGATAATAACTTGCTCAGCAGCATATTGGCAAGTAAGTTTATTTGGCTCAATTGCATAAGACGTGCTTATCGCAAAGAATGTGAGCAAAAGTAGGAGTGAGAATTGTAAGGATGCTTTCTTTATCATAATTATCACAGTATTATAGAATTTACAAAATTAAGATATAATTGCTAAGTATCATTATAAAAACCAGATGTAATCGTATCAACAGATCATTTCTTTTATTTGAGCAAAGGATTTAAAACAATTTGCCTGTCTGGGATAGGAAATTTCAAATGATTTTCGTTTACATTATAAGATTGTGGCAAGGGACTGCTGCCATCGGGATAATAGTATTTTTGGGGACTGGCTTTTACTTTTTGGCCATAAGCAGACAAGACTTCGACGGCCTTTCCCGTTCTGACCAAATCCAGCCATCTATGATTTTCGAAGGCAAGTTCAATCCTTCTTTCTTTGATAATGAGCTCTCGTAGTGAGTGTTGATCGCTTGTAGTTATTGCATTTAATCCCGCTCTAGCTCTGATACTGGTTTCACCAAAGACATTGTTAATATAAGTAATGGCTTCTGCTGATTTGCCTTGTTCGTTGAGCGCTTCAGCCAATAAGAGCAGAGCGTTGGCATACCTATATACAGGCCAATTGTCGTCGGTATTATCAAAATTTAGATGCGAATGCAAATATTTTTTGACGTATGGGTAGGAATTTCCTTTTTCATCTACATAATATCCAATAGAAGCCTCTTTTCTTTTGTCTCCCAATTCATAAGATTGCAAAAGATCGTCGGTAGGAGTATTCCATCCTCCGAAGCTTTGGTTGTTGCCATATACTCCTGTTAATTCTTTGGTATCAAGCAAGCCAGGAATAAATTTATAAATAAAATTGCTCTGAATGCCCATTGTTCCCTGAAGGTACTGTATTTCAAAAATAGATTCGGAACTATTTTTATTGCTGAGCTCAAAAATGGAGGAATAATCTGCAAGCAAGGCATATTGCTGTGACAATATTAGTTCTTTCAATACGGTTTCAGCTTCAACATATTGTTTCAAAGTCATATAAATATGAGCCAGCAGCATGTTTGCTGTTCCATTTGTAACGCGCCCTTTGGTTTGTTCTTTCTTTGTAGGCAAAAGTATTGTTGCCTCATTGAGGTCGGCAACAATCTGCTTGTATATCTCATTGATGGGTGTTTTTGGAAGAGCTACATCATGCAGTCCTGTTGAGGGCACAAGATGAAGCGGTACATCTCCAAAATATTGAACCAGATAGAAATAGGTGAAAGCTCTCAGAAAAAGAGCTTGCCCTTTGATATTCTTTTTTACAGTTTCGCTGAATACAGGCTTCTCAATACTCGACAATATTTGATTGGTTCTTGCAATTAGAATATAAGAATTCGACCATCTGTTATTGGTGTATCTATTGGAAGGATCTTCCATAAAATCAGCAATTTGCTCTCTTTGGACATTTTGTCCTCCACGATCTCCCGATTTAAAAATGTAGTGCGTATTGTCGGAGCGTATTTCTCCCATGATATAGTCTTCATTGTATATGGGGTATAAACCAGCATAAGCTCCATTAATAGCCTGTTCAAAATCTTCTTCTGTTTCGTAAAAAGCAGCCGAACTCAAGAAGTTTTGTGGAGGAATATCCAAAAAGTCACATGCGTTCAATGTCAATAGTAAGCTTGCGAATAAAATTATTTTTGTTTTCATATTACTTTTTTATTTGTTTGTAAAAAGGTTTGCTTCATTAAAATCCAATATTAAGACCCACTATAAAAGTTCTTGGTATAGGGTAAGCCGACTCATCGATGCCTTGATTTAAGGCATTGTTGGCATCATTGCTTACTTCGGGATTAGCTCCTTCATAGTTTGTGAATACAAATGCGTTTTGTATGCTTCCATAAACGTTTATATTTCTAAAAAAGGCCGTACTTTTTAGGGGTATATTGTATCCCAAAGTAATATTTTTGACTGTTAAAAAACTCGCATTGCTAACAAAAGAGGAGTTATAAAACCGCGCCAAATCGGTAGTTCCAGTTTTTACGCTAGGTATTTTGCCATTGCCAGGCTCTTGCTCTGACTTCCATCTATTGGCAAGATTTCTTGTCACGTTAAAAGCTCCATCGAGATTTTCGGTAAATTCTTTTGTAAGATTGGAGACATCATTTCCCACAGAACCAGCAATAACAATCGACAAATTCATTTTTTTGCACGAAAGATTATTCGTTAAGCCATAAATAAATGTAGGCAACGGATTCCCAATAATTGTTTTGTCATCATTTGTATTTGTAATGATACCATTTTTATTTACGTCTTTCATCTTTATCGTTCCGACATCGGACGAGGCATACTTAGGAGAGTTTGCGAGGTCTTGGGCATTTTGATATATACCTTCAACTTGGAAGCCCCAAAATTGACCAATCCTGTCGCCCACTCTGGTGATTGTCACTCCACTATATACGGGCGCATCGGAGGTTCCTAGTTTCATTACCTTATTGTCGTTGAAAGAAATATTGAAATCTGTGTTCCATTGAAAATTTTTCTCAACAAAATTTCTTGTACTTAGGCTTATTTCGTGTCCCCAGAAATTAAATGTACCAATATTATCGGTCAAAGATCCGAAGCCAGATTGAATGGGTATGGGTGTAGCGAAAAGAAGTCCGTCGGTTTTTTTCTTATAATAGTCGTAAGTCAAACTCAACCTGTTGTTGAGAAATCCTACATCAATACCCAAATCGAGTTGATTTGTTTTTTCCCATCCAAGAAATAGATTCGACAAAGAGCCTACTGCCCTGCCATTAGCCAAAGAATTATCAAAAGAATAATTGGCAGTATTTACTGCGGCATAATATGGATAGTTTCCAATATTATTATTTCCCGTCAATCCATAACTGGCCCTTATTTTTAGAAAGGGAAAGTTCTTAAATGACTGCATAAAATCTTCTTCAGAAGCTACCCATCCTACGGAAATGGATGGAAAATTACCCCATTTGTTGTTTGTTCCGAAACGAGAAGATCCATCCCTACGTATGGCTCCTGATACGATATATTTATTTAGAAAATTGTAATTTACACGTCCCAATACAGATAACATAGACCACTCTTGAATGCTGCTTTCTGCCTGGTTTGTTGTTGCTCCAGCACTCAATGTATGAATCCTATCATCAGGAAAGTCTGTTTTGTGTATGCTCGACCAGTCGCTTCTAAATTTTTGGGCAGTAAATCCAAGAAGCATATCAAACTCATGTCCACTTATTTTCTTCTTATATGTAGCTATATTTTCGTTAAGCCATGTATTATGTCTAAAATTGTCTTCTTGAGCTGTTGCTTTTTGTGGAGGGGGAGCACCAATGTTTCCAGTTGTCGATGGCGAAAATCGAAAATTTCTATTGTCTACGAAATCAATATTGAGACTTGTTTTAATGAGTAAATCGTTTATTACCTCATATTCGACAGAAGCATTGCTCAGCAATTTGAAATTATTTCTTGTCGCATCCACTTCTTTTGCCACCCGATACCAGTTTGGATTTGGAAATAGGCCTTCAGAGCTACTTGTTAGAGGCATGCTTCCATCTGCATTTTTATGCACTGCAAGCGGAGAAGACAATATGGCATTCATAAGAATCGCAGCACCCCATAAAGATCCATCCGTATTGGGTCCTTTGTAAACCGAATTGCTTGGTGCTACATTAAATTTAAGCTTTAATTTTTTGTTGAATTTATATTCTGAGTTGATGCGAAGCGAATAGCGTTGAAAACCTGAATTAATAACTACTCCTTGTTGGTCGAAATAACCAAGGGTGGCAGAAGTGCTAAAATTATCCTTGCCTGCGGTTAGGGAAAGATTATAATCTTGAATGGGAGCATCTCGCAATAGTACATCATACCAATCTGTGCCCCGACCATACTGCTCGGGCTTTTGATATAGTTCGGGCACGGGCTTGTTATTAAATTCATAAGATTCTTTTTTAAATAGTGCAAACTCTTGGGCATTCATCATATCAGGTCTGCCTTTTTGGGGAACTTTCTGTATTCCATAATACGAATTAAGGTTGAGGCTGGTTTGTCCTGCCTTCGCCCTTTTTGTTTCCAGCAATACAACCCCAAATGAAGCCCTTGATCCATAAAGCGATGTTGAAGAAGCGTCTTTTAAGATTGTGATACTTTCTATTTCATTGGGATTCATGTAGCTTATATCCCCTTCCACAGGAAATCCATCGACTACATATAGGGGCTGACCTTGAGCCGATATTGATGCCTGCCCACGGATTCTCATAGACATACCCTCTCCGGGTTTTCCTGAGCCTTGAAGGATCTGCACACCAGAAAGCTTTCCTTGCAATTGTTGACTAATTTGAGCCACTGGCAGCCCTTCCATGTCTTTGGCACTAATAGACTGGATTGCACCAGTTACATTTATTTTTCTTTGCGTACCATACCCAACTACCACCACTTCGTCCAAAGCTTTGGTATCTTCAATAAGCTTAATGCTTACTGTTTTTTTTCCCCTCATAGGCACATCTTGAGAGTTATAACCTAAATAAGATATTTGAAGTATTGCATTTTCGGGTATTTCGATGCTAAACTTGCCTTCTAAGTCAGTAATTGTGCCATTGCTTGTTCCTTTCACCACCACACTTGCCCCGATAACAGGCTCACCATTTTCGTCTTTTACGATACCCGTAACCTTTTCTGTTTTATCGCTTTCTTGCTTCTTATTCTTAAGTTGTTCGGGAACGACAACCACATAATTTCCATTTATTTTGAATGAATAACCTGTGTCTTTGAGCAAGTCTTTAAATACTTGCGTAGCGTCTTTGTTTTTTATGTTCAGGTTTACTTTCTGTGATACATCTAGCTGAGTATCATTGTATGCAATTTTGTACTGCGAGTAAGCCTCTATTTTTTCAAAGGCTTGTTTGAGAGAAATTTCTCCAGCTTGAATACTTATTGTTTGAGATTGTATCTGAAAATTTGATACAAGCAATAAGACTAGAAAAACCAGAATAAGTCGGTTTATTTTCTTAGTTTTCATTAAATAATAATTTAGATTAGATAATAATTTAAACGCGCTCTTTCTTGTACGTACACAGATAGGACAATAATATGTCCATTTGCACCCAAGAGATATGTGTTAATGTTTGTTAATTAGGAGCTTCTCGTGAAAAATTGCACAAGACTAGCGAATAACTTGTGAATTAAAAAAATAATTGCTATTTTTGTAAGATACATGTTTTTTTACTTTTATAAGCTGAATGCAACAAATATTAAACCCCTAAATTATGAGAAAATTAACTTTACTTTTGTTTGCTGTACTAATATCATTATCGTCCTATTCGCAGGCTAAAAACCCTGCACAGCAATTTTTTGAAGCGCTAAGTCAACATTGTGGAAATGCATATGAAGGACTTGTCACCGCAGGGGCAGGTAATGATGCCTTTGACAATAAGAAACTGATAATGCATGTACGGTCGTGTGAAAAAAATACAATTAGAATACCATTTTTTGTTGGTGACGACAAATCGCGTACGTGGGTATTGAAACTAAAAAAAGACCGCATTCTATTAAAACACGACCACCGCCATGAAGATGGGTCGGAAGATAAAGTGACACAATATGGAGGATGGACAAGCAATATGGGATCTGACACCTTACAAATGTTTCCCGCAGATGAGCAAACACGGGCTTTGATACCGCATGCCGCCAATAATGTGTGGTGGATTACGATTGACCAAACATCATTCACCTATAATCTGCGCCGTATAGGTTCGGAGCGCTTATTTACTGTTACTTTCGATTTGAGCAAAAAAGTAGAAACGCCCTCTGCTCCATGGTGATGCAAAGAAACACGCTAGGCTTCTGTTTTTAATATTTGTTAATTAACAAATACCGTATTGCCAACAATCTCATAATCAAGCCCTTGAATGGTTTCTTTGATCAGAAATAGCACGGTACTGAGTTTTTCGTTTTTATTGAAATTGAGCGTTAAATTGTTGTTGTTGTATGCTGAATTATTGAGTTGAACCTGCACATTGTAACGGTGCTCGATGGTACGAATGATTTCGATAAATGGTTCGTTATTAAAAATCAATCCACCTTCTTTCCATTCCGAAAAAACGGGCGCATTTACCTTTTGTAGCAAGACCTGCTGGCTCACAAGATAATAAATAAGTTGCTCATTGGCCTGAAGCACATACTTTTTATTGTCATCTTGCGTCAAAGAAACTTGTACAGAACCCTCTTCGAGCGTGGTAATAATTCTTTGCGATTCGGGATAAGCGGTAAGATTAAAATGAGTGCCTAAGACCTCAACATTCAACAAACGAGTACGGACAACAAAGGCTTGGCTCACATTTTTTTGCACCTCGAAATAGGCTTCGCCAGAGAGGTATACCGATCGTTTATCTCCTTTGAAATGAGAAGGATATATGATCATACTTCCTGAATTGAGCCATACGCCGCTATTGTCTGGCAGCCTAATGTATTCGCGCTTTCCGTTTGGCACAAAGTGTTCAATAAATTCTACTGATTCGTATGCCTGTTTGCCCAAGTACATATAGTAGGAGAATGCCACAGAAAACAATGGTATTAGCACCACGGCAGCATAAGCCATCCATCTTAACATTTGCTTAGTTTTGGAAGGTCTGTATTGAGGCATGGTTTTATTATGTCCTAGCTTATGTTCAATTTGTTGAAATGATTGCGCCGTACCGGCATCGGCTTTTACGGAGCCCAGTTCTTGCCATAGCTGATACAAAGCCTCATCTTTCTCTTTTGAATGATTATCATCAATTAGTCGGGCATGTACCCTATTCACCATTTTTTTAGAAAATGGATGGTAAAAAAAATAATCGACTATTTGTTTTATTGTACTCATATTTTATTTTTCCTAGGCCCTTTACAAACCGTATATATAAGGAGACAATTAATTTATTACTTACACCCAATATTTTTTCGTTAAAAAAACAAAAAAAGCATCAGGGCTATTCCTTTTCTCAATTCGTTTAGGGCAATATTGAGATGATTCTCTACGGTTTTTTTTGATATATTGAGCATTTGTGCAATTTGTTCATTGCTCTTTCCTTGCGTTCTGCTAAGCAAATATATTTTTTTTCGTTGTTTTGGCATTTGCTCTACAATCATATCTACCAGCAACTGTAAGTCTTTGGATACTAGGTCGTCGTGTGGAGTATTGACTTCAGAACCAAAGTCCTCGTCGGTAGGCTGATCTGTATGCAGATGCTTGGCTTTAATGAAATTGAAAGTGGCGTTTCGACTAAGCACATAGATGTAGGTACCAAAGTTGTGCACTTCTAATAAATGCTCCTTTTGGTTCCATATTTTCAAGAAAATATCTTGCGCTATATCTTCGGCCTCCTCCTCACACTTAAGTATTCCTTGAATGAATTTTTTCACCTTTGGGTAATAGTTCATAAACAAGGATTGGAAAGCCTGATGACTACCTCCAACAAATTGGCTTATGATTTCTCGTTCGTTTATCACGGGATTACAACTTGATAACTTACATAACAATTACCACCTGCAAACTCCGCATGCAGCTTGTAGGCAATTGCAATGATCATTTCAGACCTTTTATACCTCTTGCAGCAATTCCTACCAGCATATACAAAGCTTCTTTATTAGCAATTTGACTGCAAGTATAAGCATTATTCTTTGCAATTTGGGCATAAGATGCACATTCTTTTATAAATTGTATTTCTAAGGGTCAACATTTAATTCTGCAATTACGAATTTGCATAGAAGTAAATTATGCTCACCGTTTAAAAAGTGATGAGCATAATTTTTTCAATGGGTACTCAGCGCTTCTGCAATTGTGAGTTCCAAGCCATCGTAAGCAACAAATACATTTTGGGGCATTTGTTTCTCCATCAGGGCATGGAGTCCAAAATCGTGGCTCATATGAATGAGGTAAGCTTTTTGGGGCTTGATACGTTCTATATGCGCAAGCGCTTCGTCTATTGTTTGGTGGGAAATATGCGCTTGAGGGCGCAGGGCATCAATGATCAAAACATCTAGGTTCTCCAGCAGAGCAAAGGACTCTTCGGGTATGGTTTTGACGTCGGTAAGGTATGCCAATGCGCCAATACGGTAGCCCATAATGGGGAGTTTTGCGTGCATAATACGAATGGGCTTAATTTCAATTCCCTCTACCACAAAAGGATTTAAATCAATGGCATGCAAGTTAATAGAGGGAGTTCCTGGATATTTATTTTCGCCAAAAGCATAAGGCATCCGCTCTTTAATTGTTGCAGTCAAGGACGATTCGCCATAGATATTTACCGCAGCATGCTTACAGAAAGGCCGCAAGTCGTCGATTCCTCCCACATGGTCGTAGTGCTCATGGCTAAGCAATACAGCGTCAAGCCTATTTATTTGGGGCTGATATTTTAATGTTTCTAGCATTTGCATACGAAAATCAGGACCGCAGTCTATCAATATGTTCTTGCCATGGCTTTGTATCAAAACAGAAGCCCTTAGTCGATTATCTTTGGGATCTTGCGAGCGGCAGACCTCGCAATGGCAGCCTATTTCAGGATTGCCGGTAGAGGTGCCTGTTCCTAAAAATCTTAGCTTCATCACAGGTAATTAACTTCAGGTTGTAGCTCTATACCAAACATTTCCACCACTTTTCTCCGCACCTCTTCTGCCAATAGAGCAATTTCATCGCCGGTAGCTCCTCCCAAGTTTACAAGCACCAATGCCTGCTTGTCGTGCACTCCTGCTTGTCCAAAACGAGTGCCTTTCATACCACATTGCTCTATCATCCAAGCGGCGGGAACTTTTACCTCGGTATCCGAAATTGGATAATGTGGCATTGTAGGATATTTTTTCAATAAGGACTCATATATATTTTTGCCTACATAAGGGTTCATAAAATAACTGCCAGCATTGCCCTGCACCTTGGGATCGGGCAGTTTGCTTTCTCTGATCTTTATTACCGATTGGCGAATGGACTTTAGGGTGATTTCCGATTCTTGATCGATAAAATCTTTAAGCTTATCGTAGGTAGTATTAAATTTTGGTCGTTTGTCTAATTTAAATACCACATGAGTGATAAAAAAACATCCTTTGGCCTCTGTTTTGAAAATACTTTGTCTATAGGCAAAGCGACAATCGGCATTTGAGAAAACGCATTTTTTCTGAGTCTCTATATTGTAAGCATGTACTTCGATAATCCTTTCAGAAACTTCCACTCCATAGGCTCCAATGTTCTGAACAGCTGATGCCCCAACTTCTCCAGGTATGAGCGATAGATTTTCTATACCTCCCCAATTGTTATTTACGCAATATGCCACCAAGTCGTCCCATACCATTCCAGCCCCCACTTTCAGGGAAATCTCTTCTTCGCTTTCCTCCACAATTTCTATGTCTTTAATGACCGAATGAAGGATAAGCCCATCATAATCGCCAAGAAACAAGAGATTACTGCCCTGCCCTATATGGCGAAATGCCAAGGAAAAGAAATATTCATCCCGCAGTATCTTCGACAGATCTTCCTCAGTACCATATTCTATAAACCACCGAGTTTTAACATCTATACCAAAAGTATTGTGCTCCAAAAGGCAGTAATTCTCTTCAATTCTTATCATGCGCACAAAATTACTAAATTCTTATAATTAACCTCTATTAGTGGCTAATAATTATTTTGTTTGTACCTTTGCAGTAAAATTTTACAAAACAAATTACAAAACATAAGTTATGAGCAATAAAGCACTACTGGTTATCCTCGATGGATGGGGTTTGGGAGATCATAAAAAGGATGATGTTATTTTCAATACCCCAACTCCTTTCTGGGATCATTTGATGAATACTTATCCACATTCGCAATTGGAAGCATCGGGCAAAGATGTTGGCCTTCCCGAAGGACAAATGGGCAATTCTGAGGTTGGACACCTAAACATAGGCGCAGGCAGAATTGTATACCAAGATCTAGTAAAGATAAACAAGGCATGCCGGGAAAATACCATTTCGGACAATCCAAATATTAAGAAGGCATATACTTATGCCAAAGAAAACAACAAGCAAATACATCTTTTGGGACTGGTTTCAAACGGTGGGGTACATAGCTCCTTAGAGCATCTTTTCAAACTTACGGATATTGCCAAAACTTATGGAGTAGAAAAAACTTTTGTACACTGCTTTATGGATGGTCGTGATACCGATCCCAAAAGTGGTAAGGGGTTTATCGAAGACCTACAAAAGCACCTAAAGACATCGACAGGAAAAATAGCATCGGTGATAGGTCGTTATTATGCCATGGACAGAGACAAAAGATGGGAACGAGTCAAGGAGTCTTACGATTTGCTGGTAAATGGGCGGGGTGAAGCAAGCCAAGATCCTGTTGCGGCAATTCAGGCATCGTATGATGCGGGAGTAAGCGACGAATTTATCAAACCCATTGTGTGTGTAGAAAATGGTAAGGCCCTGGCTACGATTGAGCCTGGCGATGTTGTGATTTTCTTTAACTATCGCAATGATAGGGCAAAGGAACTTACCATCGTTCTGACACAGGAAGACATGCCCGAATTTGGTATGAAAACAGTTGCCGACCTACAATATTTTACGATGACTCCCTACGACTCTAAGTTTAAGGGAATGAATATCCTTTTCGACAAAGACAATGTACACAAAACCCTTGGCGAATATATTTCAAGCCTAGGGCTTAGCCAATTGCACATGGCTGAAACAGAAAAATATGCCCATGTAACCTTCTTTTTCAATGGAGGGCAAGAAGCTCCTTTTGAGGGAGAGCAACGCATATTGGTGCCGTCGCCAAAGGTGGCAACCTACGACCTAAAGCCCGAAATGAGTGCCTTCGAGGTGAAAGATGCCTTGGTAGATGCAATCAAAAAACAAAGCTTCGACTTTATTGTGGTCAACTTTGCCAATGGCGATATGGTGGGACATACTGGGGTTTACGATGCCATCCAAAAAGCAATTGTGGCTGTGGATACTTGTTTGAAAGAAACAATAGAAACCGCCATGGCCAATGGTTATGAATCCATTATCATTGCCGATCATGGCAATGCCGACCATGCCCTCAACGAGGATGGAAGTCCCAATACAGCGCACTCGCTCAATCCTGTGCCCTTTGTCTTTGTTTCAGAAAAAAATATGAATGTTATACTGGACAATGGTATCCTTGCGGATGTAGCTCCTTCGATCTGTAAACTTTTAGGCATTGAGCAACCAGAAGAAATGACGGGAAAAATCCTTATTCATTAAAATAAAACATTAAAAACCCTACATGCTTCAAATAGAAGATACCATCATAAGCCTCGACATACTTGAGGAAATGTTTTGCTGCGATTTGTCGCAATGCAAAGGCGAATGCTGCATTGAAGGCGAATCGGGTGCACCTGTTGCGAATGAGGAAATAGCCCTATTAGAGGCCGTTCTCCCCATAGTATGGGACGATTTGTCGCCCGCCGCACAGGAGCTAATAAACACACAAGGAGTTACTTACATTGACCAAGACGATGGAGAACACGTTACCTCCATCGTCAATGGTAAGGACTGTGTTTTTACAACTTATACCAAGGACGGCACTTGCATTTGTGCCATAGAAAAAGCATTTAGAGCAGGGAAAACGGATTTTTATAAACCTATTTCCTGCCACCTATATCCCATTAGACTTACCAAGCACAGGGATTTTACGGCAGTAAATTATCATCGATGGTCGGTATGCAAGCCTGCCATCGCCATGGGAAGGCGTGAGGGTATTCGCGTTTATCAGTTTCTTGAAGAGCCTCTTATACGCAAATTTGGGAAAGACTGGCATGAGCAACTTTGCATTGCTGCTAAGGAATTTTATTCCCAAGAGAAGTAGTATATTTTTACATAGGACTTTAAAATAAAAAAGCAGGTATGAAATTAATTTCATACCTGCTTTTTTATTTATTATAAGTATAAAAACAGACACTCACTCAACTAAAAAACAAACAAAATCTGTTTATTGTTGCATAGAATTATTTATATATATACCTTTGCGCCCTCAATTATTTTTTTTATATAACAATACACATGCTTAAAGTCAAGGTAATCAACAACATACACTCGCAATATAATGTAAAATGCCAAGGTTTTACTCTTATTTATAGCTCAAAAT
>BHEP01000020.1 GCA_003851245.1 Bacteroidales bacterium | reverse complement strand
TCTCGGGGTCGTTGGTTCGAATCCGACAAGAGGCTCAAAAGAGATTTTGTTTTTGAAAGAGGAGTTTTATTTATGCTTTTAGCAAACAAGCGTGTTTGTTGGTATTTTTTAGAAATAGTGAATGCTTATGTAACTAGGCAATAAAAGTATAGAATAAAAGTATAGAATAAAAGGGCAGTTACCAAAGTGGCCAAATGGGACTGACTGTAACTCAGTTGACTTACGTCTTCGGAGGTTCGAATCCTCCACTGCCCACAAGTTATGGTCTTTCAATTTTTTTTGTAAAGTTTGCATTTGTAAATTTGTCAAATATAAGTTGTAAAGATTTAATTGCGAAAGTAGCTCAGTTGATAGAGCATTAGCCTTCCAAGCTGAGGGTCGCGGGTTTGAGCCCCGTCTTTCGCTCTTTTGCCTATGTAGCTCAGCGGTAGAGCACTTCCTTGGTAAGGAAGAGGTCACGGGTTCAATTCCCGTCATCGGCTCGATAAAAGAAATAATTACGAATTGTAAATTACGAATTATTTAATTTTTTTTTGAAGTGTTTAGAGAATAAGTAATTTATAATAAATAATAGGAAATCATTAACAAATATATAAAGATCATTTAATTATGGCAAAAGAACATTTTAACCGGTCGAAACCCCACGTTAACATCGGAACAATTGGTCACGTAGACCACGGTAAAACTACTTTGACAGCTGCTATTACAGCAGTATTGTCAAAAAAGGGTTTTTGTGAGACAAAGTCATTCGATCAGATTGACAATGCTCCAGAAGAAAAAGAAAGAGGTATTACCATTAATACATCTCACGTAGAATACGAAACAGCTAATCGTCACTATGCTCACGTAGACTGTCCAGGTCACGCCGACTACGTAAAGAACATGGTTACAGGTGCTGCTCAAATGGATGGTGCTATCATTGTAGTTGCTGCAACTGATGGTCCTATGCCTCAAACTCGCGAACACATTCTTTTGGCTCGCCAGGTAAATGTACCTAAACTTGTTGTATTTATGAACAAATGCGACATTGTTGAAGATGCTGAGATGTTGGAATTGGTTGAAATGGAAATGAGAGAATTGCTTTCTTTCTATCAATTTGATGGAGATAACACTCCTTTCATTCAAGGTTCTGCCTTGGGAGGACTCAACGGTATACCTCAGTGGGAAGAAAAAATTCTTGAATTGATGGAAGCTGTCGATACCTGGATTCCACTACCTCCACGCGATGTAGATAAGCCATTTTTGATGCCTGTTGAAGACGTATTCTCTATTACTGGTCGTGGAACAGTTGCTACTGGTCGTATCGAAACAGGTAAAATACATACTGGCGAAGAGGTTCAAATTATTGGTCTTGGAGCTGAAGGAAGAAAATCAGTTGTTACTGGTGTTGAAATGTTCCGCAAGATACTTGATGACGGACAAGCTGGTGACAACGTAGGATTGTTGCTTCGTGGTGTTGATAAAGATGATATCAAGCGTGGTATGGTTATCACTCACCCAGGAAAAATTACTCCTCACACAAAAGTTAAGGCTGAGGTTTATATCTTGAAGAAAGAAGAAGGAGGTCGTCACACACCATTCCACAACAAATACCGTCCACAGTTTTATATTCGTACGCTTGACGTAACTGGAGAGATTACTCTTCCAGAAGGAACAGAAATGGTAATGCCTGGTGATAACGTATCTATCTTAGTAGAATTGATTTACCCTGTAGCATGTAGCGAAGGACTTCGTTTTGCTATCCGTGAAGGAGGTAGAACAGTTGGAGCTGGACAGATCACAGAAATCATCGAATAAATTTGATATATTATAAATTTGAGAGGACTGAAATAATTCCTCTCAAATTTTAAATTTCAAATTTACAGTATTCACAATTATTATTTACGGGTCTAGCTCAGTTGGTAGAGCACTGGTCTCCAAAACCAGGTGTCGGGAGTTCGAGTCTCTCGACCCGTGCTAAAAAAAAATCTATAAATTAGATGAAAAAGATAATTACTTATATTAAAGAATCTTATAACGAACTTGTATATAAGGTGTCGTGGCCCACTAGGGCAGAATTGTCGAACAGTGCAGTTGTAGTTTTGGTAGCTTCCCTTATCATGTCTGCTATTGTGTTTGTAATCGACTTAGGTTTTGAGAATATGATTAAACTTTTTTACGGAAATTTCTTTTAATAAAGCATGTCTGACATTGAAAAGAAATTTTACGTCCTTCGTGCTGTAAGTGGGAAGGAAAATAAAGTTAAAGAATATCTTGAGGCTGAAATAAAGAATGCAGGATTGACAGATTACATCTCTCAAATACTTATTCCTACAGAGAAAGTTTTTACCGTAAGAAACGGCAAAAAAGTGCTGAAAGAGAGAGCATACCTTCCGGGGTATATTATCATAGAAGCAGCTTTGGTAGGTGAAGTAATGCACTTCTTAAAAAATGTTAATTTCGTTATTGGCTTTTTAGGTGGAGGCAAGCCTGTTCCTTTACGTCAATCGGAGGTTGATAGGATTCTCGGCAAAGTCGATGAATTGCAGGAGCTAACAGGCGAGATTGATGTAGACTTCTATGTTGGCGACACCATAAAAGTTGCTTACGGTCCTTTTAGTGGTTTTCATGGAGTCATCGAAGAGGTGAATGCAGAAAAAAAGAAACTTAAAGTGATGGTAAAGATTTTTGGTAGAAAAACTCCTTTGGAGTTGGGCTACTTACAAGTAGAAAAAGAATAGGTTTGGTAAAGGTTACGCTTGCTAAATCGTATTTTCGTTATTGGAGTATCAATAAAATTAAATTTATTATTAAAAATGGCTAAGGAAATTGCTGGGCAACTAAAGTTGCAGATTAAAGGAGGAGCTGCAAATCCTTCTCCCCCTGTAGGGCCTGCATTGGGTTCTAAGGGTATTAATATTATGGAGTTTTGCAAGCAATTTAATGCCAGAACTCAAGACAAAGCAGGAAAAATATTGCCGGTTGTAATAACATATTATGCTGATAAATCGTTCGATTTTATTGTCAAAACGCCGCCAGTAGCAATACAATTGTTAGAAATAACAAAGCTAAAGAGCGGATCGGCAGAACCTAACAGAAACAAGGTAGCAGAAATATCTTGGGATCAGGTGAGGACAATTGCTGATGATAAGATGGTAGATTTGAACTGCTTTAGCCAAGAATCAGCTATGAAAATAGTTGCAGGAACAGCTAGAAGCATGGGTATATCAGTAAAAGGGGCATTCCCTGTAACTAATTAAACTTCTTTTAAAATGAGTAAACTTACAAAAAAACAGAAGTTAGCTTTCGGCAAAGTAGATTCAGAGAAACTTTATTCTCTCAAAGATGCTTCAGCTTTGGTGAAGGAAATTACTTCAGTGAAGTTTGATGCCTCTGTTGATGTTGATGTTAGGCTAGGTGTTGATCCTAGGAAAGCTAACCAAATGGTGAGAGGTGTTGTTTCTTTGCCACATGGAACAGGAAAAGAAATAAGAGTTTTAGTATTATGTACTCCCGATTTAGAAGCTGCAGCGAAAGAGGCAGGAGCTGATCATGTGGGACTTGACGAATATATTGAAAAGATTAAGGGAGGATGGACTGATATTGATGTAATCATCACTATGCCAGCCATCATGGGTAAGATAGGTGCTTTGGGTCGTGTATTAGGACCTAGAGGCTTGATGCCTAATCCAAAGAGTGGTACTGTAACTAATGATGTGGCTACTGCTGTCAAAGAAGTCAAGCAAGGAAAAATTGATTTTAAGGTTGACAAGGCAGGAATAGTGCACACGGCAGTTGGTAAGGTATCTTTTTCCGAAGATCAGATAAGAGAGAATGCTAAAGAATTTTTGGCAACAATAAATAAATTGAAGCCAAGTGCTGCTAAAGGAATCTATATTAAGAGTATTTTTCTTTCAAGTACTATGAGTCCGGGTATCAAAATTGACCCGAAATCACTGGATGAAAATTAAAATATTTGAAAGATGAGAAAGGAAAATAAAATAGCTGTTATAGAACAATTAGGCTCAACTATTGGTGAGTATGCGCATTTTTATTTGGTAAATATTGCTGGATTAAATGCAGAAAAAACAAGTCAACTGCGAGCAGAGTGTCACAAGCAAGACATCAAATTGGTGGTTGTAAAAAACACTCTTCTAAAAAAAGCCTTGGAAAATGTTGAAGGAGATTTTTCCTCGCTTGACGAATGCTTGGTAGGTAATACTGCGGTTATGTTTACGAACGTAGCCAGTTTGCCAGCAAAGCTAATCAAGACTACCGGAAAAGCAACAGGCATTCCTCAGCTAAAGGCCGCTTATGCCCAAGAAAGTTTTTATATTGGTGCAGAGCACTTAGATGCGCTTGTAAATATTAAGAGTAAAGAAGAATTGATTGGTGAGGTTATCATGCTATTGCAATCGCCCGCCAAGAACGTTATTTCGGCTCTACAATCAGGAGGTCAAACCATTCATGGAGTGCTAGAGACCTTATCAAAAAAATAAATTCAATAGATTAATAAACATTTAATTCATACAAAAAAATGGCAGATTTGAAAGCAATTGCTGAACAATTAGTAAACTTGACAGTAAAAGAAGTAAGCGAACTAGCAACTATCCTAAAAGACGAGTACGGAATTGAGCCAGCTGCTGCAGCTGTTGCTGTAGCCGGACCAGCTGCTGGCGGTGATGCTGTTGCTGCAGAAGAAAAAACTTCTTTCGATGTAGTATTGAAAGAGATAGGTGCTAATAAACTAGCAATTGTAAAATTGGTAAAAGAATTGACAGGTCTTGGGCTTAAAGAAGCCAAAGATTTAGTAGACGGAGCTCCTAGCAACATCAAAGAAGGTGTAGCTAAAGACGAAGCAAATGCTTTGAAAAAACAACTAGAAGAAGCTGGAGCTCAGGTTGAACTTAAGTAATAAATCCTAGTTTTAGGTTATGGTTAGGAATCTTCTTTGACAGAAGGTTCTTAACCTTTTTGTGTCTCTTATATAAACAAGTTCAAAATCCAGCAAAAGATGTCTTCAACAATTAATAATCAAAGAGTTAACTTTGCCTCCATTAAGAATCCATATCCATATCCGGATTTTCTTGGTGTGCAATTGAAGTCATTCCAAGACTTTCTTCAGTTAGATACCCCTCCCGAAAAAAGGAAAAATGAGGGTTTGTTTAAGGTTTTTGCAGAAAATTTTCCCATAGCAGATACCCGTAATAATTTTGTTTTAGAGTTCTTAGATTATTATATTGATCCTCCTCGTTATGCAATTGATGAGTGTGTTGAAAGGGGGCTCACTTATAGCGTACCTTTAAAAGCAAAATTAAAATTGTACTGTACCGATCCCGATCATGAGGATTTCGATACAGTTGTTCAGGACGTATATTTAGGTCCTATTCCTTATATGACAGAAAAAGGAACTTTTGTCATCAATGGGGCTGAGCGTGTTGTGGTTTCCCAACTGCATAGATCGCCTGGAGTGTTCTTTGGACAGAGCACGCACACCAATGGCACAAAGCTATATTCGGCTCGAATTATTCCTTTTAAGGGTTCGTGGATAGAATTTGCTACAGATATTAATAATGTCATGTATGCCTACATTGATAGGAAGAAAAAATTGCCAGTAACCACTCTGCTAAGAGCAATTGGCTTTGAGAGTGACAAAGATATTCTTGAAATATTCAACTTAGCCGAAGAGATTAAGGTAAACAAGACCAACTTAGCTAAAATTATTGGAAGGAAACTTGCTGCTAGGGTTTTGAAAACTTGGGTAGAAGATTTCGTTGACGAAGATACTGGCGAAGTAGTATCTATAGAGCGCAATGAAGTAATTATTGACAGAGAAGTTGTTCTGGAGCAAAATCATTTGGACGAAATTCTTGGCTCTGGAGTTCAGCATATATTGTTGCATAGGGAAGATCAAAATCTTTCGGACTATGCAATTATTTACAATACATTACAAAAAGACCCTAGCAACTCTGAACGAGATGCTGTGGTTTATATTTATCGTCAGCTGCGCAATGCAGATCCTGCCGATGATGCTAGTGCGAGAGAAGTTATTCACAACTTATTTTTCTCCGAAAAAAGATATGATCTTGGTGAGGTAGGGCGTTATAGAATCAATAAAAAATTGAATCTTACGACTGGTATTGATGTTAAGGTATTGACCAAAGAAGACATCATTGAAATCATCAAGTATCTAATAGAATTGATTAATTCCAAAGCCAATATTGACGACATCGACCACCTCAGCAACCGTCGTGTTCGTACTGTTGGCGAACAATTATATAACCAGTTTGGTGTTGGGCTTGCTCGTATGGCAAGAACAATTCGCGAACGCATGAATGTTAGAGACAATGAGGTATTTACGCCCATTGACCTTATCAATGCAAAAACAATTTCTTCGGTAGTAAATTCATTCTTCGGAACGAATGCCCTATCACAATTTATGGATCAAACGAATCCATTGGCCGAAATAACACACAAGCGACGTATGTCGGCCTTGGGGCCAGGTGGACTTTCGAGAGAAAGAGCTGGTTTTGAGGTGCGAGATGTGCATTTTACCCACTACGGACGACTTTGTCCTATCGAAACCCCCGAAGGCCCAAATATTGGATTGATTTCCTCCCTTTGTGTATATGCCAAAATCAACAACCTAGGTTTTATAGAAACTCCCTATCGCACGGTTAAAGATGCAAAGGTAGATGTTACTGAAGAGGGTATTGTTTATTTGACGGCCGAAGAAGAGGAAGATAAAATTATAGCTCAGGGAAATGCTCCATTGAATGAAGATGGATTTTTTATACGTTCTAAAGTTAAGGCTAGACAAGGTGCTGATTATCCTCTTGTAGAACCCTCTCAGGTAGAATTGATGGATGTATCTCCTACACAGATAGCCTCTATTGCAGCCTCCTTGATACCCTTCTTAGAGCATGACGATGCAAACCGCGCCTTGATGGGCTCTAATATGATGCGTCAGGCGGTGCCCTTACTAATTTCTGATTCCCCAGTTGTGGGAACAGGTTTGGAAGGTCAGCTCATACAAGATTCTCGTTCGCAAGTGACTGCTGAGGGCGATGGGGTAGTAATTTATGTTGATGCTTCCCGTATTGACATTTCTTACAACAGAGATGAAGATAAGGAATTTGTGAGTTTTGATAGCAATATAAAATCTTACAAAATTCCTAAGTTTAGAAAAACAAACCAGAATACAGTGATCGACTTAAGGCCAATATGCCGAAAGGGCGATATGGTGTTTGAAGGTCAGATGCTTACCGAAGGATATTCCACTCAACAGGGAGAATTGGCCCTAGGAAAAAACTTAATGGTTGCTTTCATGCCTTGGAAGGGGTATAATTTTGAGGATGCCATAGTAATCAACGAACGTGTAGTGAGCGAGGATGTTTTTACCTCGGTGCATGTAGACGAATACATTCTTGAAGTAAGAGAGACCAAGCGTGGGGTTGAGGAGTTGACTTCCGACATACCCAACGTTAGTGAGGAAGCCACCAAAGATTTGGATGAAAATGGCATCATTAGGGTAGGAGCAAGAGTTGAGCCAGGAGATATTCTTATCGGCAAAATTACTCCAAAGGGAGAGTCAGACCCTTCGCCTGAAGAGAAGCTTTTGAGGGCTATCTTTGGTGATAAGGCTGGTGATGTAAAAGATGCCTCGCTAAAGGCAACACCCTCACTAAGAGGAGTTGTTGTAAGAACAAGTTTGTTTTCAAAGGCTGTAAAGAAAAGGAAGTCAAAATTGACAGACAAGGCTTTGTTGCCCAAATTGGATGATGCGTTTGAGATAAAAACTCAGGGACTAAAAGATACATTGATTCAGAAGCTCTTGGTATTAACACAAGGAAAGACTTCGCAAGGAGTCAAAGACTTTATGAATACAGACTTAATACCTAAGGGCATTAAGTTTACACCAACAGACTTGATTAAGCTCGACTACAATGCTGTGCAAGTAAGCAAATGGACAGTAGACCCTGTAAAAAACGAAATGATAAGGGATGTTATCGTCAACTACTTAAAGAAATTTAAGGAATACGATAGCGAGCTAAAACGTCAGAAGTTTGATCTCACCATTGGTGACGAGTTGCCAACAGGAATAATACAAATGGCTAAAGTTTATATAGCCAAGAAAAGGAAATTGCAAGTTGGCGATAAGATGGCTGGCCGCCATGGAAATAAAGGTATCGTCTCGCGCATTGTGCGACCTGAGGATATGCCTTTCTTGGAAGATGGAACGCCAGTAGATATTGTTCTTAACCCGCTAGGGGTGCCTTCGCGTATGAACCTAGGTCAGATTTTTGAGACCGTATTGGGCTGGGCAGGAAAAAATCTAGGATTGAAATTTGCTACACCTATCTTTGATGGAGCATCAATTGATGACCTCAACGAATGGACTGAAAAGGCTGGAGTTCCTCAATATGGAAAAACTTATCTCTATGATGGAGGTACGGGCGAACGTTTTGATCAACCAGCCACGGTAGGAGTCATCTATATGTTGAAATTAGGACACATGGTTGAAGACAAGATGCACGCTCGTTCGATAGGGCCTTATTCCTTGATTACGCAACAGCCATTGGGAGGTAAAGCTCAGTTTGGAGGTCAGCGTTTTGGAGAGATGGAGGTTTGGGCTCTTGAAGCCTTTGGGGCCTCACATATTTTGCAAGAAATATTGACCATCAAATCAGATGATGTAATAGGGCGTTCCAAGGCTTACGAAGCCATTGTTAAGGGCGATCCTATGCCACCAGCAGGCATACCTGAATCACTCAATGTATTATTGCATGAGATGAAAGGTTTGGCCTTGAATGTGACCCTCGATTAAGATCTTTTTAGTATGGATTATTTGCCTTTGGGCAGATAATCCATGATTCATAATTCATAATTACCTTTAGTATGGCTTTCAGAAAAGAGAATAAGATAAAAACAAATTTCACCAAAATATCTATTGGTTTGGCATCACCCGATTTAATATTGGGAAATTCCAGTGGTGAGGTTTTGAAACCCGAAACAATCAACTACCGCACATACAAGCCCGAGAGAGATGGCTTGTTTTGCGAGCGTATTTTTGGTCCTGTGAAGGATTACGAATGCCATTGTGGCAAATACAAACGCATACGCTACAAGGGTATCGTTTGTGATAGATGTGGAGTTGAAGTGACAGAGAAAAAAGTGCGAAGAGAGCGCATGGGGCATATCCATTTGGTTGTTCCAGTAGCTCATATATGGTATTTTCGCTCCTTACCCAATAAGATAGGGTATTTGCTGGGCTTACCAACAAAAAAATTGGATTCTGTGATTTATTACGAGCGTTACGTAGTGATTCAGGCAGGAATTATAAGCGATAGATCAGTCAATGATTTGTTGTCGGAAGAGGAGTATTTAGATATTCTTGATAGCCTACCAAAAGAAAACCAGTTGCTCGAAGATACAGATCCGGATAAGTTTATTGCAAAAATGGGTGCTGAAGCACTTTTTGATCTGCTTTCGCGCTTAGATTTGGATACTCTATCCTACGATTTACGCCACAAGGCAAGTAACGATACCTCGCAGCAAAGGAAAAACGAGGCTCTCAAGCGCCTTCAAGTTGTTGAAGCTTTCCGTGCCTCAAAAGGAAAGAACCAGCCTGAATGGATGATTGTAAAAATAGTACCTGTCATTCCCCCCGAACTGCGCCCCTTGGTGCCTTTGGATGGAGGGCGTTTTGCTACTTCCGACCTCAACGACCTTTACCGCCGCGTTATTATTCGCAACAACCGCTTGAAGCGATTGATAGACATCAAAGCTCCCGACGTTATTTTGCGTAATGAAAAGCGAATGCTTCAGGAGTCGGTAGATTCTTTATTCGACAACTCTAGGAAGTCTAGTGCTGTAAAAACCGATGCCAATAGGCCCTTAAAATCTCTTTCCGACAGTTTGAAAGGAAAGCAGGGACGTTTTCGTCAAAATCTATTGGGTAAGCGTGTCGATTACTCTGCCCGTTCGGTTATTGTGGTAGGACCAAATTTGAAGATGCACGAATGCGGTATCCCTAAAAATATGGCTGCCGAATTGTTCAAACCCTTTGTTATTCGTAAGTTGATAGACAGAGGCATAGTAAAAACAGTGAAATCGGCAAAGAAGATAGTAGATAGAAAGGAACCCATTGTTTGGGATATATTGGAACATGTAATGAAGGGCCATCCCGTGCTACTAAACCGTGCGCCAACACTTCACCGATTGGGCATACAGGCCTTTCAGCCTAAAATGATAGAAGGTAAGGCAATACAATTGCACCCCCTGGCATGTACAGCTTTCAATGCCGACTTCGATGGCGACCAAATGGCGGTGCATCTTCCTCTGGGAAATGATGCCGTATTAGAAGCCCAAATGTTGATGTTGGCTTCACACAATATATTGAACCCCGCCAATGGAGCTCCTATCACAGTACCTTCGCAGGACATGGTTTTGGGATTGTATTATATCACAAAGATACGCCCAGGAGCAAAGGGCGACGGTCTGGTATTTTACGGACCGGAAGAGGCTATTATAGCATACAACGAAGGCAAGGTAAGCATACACGCACCTATCAAAATTTATGTTGATGACATAGATGAAAATAGAAATATTGTCAATGTGATGCGTGAAACTTCGGTTGGAAGGGTAATGGTAAACGAAATTGTGCCCAAAGAAGTAGGGTATATCAACGAGGTACTTTCAAAGAAATCTCTGCGAGACATTATTGGCGATGTAATTAAGGTTTGTGGCGTTGCCGTTACAGCCCAATTCCTCGATGAAATAAAGGATTTAGGTTTCCATATGGCCTTTAAGGGAGGTTTGTCGTTCAACCTCGACGATATTATTATTCCTAAGGAAAAAGAGATATTAGTAAAAGAAGGATATGCCGAGGTAGAAACCATCTTGTCTAATTACAATATGGGTTTCATTACCTTCAATGAGAGATACAACCAAATCATTGACACTTGGACGCACATCAATTCACGCCTTTCGGGTATTTTGATGAAGCAACTCATAGAAGATGATCAAGGTTTCAACTCCGTATATATGATGTTGGACTCTGGTGCACGTGGATCAAAAGAGCAGATTCGTCAGCTTTCGGGAATGCGTGGATTGATGGCAAAACCACAAAAGAGTGGAGCCGGAGGAGGACAAATTATCGAAAATCCTATTCTTGCAAACTTCAAGGAAGGCTTGTCGGTTTTGGAGTATTTTATCTCCACCCACGGTGCTCGTAAGGGTCTGGCCGACACTGCACTAAAAACAGCAGATGCAGGATATTTGACACGTCGCTTGGTTGATGTATCGCATGATGTGATTATCAATGAGGTTGACTGTGGCACTTTGAGAGGTCTGGTTTGTACAGAGCTTAAAAACAATGAGGAAATAATCGCTTCTCTTTACGAGCGTGTTTTAGGACGTGTTTCTGTGCACGATGTATTTCATCCTATTTCTGGTGATACCATTGTTGAAGCAGGCGATGAAATTGATGAAGATAAGGCGGCAATTATTCAATCTTCACCCATAGAAAGGGTAGAAATTCGTTCGGTACTTACCTGCGAATCCAAGAAGGGCGTTTGTGGTAAGTGTTATGGTAGGAATCTTGCCTCTGGCAGAATGGTTCAAATGGGAGAGGCGGTAGGAGTTATTGCAGCCCAGTCTATTGGAGAGCCAGGAACACAGCTTACACTTCGTACCTTCCACGTAGGGGGTATTGCCTCCAATATTGCCACCGAAAACAAGGTGGTTTCAAAATATGAAGGCGTGCTTGAGATTGACGAATTACGTACTGTTGCTTCTATCGACACCTCTGGAGGGAGCGTTCAGATTGTAGTGAGCCGCTTGTCGGAGCTGCGAATAATAGACCCCAAGACAAAGATTGTACTCAATACTCACAACATACCATATTCTTCCAAGCTTTTCTTTAATAGTGGAGACAAGGTTAAGAAAGATGATGTAATAATAGAATGGGATCCCTTTAATGCTGTAATAGTTTCTGAGGTAACAGGTAAAATTGGTTTTGATAGCCTTATTGAAAATGTTACCTTTAAGGTAGAGTTTGATGATCAAACGGGCTTGAAAGAAAAGATTATTATAGAATCTCGCGACAAGACAAAGGTTCCTTCAGCTCAGATTTTGGATGAGGATGGTTCGGTTATTCGTTCTTACAACCTACCTGTGGGTGCCCACATAATAAAAGATGATGGCGACTTAATTGCCACTGGTGAGGTGCTTGTAAAAATACCTAGGGCCGTGGGTAAAACTGGCGATATTACCGGAGGTTTGCCTAGGGTGACTGAGTTGTTTGAGGCTAGAAATCCATCAAATCCTGCTGTAGTATCAGAAATTGACGGGGAAGTTTCTTTTGGAAAAATCAAGAGAGGTAATAGGGAAGTGCTCGTAACCTCCAAAACAGGGGAGTTTAAGACCTATATGGTGCAGCTTTCCAAACAAATATTGGTGCAAGAAAATGACTTCGTTCGTGCTGGTACTCCATTGTCGGAAGGTGCAACTACGCCTTCTGATATTTTAGCTATCAGTGGACCTACTGCCGTTCAGGAATATATAGTTAATGAGGTTCAGGACGTATATCGTCTTCAGGGAGTAAAGATCAACGATAAGCATTTTGAGGTAATTGTTCGTCAAATGATGCGTAAGGTAGAAATCATAGAACCTGGAGATACTCGCTTTCTTGAGCAGCAACTTGCTGATAAGAGTAGTGTGATGGAAGAAAATGACAGAACTTGGGGCAAGAAAGTTGTGATTGACAGTGGCGATTCTCCCAATCTTTTGCCTGGGCAAATCGTTACAGCTCGCAAGCTAAGGGACGAAAATAGTTCCTTGCGTCGCCGCGACCTTAAGATGGTGGAGGTGCGCGATGCTATACCTGCAACAGCAAGCCAGATTCTGCAAGGAATCACCCGTGCAGCATTGCAAACAACAAGCTTTATGTCGGCGGCTTCTTTCCAAGAGACAACTAAGGTGCTAAATGAGGCTGCAATCAATGGAAAGATTGATAGGCTTGAGGGCATGAAAGAAAATGTAATCTGCGGACACCTCATACCAGCAGGTACGGGATGGAGAGATTACGATAAACTGATTGTCGCAAGCAAAGATGAAATAGATAAGGCTCCAGCTCATTCGGCAAGTAGGAATAAAAGTTTTGCTACCTTGAAAGATTAGGGACTCTCTTTTATTTGAATATAGCGTATGCGGTGCTTATTTATAGCCCAGCATACAGACTTATTAAGGAGGAGGAGCTTTCATTACTGGAAGAGCCTCCTCCTTTTTTTTATTATCACGATCACGATCACGATCATGATCAATATCAAATATCAATTATCAAATAATTTACATTTACGTATGGCAACAATTATTAAAAAAGTATTGGGAGCCCTTATTGTGAGCTCTCTATTGTTTCTTCCTTTGAGTTGTAAGAATGAAGCCAAAAATTCGTGTTGTGAGGGCAAGACAGGCGAGGTTAAAGAATCTTTTTTGCGAACGGAGGTAATATCGGCAGAAGTAAGAGCGACGCTTAGCATTGACGATATTATAGAGAAGTTTAAGCAAGGCAATGAGCGTTTTGTCAATAGCGAACTCACCGCCCGCGACCACTCCAAGCTGGTTACTCAAGCCGTTGAGGGGCAACACCCCCTGGCAGTTGTGCTCTCGTGTATTGATAGCAGGGTGCCCGTAGAAGATATTTTCGACAAAAGTTTGGGCGACATCTTTGTGGTGCGTGTGGCAGGCAATTTTGCCAATGTAGACATTCTTGGCAGCATGGAATATTCGTGCAAGGTGGCTGGAGCCAAGCTTCTTGTGGTGATGGGTCACGACCACTGTGGTGCAGTTAAAGGAGCTATCGACAATGTAGAGCTAGGCAATCTTACAGCCTTATTGAAAAATCTCAAACCAGCAGTAGAGATGAGTACCAAAAGCGAGGGGCAGCGCAACTCCAAAAACGAGGACTTCGTTCAAGAGGTAGCTATGAACAATGTGAGTCACACCATAGAGTTTATCCGCAAAAATAGTCCCATCCTCAAAGAAATGGAAGACAAGGGCGAGATAAAGATGGTAGGAGCATATTATGACTTAGAAACGGGAAAGGTAGCATTTTTTGAAGAAATTATAATACTCCCCAATAACTAGACAGCTCATGTAAGATAATAATCGTGCATTTACGTTTTAAAATTTTATTATTACAACAAGAAGAAAATTCAGCGCCTAGTTTAAGAGCAAAGTAGTCTTAGAATCATGAAAAAGTGAGGCATTGAAAGATTTCGCACAAGTTTTTTCAAAAGAAAAAGTATCGTCATCCAGCAATACAGTGGACACTAAAGTTTTATATGCCCAGATAGGAGTGGATTACACTCCCTTTTATGGGGTTCTATGCTTGACCCATTATTGATTTGCACACTCGCTACGTCGTAGGCTGGTATGTATCTAATACTATTTTTCAATACCGATTAGGGAAGTCAATTTGCTAGCTATGTATTTATTAAAGTGCTTACAGATAATGATATAAAAATATCTATGGATTATCTTTGCATGAAGGCTTGGAAAAATATTTCTGTCTTGACAATGGGTAGTATCATAGTTAAAAGCTAGCTTTTATTTCCCCCATTATGTAGGTATGTTTGGCTTTAGTGGAATAAATTTATTTGTTATATCTATTAATTTGAGTATATTTGCACGTTTTTTAGTCTTCTACTATATTGAAATATATTTGGAGTACCTACAAACTTTAATTGTAATAATTAATAATTAAATTGTTTTTAAATGAATACAGAATCTATGGTCAAATTGCTATTGGTTGGCATGTTATTGTGGAGTTTTTCTCTTGAAGCTCAGGTGCGAATAGGATATGGGAGTACTCCTGTGAGGGGAGCCATCTTAGATCTAAATTCAAAATCGGGATACAGGGGAGGCTTACTCTTTCCTAGCGTAGAAATAGCCGATTTGCAATATATCCCTACCGATTTTACGGATTATGCTAATAGCTCAGTGGCAGAACGAGATAATGCATTGCATCTTTCAGGTACAATTGTGTACAACTCACGCAGTATCAACAGTATAGCAATAGGATTTTACGTTTGGAATGGCCGTGACTGGAATCCCATCTCTGTTTCTGAAAACGATTTATGGAAATTGCAAGGAAACACAGTTCCTCCTAACTCAAAAAATTTTATAGGTACCATAAATCAACAGCCTTTAGTATTTAAGACAGCAAATGTTGAAGCAATGATAATTTCTGGGATAAATCATTTCGTGGGCATAGGTACAAGTACTCCAAGAGCTAGACTTGATGTTGCTGAAAACATATTGGTAAATGGTATTACCATTGGTAATGGAAAACTAGCCCCTTATTCTTGGCAAACAACAGTTGTGGGTTTTGACGCTCTAGGAAGGGTTTCCGAAGATTCGTATCGAAACACCGCCATTGGAACCTATGCTTTACGACTTTTGAGAAAGGGTATTGGCAATATGGCAATAGGCTATGGGTCACTCCATGGTATTTTGGAAGGTGATGATAACCTAGCAATTGGTACCTCGGCAATGTTTCTTGCGGGGAGAGTAGGTAATGGCTGCAATTCCAATTGTGCTATTGGAACTGCATCATTAATGAACTTAGAAGCAGGAAGTCAAAATGTTGCATTGGGTAGGTCCACCATTTCCAACTTGCAAAGAGGAAGTTATAATTTAGCACTAGGAGCTAATGCTGGTCTTGGTCTTAAGTTTGGGAGTAACAATATTACTATCGGAAATGGTGCGCATTTGTCTAGCGATTCTGTGTCAAACGAGCTGAATATCGCAAACCTAATATACGGGATTAATTTGCAAAGTTATACCATAAACGGAGTGGGCATAGGCACAAATAGGCCAGACCCCTCCTACAGATTTTATGTAAATGGAAAATCTGGAGGCACTACAGGGTGGACAGCCATTTCTGATATCAGATTCAAAAAAGATATTCTCTCTTTGAGCGGATCTCTACAGAAAATATTGGACTTGCAAGGAGTGTCCTATAGCTGGAGGACTGGGGAGTTTGAAGGCAAAAATTTTGACGACAGGTCGCAGCTAGGATTTATAGCACAGGATGTAGAAGCAATAATCCCTCAAGCCGTTAGTATAGGCGAAGATGGATATTATTCGCTGGACTACAATAAGATTATTCCCGTACTTGTAGAGGCAATAAAAGAGCAAGAATCAAAACACAAGAAAGAAATCTCTGAGATGGAAGCGAGAATTTCCAAATTGGAATCTCTCCTAAGTCGCTAATATTTTTGTAGTGGCAACTTGATGCACTTTGCATCCGATCTGTGTTTTACCCTTTCGGCTGCAGCATCCAATGTATATCCCTCATCAAGCAATTCCTCGATGAGGAGTATTTTTTTATACTAGTGTAATCGTATCTTCTATTTTTTTTCAATATCTAATTTATCGGGTAGGAATGTTCGTTATCAAAAAAAAAAATTGCTATTAGTTCATGTTATACAGGTGTTTATGTGCTATGCAAATAGACTCAAGTGTTAATGAGGGCTAAATTGTGATTATTTATCTGCGAATAAATACTACATTTGCACCCGTGAATAATTAAGAAGTATTATTAATTTTTAACGGAGCTTCTATATATAACCTTACTCTTGCTTTGGCATACGCCTTATTGGCATCTGAAAGGTTAATTTTAGAATAGCTCTTAAACAATGTATACATGAACAAAAAAAGGTTTTTTCCAACAATCAGGGTGTTACTGGGCTTTCTTGCTTTCGTATTCTTTTCTTTGCCTGTTTTTGCGCAAGAGCAGATAACGAAAGGAACGATTAAAGATGCCATAACTGGCGACGAAGTTATTGGAGCCAGTGTAATCGTAGTAGGTACCACTATCGGTACGGCATCAGATATTGATGGAATGTTTGAAATAAGGGCTCCCAAGGGAGCTAAGTTGCGCATTTCTTCTATAGGATATTCTTCCAAAGAAGTGCTAGCCAATGGCGGCAATATTTTTGTTGCCCTCGATGAGGATGATGTATTATTGGGCGATGTTGTTGTTATCGGCTATGGGTCGGTAAAAAAAGACGATGCCACAGGTTCGGTAGTTGCCATCAAGGCAGAGGGTATGAATAAGGGCTTGAGCACTACGCCACAAGAACTGCTTAGCGGCAAGATTGCAGGAGTAAACGTGATAGGGGCAGGCGGTATTCCCGGAGGTGGAGCCACCATTCGTATTCGTGGGGGATCATCTCTTAGCGCTTCAAACGACCCTCTGATAGTGATTGATGGCTTGCCCGTCGACAATGATGGCATCAAGGGAGTTTCCAATGCTTTGAGCCTTATCAACCCCGAAGATATAGAAACATTTACCGTATTGAAAGATGCCTCTTCGACAGCGATTTATGGCTCTCGCGGTTCTAATGGTGTAATCATAATCACCACCAAGAAGGGAAGGGCCAATTCCAAGCCACGAGTTTCTTACAATGCCAATGTGTCGGTGGCAAATCCTATAGGCAAATTAGACGTTTTGAGTGGGGGTCAATATCGCCAGTATATTACCGATCTGTTTAGAAATGAATCCAACTCCGCTGAGGTCGTGGGCGCTTTAGGCAGTCACAACACCGATTGGCAGGACGAAATATTTCAAACAGCATTGTCTACAGACCACAACATCAGCCTTACAGGCGGTTTTAAAAACCTTCCATACCGTGTGTCTATGGGCTATACCAACCAAGATGGAATCCTGAAAACCTCCAATTTTGAACGCTACTCAAGCTCTATAAACCTTACGCCAAGCTTTTTCAACAAGCACCTCAATGTGAGCTTGGTGGCTAAGGGAACTCTTATAAAGAACCGATTTGCCGACGGTGAGGCCATAGGAGCTGCTATAGCCTTTGATCCTACGCAGCCCATAAAAGATGGAAACGACAAATATGGAGGGTTCTATACCTGGGAAACAGGGGGTAACTTTAGCTCTTTGGCATCGCAAAATCCAGTGGCTATGTTAGAACTCAAAGACAAGACCTCGCGCGCAAATATATTTACTGGTAGTGCTATGTTTGACTATAAAATGCACTTCCTCCCCGAATTAAGAGCCATCTTAAACTTAGGGATTGATGCCACCGACTCCAAAGAAAATGAATATATAAATCCAAAATCGCCTATGGGCTATGCCAATGGTGGCAACCAAAAGGATAATACACAGCAAAAGACCAATAAATTGCTTGATTTCTATTTCGCCTACGACAAAGAGATGGCGCAAATAAGGAGCAGTTTGAACTTGACGGCAGGTTACTCGTGGCAGCATTTCCACAAAAAGGATTATGAATACTCCAAAAGTATAGAAAAAGAATCTACCATCATCGACAAGCATAATGCTACCGAAAACTATTTGATATCTTTCTTTGCTCGTGCCAATTATACCTTAATGAATAGATATATGCTAACCTTGACAGCCCGTCAAGATGGGTCTTCTCGTTTTAGCGAGGACAATCGTTGGGGACTATTTCCTTCGGCTGCCTTGGGGTGGAAAGTAAACGAAGAGGCTTTCATGAGTGATGTTAAATCAATTAGTGACCTCAAATTGCGCTTGGGCTGGGGTATAACTGGCCAACAAAACATTACCGACAATAATTATCCATATATTCCAAGCTATAGCTACAGTCAAGAGGGTGCATACTACCAATTTGGCGACAAATTTTATTACAGTGCCAGACCCGACGGCTACAATGCCAATCTTAAGTGGGAAGAAACAACAACGACTAATATAGGTGTTGATTACGGACTCTTTAGAAATAGAATAACAGGCTCGGTAGATTATTATTTCCGCAAAACCAAAGACCTTATTAATATGGTTGATGCCCCTGCCGGAACAAATTTTAGAAATAGGGTGCTAGACAATGTAGGTAGCCTAGAGAATCAGGGATTTGAATTTGCAATCAATGGCAAACCCATTGTTAGCAATGACCTTGTACTAGATGTAGGTTTTAATGTGGCACGCAATACCAACAAGATTACAAGCCTTTCTTCGGCCTACGACGAAAGCTACCTGATATCTGTTGGCGGAATCGCAGGCGGCACGGGCAATTATATTCAGGCACACAAGGTAGGACATGCTGCCAATTCCTTCTATGTCTTTGAGCAAGTTTATGACAGAGATGGCAAGCCATTGGAAGGCGTTTATGTAGATCAAAATAATGATGGAGAAATCAATGATAAAGACCTTCGCATCTATAAAAATCCTAGTGCTGATTGGGTGTTTGGATTGTCTGCAAAACTTACTTATAAGGAGATAGATTTTGGCTTTACTTCCCGTGCCAATACGGGCAATTATCTATATAACAACAATGCTTCCAATAGGGGAGCAGTTGCTAAATCGGCAGTTTACAAGAGCGGTTTCTTAGAAAATTTGCCACATAGCGCACTCACTGATGGATTTCAACAAACGCAGTTCTTCTCTGACCACTATGTTCAGGATGCCTCATTTATTAAAATCGATAACATCACTGCAGGCTATAGCTTCAAGAATTTCTTTGCCTCAAAGGTGTCAGGACGAGTGTATGGCACCGTGCAAAACCCATTTACCATCACCAAATATGATGGGCTAGATCCCGAGGTGAATGGAGGTATAGACAATATCGTCTATCCACGCCCTATGACCTTCATCTTTGGTATTAACTTAAACTTTTAATAAATAGACTTATGACAAATATAAATAAGTATCTCTATATAGCAATAGCTTGCTTCTTTTCATTAAGCATGTCATCTTGTTTGGACGACCTAAACTCAAGTCCAATTGATGACAATATAAAAACAGAGTTCGACGCCCAAAGTGTTTACACCAAAATATATGCCAGCTTGGCTCTTGGAGGCAACGAGCAGGCCGATGGCAGTGGCGATTTGGATGGTATTGATGGAGGTGCAAGTGGTTTTTTGCGTCTTCTATGGAATCTCAACGAGCTCCCTGGCGACGATGTGATATGTGCTTGGAGTGGCGACAAGCCTATTTTTGAACTCAACTATCAGCTATTTACCTCGCAAAACGACTTCGTTAGAAGCTTCTACTACCGTCTATATTTCCAATTGGCAATGTGTAATCATTATCTTTCAAAAACAGAAGGAAATGATGCGCTCACTGCCTCCAGAGCAGAAATAAGATTTATGAGAGCCCTTTCTTATTATTATATCGTAGATCTTTATGGTGGAGGCCCTTTTGTAGATGAGAACTCAGGTATAGGATCATATCATCCCCCTTATATTAATAGAGTAGATTTGTATAATTATGTAGAAGCAGAGCTGCTAGCATGTTTGCCGGACTTAAAAGATGCACGAACCAATGAGTATGGTAAAGCCGATAAGGCCGCTGCTTGGATGCTTTTGTCTCGTTTGTATCTTAATGCACAGGTGTATACAGGAAAAGAAAACTATGCTGAGGCAGCAAAATATGCCAAACAGGTGATTGATGCAGGCTACTCCTTAGAGCCAGAATATAAGCACTTGTTTTATGCCGACAACAATACATCAAATGAGTTTATCTTTACCATCAATTTTGATGGCGTAAGGAGCAAGACATATGGAGGAACAACCTTCTTGCTAAACAGTTGTATGCGAGGAGATATGCAAACGCTACAACTCTTTGGCACTCTGGGTGCTTGGGGAGGCAATAGAGCCCGCAAGGCCTTGGTAACAAAATTTGATGACGATGCCTCCGACAAAAGAGCGATGTTTGTTATTCAGCCAGCAGAGCCAGACTCAAAACCCAGAACGCTAGAAATTGATGAGGTCTCGGATTTTACACAAGGCTATTCTATAGCTAAATTCTCTAACCTTAGAAAAGATGGGCAGCCAGCAAATGATCCTGCACAACAATTTGCAGATACCGATTTTCCATTATTTAGGTTGGCAGAGGCTCTATTGACTTACGCAGAAGCTACAGTAAAAAGTGGGGGCAATGTGGCAGGGGCTGTTTCTGCCATCAACCAGTTGCGAACAAGGGCTCAAGCAAGGCAGATAAGTGCTTCCGAGCTATTAAACCCCGACCTGTTCTTCTCTATAGAACGTTCAAAAGAACTTTATCTCGAAGGGCAGCGCCGCACCGATCTCATTCGCTTTGGATTGTTTGATGAGGGTGTTTGGGACTGGAAAGGCGGAGTAAAGGAAGGTGTTAAAACACCATCTTACCGCAAGTTATATCCCATTCCTGCTTCAGATATAACATCCAACCCCAATTTGATCGACAAACAAAACCCAGGTTATTAATAATGGGCAAATGACAGTACACGTGTTGATGCTTGATAAAGAGGGTTAATTGTGAACTGTTCATTGCTAAAATAAGATATATGAAAACAAAGATTAATATGAAGAATTATATAAGTTTATTATTGTTTGCAAGCATTTTCTTTTTTGCTTGTGCCGAGGACGAAAAGGTAAAGATTGCCGAAAACATAAAAGTGCCTGCAATCGTAAACCTCACTCAGATGGAGTATTTTGCTCTTAGCCTCTCTCAGGCCGAAAGCGTTTTGAGGGAGCTTTCCTGGACTCCTACCGAATATGGATTCGACACTCCCATCAGATATACCTTGCAGGTAGCTTCCGACAAGGAGTTTACTGAATTGGTCTCGATAGGGGAGACTAGCTCAACAAAAATGGAGCTTACAGCCGGAAGATTAAACATTGGGGCCTACAAATCCTTGGGAATTGTTTCTAAGGGAAGTTTGTATATGCGCATTTTGTCGCATGTGCAAGCAAGTATTCCCAGTGTATATTCCGAAGTGTTTACACTTGTAGTAGATACTTACGATCCTTCGCCAAGCATAGTGAATCCATCTAGCGGCAAATCGTATCAGCTAAAGAAAGAAAACGCCGAAAAAATTATGGATGTGTTTTCTTGGACAGCTGCCGATCTAGGTTTTCCTAATGCTGCCGAATATACCGTAGAAATAGACTTGGAGGGAGGCGATTTTAGTAAGCCCATAAGTCTTGTGAAACATAAAGGACTGAGCTCTTCTATCATTGTGGAGCAAATGAATATGGCTGTGTCTAAGCTCATAGAGGCGGGCGCAACAGCCAATATACTCCTTAGAATACATGCCGACTTGGGATCTACATTTGGTCAATTCTACTCCCAGGAAGTTTTACTAAGCATATCTACCTACGAAGCAGCAGTTTCCTTTCCCGTAATTTACCTTCCAGGAGCTTACCAAGATTGGAACCCCGAAAATGCACCCGCTCTGACCTCAATTAAAGACGATGGCATTTATTCTGCTTATGTATATTTCAAAAATGCTGCATCTGCTTTCAAAATCACTAAAACTGCGGGCTGGGATGGTGCTGTGGGCACCGATCTTGTAAGCCCATCGGGAAGTGTGGAAGATGCTGGATCCGACAACAATTTTAAAATGACTGGCACTGAAGGAGAAGTCGCCGTATATTATATTACGGTAAACCTTGTTGCCAATACCATTCATGCAGAGCCCAAAACCGACTGGATAGCTGATCCTAGGGTCAATACTTGGTCAATAATAGGAGATGCCGTAGGAGGATGGGATGCTAGCAATGATGCACTGCTTGTGTTTGACGACAAAAATAGTTTGTGGAAAGCAAATGTTGCCTTCTCTGCTACTGGCGAATACAAATTTAGAGCTAATCAAGACTGGGCTCTCGACTATGGTTCCCCTACGAAGGATATATATGATCTTAGTGGCCCTTTAAAGCCTGGAGGCGGTGGCGAAAACTTGCTGCTTCCCCAGGTGCGCACCTATGCTGTATCTCTGGATTTTAGAAATCTTGAAAACCCCAATTATCTATTGAAATAATTAACATCACCCACCGCATTAGGTATTGACGCAGTATTAAAATGAAAATAAGTATGAGTAAAATTCAAAATAGAGTAAATATATGGAGTTTCTTTTTATTGTTTGTGCTAACTATAGGAGGAAGTTCAAGCCTCCTGGCTCAAAAAATTGAGCGCGTAGAGCCTGCCAATTGGTGGGTGGGTATGAACTGCAATGAAATAGAACTCCTCATTTATGGAGATGGTATTGGCGAACTCTCAGCGAGCATCGCTTACCCCAGGGTGATACTCAAGCAAGTAAAGCAGGTAGCCAATAAAAACTATCTCTTTGTGACATTGGAAATCCTGCCCAATGCCAAGCCTGGAACTATTGATATAGTTTTTAAAAAAAATAATAAAACAGTGCTTAGCCAGCCTTTCCCTCTATTGGAGCGGGAGGCTGGTAGGGCCGACATAAAAGGCTTCGATGCCTCGGATGTGATATACGTAATCACCCCCGACCGTTTTGCTAATGGCGATACTAGCAACGACAATGTGGCGGCAATGAAGGAAGTTGCCAATCGAAGCAATAAGGGAGGGCGACATGGCGGCGACATCAAGGGAATAGACCAAAATTTGGACTATATAGCCAATATGGGCTTTACTTCTGTATGGATAAACCCCATGCTGGAAAATAATATGCCCGAATATTCTTATCATGGATACTCTATTACCGATTATTACAAGACCGATCCGCGCTTTGGAAGCAACGACACGTTCAAGCAAATGGTGGAAAATGCCAATGCCAAGGGTCTGAAAATTATTATGGATATGGTAGTCAATCATATTGGATTAGAGCATTGGTGGATGAAAGATATGCCTATGGAAGATTGGATTAATCAGTGGGAGACCTTTACGCCAACAAATCACAAAAAAACTGTTGTCTTAGACCCCTACGCCTCAAAAATAGATAAAAAGACCTTTGTCGATGGATGGTTTGTAGAAACTATGCCCGACCTCAATCAGCGCAATCTGTCTATGGCACAATACCTTATCCAAAACACCATTTGGTGGGTAGAATATGCTGGTATCTCAGGCATCCGCATGGATACTTATTCCTATTCCGATATGAACTTCCTTACTCTATGGACTAAGGCCGTGATGGATGAATACCCCAATTTCAATATCGTTGGCGAAGAGTGGATTGGACTCCATGCAAGCATTGCTTATTGGCAAAAAGGTAAGGTAAATGGCAATGCCTATGTGTCGAATCTTAAGTCTGTGATGGATTTTCCCCTGCAAGAAGCCTTGGTGAAAAGTCTCAATGGGACTAGCTCTTGGCAATCCTCTTGGGCCGATGTTTATCAGTCGCTTAGCCAGGACTACCACTATGCAGATCCTCAAAATATTATAACTTTTGCCGACAACCATGATATGAGCCGTATTTTTACACAGCTCAACGAAGATTATGGTTCCTGGAAGCTTGCCATGACCCTGCTCTTGACCACCCGCGGCATTCCCTCCATATATTATGGGACGGAAATTCTAATGACTAATGCAGACAGCGATGATCATGGCATCATTCGTTCAGATTTCCCTGGTGGATGGGCTGGCGACGCCATCAATGCTTTTAAAGGTGAGGGGCTGCAGGCACAGCAAAAGGAGGCTAGCCAATTTTTGCAAAACCTACTGCAATGGCGAAAAAATAATTTGGTAGTTCAAAATGGCAAATTAATGCACTTCGCATCCGACATCAACGATGTATATGTGTATTTTAGGTATTTGGACAATCAAAAGGTGATGATATTGCTCAATAAAAATGCTGAGCCCATAAGCTTGCAACTCGATAAGTATAGGGAGATTTTGGGAGAATCCTCTATGGGAAAGGATGTTATTTCAAATCAAGAAATTGATTTTAAAACTAAAATTGAAATCCCTGCGCGCACGCCCATGGTGATAGAGATTACGAAATAGTACCTAAGCCACTCATAGCAGCATTGCAAGTGTCTTTTTTTTGAGTGTTGGGATTTTCCAACGAAATACGGATAGAGGTGTCATTATAGAGGGGAGGGGCCCCACTGTAATGACACCTAATTCGAAGTAGCGTGCTACAGCTTCAAAAATATTGATTTCCAAAATAAAAGCTAGAAAAAATTTTATCCAATTATTTTCGCTAAGAGAAGAGAAGTGCATGGCTGCAAAACCAATTGCAGCAGCAATTACAGAATATAATTTTACCCAATGAAACCAGGTGCTAACACTTAAGTTTGGATTTGTTCCATTGTCCATCCAAATAGTAAATGTTAGTACTATGGGTATAAGTACAAAGAAAAAGCTTATTCCTACACATCTGCTAGCGTGGTGAGCGCATTATAATAAGGCCTGCATACGAAAGCAATCGCAATGTTCTGCGAACTATTATCACCCATTAAATATCATGGAGAGACATCCAATAAAAACAAGCAGTTTAATTTAGCTGCAAACAAAATCTTAGTTTTTGTTGCATAGAGTTATTTATATATATACCTTTACCTTTCAAAGTGTGCTTTGCGCATCACAATAAAGACTCTTAAAGTTCAATACATCAGCGGTATACTTTCATTTTACTATGAAAAAAATTATAAAAATGAGCCTATCTTCACTAATAAATACTCCTCAAGGGTCGTCTCGTGCGGCATCCAAAACATTGAAATTAAAGAAGCAAATTGTAGCTGTTCTTTTAGGGCATGGCTCTTTGACAATAGCCGATTTGAGTCAGCGACTTGAATATAGCATACCCACAGTAACCAATGTTGTCAATGAACTATTGGCGGAAGAAACAATTTTTGACTTAGGCAAAATAGATACTCTTGGAGGTCGCCGTCCCAATATATATGGTATCAATGCCGAATCAGCTTTTTTTCTTGGAGTAGAGGTCAATAGGTGCTCTTTGAGCATGGGCTTGCAAAACCTACACTGTGAGTTCGTTAATATAGAGGAGAAAATACCCTTTGTGCTCAACAATACCAAGGAGTCTTTGGATAGCTTGTGCAATCAAATCAATAGGTTTATTGTCGATTCAGGCGTTTGTAAGTCCCACATATTAGGAGCTTGCGTCAATTTGTCGGGTCGTATCAATTCGCAAGATGGCTTTAGCTACAACTATTTCTTCTTTGAAGAAGCGTCGTTAAGTTCGCTCATAGAATCAAAAATAGGACTTGCCACCTACTTGGAAAACGATAGTCGCGCCATGTGCTTTGGCGAATACAACTGTGGAGTGGTAGAGAAAGAGCAAAATGTCATTTTTGTAAATATGAGCTGGGGTGTGGGCATAGGCATCATGTGCAATGGTGACCTATACTATGGTAAGTCGGGATATTCGGGGGAGTTTGGTCACAGCCCACTGTTCAACAACGATATACTCTGTCAATGCGGAAAAAAAGGATGCCTAGAAACTGAGGTCTCCGGATGGGCCTTTGAGCGTATATTTAGGGAAAGGCTAAACAAAGGAATGAGTTCACTCATTAGCACCAAGGATGCACAGGAGGAAATAAACTTGGAAACACTCATCAGGGGTGTTATTGAAGACGAGGATGTGCTGGCAATAGACATAGTCTCTCATTTTGGGGAACTTATGGGTAGATATATTTCCATGTTGATAAATATTTTCAATCCCGATTTGGTAGTTATTGGGGGCAGCTTTTCGGCCTTGGGCGACTATCTGCTGTATCCCATGCAGTCGGCAATAAAGAAATATTCGCTCAATCTGGTGAGTCAGGATATGGAGCTTAAAGTATCGGCTTTGGGCTCTCGTGCAGGCATCATAGGCGCTTGCTGTATTGTGCGTGCAAAATTCATGGCGCAGCTATAATTTTATAATTATCCATATATGTTTCTTGATAGGTTTATTTATAGGTAGGGGATAGGCGTAGAAGTTGCAGTATTTGCTGCTTCATTAACCACAAATTATTCTTAATTGCCCCTTGCTTATTAAAATATTTGTTTAATGCTTTGTTTCTTAGGATATTTCTTTAATTTTGTAGATTCTTAAAGTATCGAAGAAAATAATAGACAACTAAATATGGATTTCAAAAAGACAGCAGCACTTTACAAAGACGAGTTATTAAACAACGTACTACCATTTTGGCTCAACAATTCTCAAGACCGAGAATTTGGCGGCTATTTTACCTGCTTAGACAGGCAAGGGAAGGTATTTGATACCGACAAGTTTGTATGGCTGCAGGGGCGCGAAATATGGATGTTTGCCATGCTATACAACAAGGTAGAAAAAAGCCAGGCATGGCTAGATTGTGCCATTCAGGGAGCTGAGTTCCTCAAAAAACATGGGCATGACGGCTCCTACAACTGGTATTTCTCTTTAGATCGCTCCGGAAGACCCCTTGTTGAGCCCTACAATATATTCTCTTACACCTTTGCCTGCATGGCCTTCGGACAGTTGGCACTAGCTACTGGCAATCAGGAGTATGCCTACATAGCCAAAGAGACTTTCGGCAAGATACTGCAAAGAGTAGACAAGCCCAAGGGCAGGTGGGACAAGGCCTATCCTGGCACGCGCAATTTAAAAAACTTTGCCCTGCCGATGATACTATGCAACCTAGCCCTAGAGATAGAGCACCTGCTAGACAAGGACTTTATGGAAAAAACCATAGAAACCTGCATTCACGAGGTGATGGATGTTTTTTATAGACCCGAACTGGGCTTGGTGGTAGAGAACCTTACCGCCGACAATGAGCTGTCTGATACTTTCGACGGACGATTGATAAATCCGGGGCATGCCATAGAAGCCATGTGGTTTGTGATGGATCTGGGGCAGCGAATAAAAAAGCCCGAACTCATAGGTCGCGCCAATAATATTGCCCTGCAAATGTTAGAATATGGCTGGGACAAAGAGCATGGCGGCATATTCTATTTTATGGACAGGCTAGGGCATTCCACGCAGCAGCTCGAGTGGGACCAAAAATTGTGGTGGGTGCACATAGAATCGCTTATAACCTGCATAAAGGGCTATCACCTAACAGGAAATACAGAAAGCCTACAATGGTTTGAGAAGCTACACACCTACTCTTGGCAGCATTTCAAAGACAGCCAGCAGCCCGAATGGTTTGGATACCTCAACCGACAAGGAGAGGTGCTTTTGCACCTCAAAGGTGGCAAGTGGAAGGGATGCTTTCATGTGCCACGTGGATTGTATCAATGCTGGCAAACACTAGAAAAAATCGATAACTTACAAAAATAAATACCCATATGAGACAGATAAAAATTATAACATTGACAGCCCTTGTACTTCTTTGCTCTTGCTCTAAAAGCGATAAAAGTCGAGGCAATTCAAAGACTACAGGCGACTATACCCAATTTGTAGACCCATACATTGGCAGCGACTATCACGGACATGTGTTTGTGGGAGCCAACGTTCCCTTTGGAATGGTGCAAGTAGGCCCCACCAACCTCTCCAAGGGCTGGGATTGGGTGTCGGGCTATCACTATTCCGATAGCATCATCATTGGCTTTGCCATGAACCACCTTAGTGGCACAGGTATAGGCGATTTGGGCGATTTCTTATTTATGCCCCAGTCGGGAGCGGCACATACCAATAAGGGAGGACTGGAAAACCTCGAAGACTCCTATATTTCCAAGTTTTCTCATGCCAATGAGCAAGTGCGCCCCGGATATTACAAGGTGCTATTAGACAAGTCGAAGGTAGAAGTAGAACTTACTGCTACCGCCAGAGTGGGTCTTCATCGCTACCACTATCCTGACAATGCCGCAGCCTCCATTTTGCTGGATCTCGGTGAGGGTATAGACTGGGATGCGCCCACACAAACAGGAGTAGAGCAAATCGATGATACCACCTTTCAGGCCTATCGCTATTCCAAGGGATGGGCAAAGGATCAGCGGGTGTATATGACCGCTCGCCTGTCGCAGCCCATAGAGAACTTTAGTATAATTGACGCTTACGTGCAGAGAGGGCGAAGCAAGGACTCTATACTAGTTAAAAAAGCACTTATCAGTTTTGCAGCGCCCATAGAGGGTAAGATAGATATGAAGGTTGGACTATCATATGTGAGTTCCGCAAATGCCTTGCTCAATATGGAAGCCGAATTGCCGGGCTGGAATTTTGAGGCCGTAAGAAGTCAGGCTACTGCACTATGGAATGAACAATTGGCAAAAATAGACTATCAAACGGCGATAGCAGAAGATAAAACAACCTTCTACACCGCCCTATTTCATACCTGCATCTCACCCTCTCTCTTTGTAGATGTGAATGGCGAATATCGTGGAGCCGATGGTAAAACGCATACAGCTCAAGGCTTTGAGCCACATACCACCTTCTCTCTATGGGATACATACAGGGCCCTACACCCCCTTTACACCCTCACTCAGGGCGAGAAGATAAAAGATTTTATAAACTCTTTTTTGGCTATTTATGAGCAACAAGGCAAGCTTCCCGTATGGCATTTGGTGGGCAACGAAACAGACTGTATGGTAGGATACCATGCCGTGCCCGTTATTGTAGATGCTTATATGAAGGGCTACAGGGATTTTGATGTAGCACTGGCATTTGAGGCAATGAAATCATTTTCCATGTCGCAGGAGCGGGGACTCTCGTTTGTCAATACCATAGGCTACATTCCTGCCGACAAAGAGGAGTGGTCGGTTGCCAAGGCTTTGGAATATGCTATCGACGACTACGCCATTGCCGTTATGGCAAAAGAGCTAGGCAAGGAAGAGGATTACAAGTTCTTTTTAAACAAGTCGAAGAATTACCGACACTATTTCGATCCTGCTGTAGGATTTATGCGTGGCAAGTTGGCAGATGGCTCGTGGAGAGCCAATTTTGACCCCTCACATTCGCTGCACCGCGAAGACGACTTTGTAGAAGGAAATGCTTGGCAGTATACCTGGCTAGTACCGCACGATGTAGATGGCTTGATAGATCTCTTTGGCAGCAAGGATGCTTTTATAAATAAACTGGACAGCCTCTTCTTAGTATCTTCGGAGCTCAACGAGGGAGCATCTATGGACATCACCGGACTCATAGGGCAATATGCCCATGGCAATGAGCCCAGCCACTCCACACTATACCTCTATGCCAGTGTAGGGCAACAGTGGAAGACGGCAGAGAAGGTGCGTCAGGTATTGCGCGAGTTTTATTCGCACAAGCCCGATGGAATCATTGGCAACGAAGATTGTGGACAAATGAGTGCCTGGTATATATTTTCAAGCATGGGTCTATATCCCCTAAATCCAGTAGATACCAGGTATGTGTTTGGTTCGCCTCTAGCAAGCAGTGCGAAGATAAGATTGCCCAATGGCAAAATATTCTCCATACTTGCCACCAACAACAGCGAGAGCAATATATACATACAAGAGGTAAAACGAGATGGCAAACCTTACACCCTTAGCTATATCACACATCAAGATATGATGAAAGGCGGCGAGCTGGAGTTTATAATGGGCAGTAGCCCTGTGAAATAAGTGTATTGTAGACGAGGATATAAAAAACGAATCAACAAAAAACGAATCAGCAAAAACAAGATATTGTATTATGAATAACAGAAGAAACTTTTTGAAAAAGGCCTCCATTGCTGGTGCCTTTGCTGCTACTGCCTCCTTGGCCTCTTGCGCCAAAGATGCTGCAAATAATACGGCAGCTCAATCGTCTGCGGGCGCAGGTTCTACACTTGCAGGCTTTGAGCCCAAGTTGATAGTGCCAAAGGCAGGGGGCTTGCCCATTAGTGCTACCTTTATCGACGAGATATCGCACGACATTCCCCACCAAAATTGGGGAGAGCAGGAGTGGGAGCAGGATTTCCTATATATGAAAGCCATAGGCATAGACACGGTTATAATGATTCGCTCGGGCTATAAGAAATTTATAACCTACGATTCGCCCTACCTACTAAAAAAAGGATGCTACAAACCCTCGGTAGACCTCTTGGATATGTACCTTCGCTTGGCTGACAAGCACGATATGAAGTTTTATTTTGGACTCTACGACTCTGGACATTACTGGGCAACGGGCGATTTGACTCACGAAATAGAAGACAATAGGTTTGTAATTGATGAGGTTTGGAAGAAATATGGGCACCACAAGAGTTTTGCTGGCTGGTATCTAAGTGGCGAAATTAGCCGAAAGACCAAGGGCGCTATTGAGTCTTTTCGCGTCTTGGGGCAGCAATGCAAGGATGTGTCGGGCGGATTGCCCACCTTTATATCTCCCTGGATAGATGGCACAAAAGCCGTAATGGCAGCCTCAGGATCCTTGAGCAAAAAAGATGCGGTATCGGTAGAGGAGCACGAGCGCGAGTGGGGCGAAATATTTGCTGGAGTGCAGGGTACTGTCGATGCCTGCGCCTTTCAGGATGGGCACATAGACTACGACGAGCTCGATGCCTTCTTTGAGGTAAATAAGCGATTGGCAGACAAATATGGTATGCAGTGCTGGACCAATGCAGAATCTTTTGATAGGGATATGCCTATCAAGTTTTTGCCCATCAAGTTCGACAAGCTGCGCATGAAACTAGAGGCTGCCAAACGTGCAGGATATGATAAGGCTATTACCTTCGAGTTTTCGCATTTTATGAGTCCACAATCGTCTTACACTCAGGCCGGACATTTATATGATAGATATAAGGAATATTTTAATTTTTAGAACCCCTCTTTAATTTATAAAATCCCCTGCTAACAAAAAAATAAAGCAATGAACAAAAAAGACGAGAACATAGGCTACGTAATTTTTCTTTCAAGCATAGCCGCCCTAGGAGGCTTCCTGTTTGGCTACGATACGGCAGTTGTTTCGGGTACTACCGAGAGTGTGAAAGCCCACTTTGGTCTCGACGACATGCAGCAGGGCTGGTATGTGGGCTGTGCCATATTAGGATCTATCCTTGGAGTGTTGGGGGCAGGCAGGCTCAGCGATGCCTTTGGGCGTAAGCCTGTATTGCTGTTTTCGGCCCTCCTATTTACCATTTCGGGCATGGGCTGTGCTCTATATTCCACATTCGACCAGCTGATAATGTACCGCATATTGGGAGGTATAGGCATTGGCATAGCCTCCATTATTTCGCCACTCTACATTTCCGAAATATCTATCTCAAAGTATAGGGGTCGCTTGGTTGCCCTCTGCCAGTTGGCAATTACAGTGGGTATATTGGGTTCATATCTTGCCAACTCTGCCATTTTAAGATGGTCGCAGTCGGTGGTCTTTGAATCGGGCATGCTCAAGCAAATAGTCAACGACGAGGTGTGGCGTATGATGCTAGGCATGGAGGTGATACCCGCCTTGTTGTTCTTTTTGGTTGTATTGTTTATTCCCGAGAGCCCTCGTTGGCAGGTTAGCAAGGGCAAGGATGAGCAGGCATTGGCGGTATTGTCGAAGATCTACAGTCCAAGCAAGGCCCGCGAAGAGGTGGCGAGCATTCACCAACTGATGGACAAAGAATGCCAGTCTGATTGGCGCATGCTCTTTCGTCCAGGCTTCAGCAAGGCCTTACTTATAGGCGTTTCTTTGGCTCTCTTGGGTCAGTTTATGGGAGTTAATGCCGTGCTATACTACGGACCAAAGTTTTTGGGAGAGGCAGGACTCGACCAATCTACCTCCCTCGATTTGCAGGTGTGGATAGGTCTGGTAAATGTAGTGTCTACCCTTATGGCAATGCTGGTGATAGACAAGATAGGGCGCAAGAAACTAGTATATATAGGGGTGAGCGGCATGATAGTGAGCTTGATTTCTATAGGGCTCTTCTTTCAGCAGTCGGCACAGGGATCAGTTGTATCTCCTTATCTATTGTTGGGACTTATTATGGTGTATATATTTTTCTGCGCCATCTCCATTTGTGTGGTTATCTGGGTATTGCTTTCAGAGATGTATCCCGTAAAGGTGAGGGGAGCAGCCATGTCTATGGCAGGTTTTTCGCTTTGGTTTGGCACATTTCTTATAGGTCAGCTTACTCCCTGGCTCACTACCACACTGTCTGCTAGTGGAATATTCTGGCTCTTTGCCTGTATGTGTGTACCCTATCTCTTGATTACCTATTTTTTGGTGCCCGAAACTACGGGCAAGTCCTTGGAAGAGATAGAGCGAATGTGGGAACGGTAAGTGCAATTAAAACTGTATTTTTTTTATACTAGGGTAATCATATCTTCTATTTGAAGGCACAAGAGGTATTGGCCTTTTAAAACTTAGGCAATCCTATTACAAGAAGTTCAAACGATTATTATCTTAATTGACCATGTAGTTATTGGGGAGTATAGTATCTTTGTATCCCCAGCAAGGCTAGTGTCGTCCTAAAGGATGACACATAGGCGATAGGCTCATTGGAGGGGTTTTATGAAAAAGACTTTATGGAAAATGAAAAATACTACATCGAAAGATTAAAAGCGGGTTCGCATGCCGATTTCACATACTTGTATGAACGGTATGTGCCTCGTCTTTATAGCTTTGTATTTAGTTTGGTAAAATCAAAGGCTTTGTCTAAAGATATTGTTCAGGAGGTGTTTGTAAGGCTGTGGAACAATCACTCCACTATAGATCTATCATTGTCTTTCAAGGCCTATTTGTTTAAGATAGCATACAATATGGTGTTGAATGAGTTTCGCCGACAGGTCAATAGCCCTATTTTTGCGGATTATATGCAATATGCCGACAATGAGGCCTCGGCGGATAATAGCACCACACACAAGGTAGATTTCGACGACTTCTGCAGAGCTCTTGACTTGGCAAAACAAAAACTTACACCCCGCCAACGAGAAATATTTGAACTAAACAAGGAGCAAGGATTGAGTGTGGCAGAAATAGCTTTGCTGCTAAAAATAAGCGAACAATCTGTGCGCAACCAATTGTCGATAGCCTTGAAGCAACTGCGAAAACAACTCTGTGACTACGCCTCTATACTCCTTATTTTCCTGCTTTTCTAAAAATATGTTATAAAACATGTAGTTTTGTATGTTATACTTTCGCCCTTGAAGTGTATTGCCTATACGAGAACTTCTGTTTTTAGAATTTATTGACAAAGATTATTAAACATGAACGATTCCACAATTCCGCAATTATTATCTAAGTATCTACAAAAAACACTTAATCCTCAAGAGTTTAAGCTCTTCAGGGCTTGGCTCAATGAGGTCGATGAGCCTACCTTGCGCACCTGCTTGGAAGCTCAATGGGAAGGACTACTGCCCCAGACTTCTATTGAAGCCGTGGAGATGGAGCGTATATTTTATGATATTAATCAACTTACAAGCACTGAAATTATTGCAAATAGATTATTGCCCCAGGCAAATACTCGGATTAGATGGGCTCTGAGCATAGCTGCGGCTATTGTATTTCTGGTCCTTACCAGCCTATCGGCCTACTTACATGCCGATAGGCAGCAATTTATAGAGTTGGCATCCAGCGAGGTGGTAATAAAAACAGATAAGGGGCAGCGCACGCAAGTTCATCTTCCCGATGGGTCGGTAGTTGACCTCAACTCCTTGTCTACACTGACTTACCAGCAAAGATTTGGAAAAGAAGATAGGCAAGTAAATCTTTCTGGTGAGGGGTATTTCCAAGTTAAAAAAGATACAAAGAAAAAATTTATTGTAAGCACCAAGCATCTGGATATAGAGGTGCTGGGAACTTCTTTCAATGTGAATGCTTACGAAGGCAAGTCGGTATTTGAATTGGCCCTAGTAGAAGGAAGTGTGCTTGTTTCTACTCACACACTTCCTGTGCAGACAGTGCTATTGAGTCCAAATGAAAAAGCGGTGTTCGACATTAATAAAAATGCCTTGATGGTAATGAGCTCTGATAAAAACATTGAAATGGCATGGGTAAGCAAGGAATTGGTGTTTAGATCGGAAGCAATAAAGAATGTATTGGCACGTATAGAGCGCAGATATGGTGTGACAATTAACCACGATATACCAAACTTTGGCGAAGATCTCTATACCGGAACTTTCGACAATGAAGAGCTGCTCGATGTATTGAATATATTAAAAACACATTATAAATTTTCGTATAAAATAAAACAAGATGATGTGTGGATTACTAGATAGAGATGAGGCTTGATCATCCTCCGGCTCTACTATCTACACCTCCTAAACAGCGGACAATGATACCGCAAACTAAGTAAAAAACTATCAAATTTAAAAATTAAATCTATGTTTAATCATCCACACAATCCACACAATCCAAACAATTGGAAAGGCAAAGGTGCAATTAGGATTCGAAAACTGATCTTGATTTTATGCCTAGCATTCGTTCAAGCAAGTTCGTGCTTGCTTTATGCTCAAGATAATAGCCTAACACTCGCTCTTGAGAATGTGTCTGTCAAGCAATTATTTAATAGCATTGAGCAGCAAAGTATCTACAAATTTTCGTATCGTGATGTGGATCTTCCGCCCAAAAACGATGTTAAAATCAAGGTCAGTAAGCAATCGGTAGAAGCGGTGCTTATGCAAATATTGCCCTCTCGCAATTTGAAGTACGAGGTAGTAGGCAACAAGGTGGTAGTAAGTCTGGCTTCTGCCCAATCTAAATCACAAAAGAAAATAAGTGGCATTATCACCGACCAAAATGGAGAATCCGTTATTGGAGCCAGCGTGGTGGTGAAAGGTACTACCACAGGTACTGTGACTGATATTGATGGAAGATTTGAGCTAGAAGTTCCTGCGGATGCCAAGCTGGTAGTGTCTTATCTGGGTTATCGCAACCAAGAATTGTCTATGGTAGGAAAATCTTCTTTGGATATACTGTTGATTGAAGACACACAGGCTCTCGAGGAGGTGGTGGTAGTTGGCTATGGCACGCAAAAAAAAGCTTCTATAACAGGCTCCGTAGCTTCTTTGCAATCTAAAGATATATTAACAGTCAAATCTGCCAATGTTAGTAATGCTTTGGCTGGAAAGCTGCCAGGACTTAGGGCTATACAGCGCAGTGGTGCGCCTGGCGATGACGATTCTCAAATTGATATTCGTGGTTTTGGAAGTGCTTTGGTTATCGTAGATGGGATAGAAAGAGATTTTAGACAAATAGATGCCAACGATATAGAGTCTATTAGCATTCTAAAAGATGCCTCGGCAGCAGTTTATGGATTTAAAGGGGCCAATGGAGTTATTTTGGTTACCACAAAGAAAGGAATGATAGGGAAGCCCAAGATTAATTACACAGGGTATTATGGTTTGCAAAGTGTAACTCGCTATCCTACATATTACGATTCTTATGAATACGCAGTGCTGTATAATGAGGCGCAACTCAATGTTGGAGTTAATGCTCCTTTTACAAATGAAGAATTAGAAAAATACAAGGCTGGCAACGACCCATCTTATCCAAATACCGACTGGTGGGATGCTACGACTCGAAATTATATACCTCAAATGTATCATAACCTAAATGTTTCGGGCGGAGCTGAAAAAATAAAATATTTTTTCTCTCTTGGATATATGAATCAAGAAGGCTTGTATAAATCAAAAGATAATTCTTACGAAAAATATAATGTACGTTCCAATATTAGTGCCGAAGTATCTGAGGGATTTACAGTAGATCTGCAATTAAGCGGGCGTTTTAATACTCGATATAAACCTTATGAGCGAGAGTCTATTATTCGTGGTATTCAGATGGCACATCCCAATTTGCCTATTTATGCAAATACTACAGCACCTTATTGGCAAGCAACAGGCGACAGGTCTAATCCAGTGCAGACTTCTCGTGTAGACGAAATAGGCTACGACAACAGAGATAGGCGAGAATTTAATGGTTCTATTGCTTTTAATTGGGAAGTTCCTTGGATGCAAGGTTTGTCGGCAAAAGCTTTGTTGGCTTACGATTATAATAATTTGTATAGCAAAAAATGGTTTAAGGAATACTATGAATATACATATAATTCAGGAACTGATACATATAATAAAAGTTCAAGGCAGGCATTGTCAGAACTCACAACGAAGGCTGAAAATAGCTTTACTCCTACGCAACAATATTCACTAAATTATAAAAACACTTTTGAGAAACACGATGTTGGCGCCCTTCTTTTATGGGAAATGTACAGCTATAGAAAGGATTGGGTAGAGGCATTTAGGCAATTTGATGTAAGTGCCATAGATCAGATTAATGCAGGAAATAATGCAAATAAAAATAATTCAGGAAGTGCTGATGTTGCTGCACACCAGGGATTGGTAGGTAGAATAAATTACGCCTATGCTAGCAAATATTTGGCAGAGATTAGTTTCCGGTATGATGGGTCTTATAAATTTGCAGAAGAGAAACGCTGGGGATTTTTTCCTGCAATATCATTGGGATGGAGAATTTCGGAAGAAAGTTTTCTTAGCGATAATATTGATCTTGTCGACAATCTTAAAATAAGAGGCTCTTATGGGAAAGTTGGAGATGAGGGAGATTTTGCCGCCTTTCAATATCTTAGAGGATACAAATATCCAGATGGATCGTATGTTTTAGGTGATGGGGGCTTGTCGACAGGAGCTTCCGACAATGGTCTTCCTAATTTAGATCTTACCTGGTATGAGTCAACAACGGCAAATATTGGCTTTGAGTTTAGCGCATTAAATGGGCTAATTTCTGCCGAGTTTGACTATTTTGAAAGACGCAGAGACGGATTGTTAGCTAATAGATTGCTAACCTTACCTACTACTTTTGGTCAATCATTGCCTCAAGAAAATTTGAATTCAGATAAAACACGAGGATTTGAAATTGTAGTGGGGCATAGAAACAAAATTGGCGATGTGACTTATGATATAAAAGCCAATTTCACTACAACTCGTGAATTTAATCGCTACGTAGAGCGTTCTATGTCTACAAACATGTATGATAATTGGAGAAATAATACCAATGATCGCTATAAAAAGATGAGTTGGGGAAAAAGAGCTGTTGGACAATTTCAATCGTATGAAGAAATCCTAAATTCACCGATACAGGATGGGAATGGCAACAAATCACTCATGCCTGGGGATTTGAAATTTCAGGATTGGAACAATGATGGAATAATTGATGGGAAAGATGATCAAGTTATTGGTCATGGCGATGTTCCTAGCATGTATTATGGATTGAATATGTCTGCTGATTGGAAAGGAATCGATGCTACCTTATTTTTTCAGGGTGCGGCCGGACACGAAGTGTTTACTGGAGGTGATTTTATGTCTCCATTTATCCAACAAGGCTTGGGAAATGGTGTAAATATGTGGCTTGATCGTTGGCACAGAGAAGACCCAACGGATCTTTTTAGCAAGTGGATTCCTGGAGAAATGCCTGCCCTACGCCCTACGGGTTATGTTGCAAATTCAACTAATAATACTTGGACTATGCAAAAAGCAAATTACTTGCGTTTGAAATCTATTGAAATTGGATATACCATTCCAAAATCTTATTTACATAGGCTTGGAGTTGAAAATTTGCGAGTTTATATAAATAGTTTTAACCCTCTAACTTTTACAAGTAGGAAGGGAGTAATGAAATTTATGGATCCTGAAAATAATGATTCGCATATGCGTTATTACCCACAAATGAAGTCTTATAATTTTGGTGTGAACCTAACTTTCTAATAAATATAATAATATTAATACAATAAAATATATATTTGGTATGATAAGTGGCATTACACTTATGCTATTTCTGTCTTGTGACTTCTTAGATAAGGATCCATTCGATTTGATTACTCCCGATAAGGTTTGGGAAGATCCTAAGTTGATTAATGGCGTTTTGGTAAACTTATATGATAAAATGCAAGTAGAAGATTTTAATTATTGGCATAGTGACTCCTGGAGATTAATGAATCTCTCTTCTATGTCGGATGAGGCTCAGGGTTCTTTTCAAAAAGACCCATTATTTGACAATCCAAATGCTACCTACACCTACGAAGATGACTTATTTGGAGAAAAATTTTCGGATAGATATAAAGCAATACGAAATTGCAATGATTTTTTAGCCCAGTTAGAGATTTCCTCGCTTCAATATAAAGAGAAAGAAGATTTAGCGGCAGAAGTACGATTTATTCGTGCTTGGCATTATTTCACTTTGGTTAAAAGATATGGAGGCGTGCCTCTGCTTGATAAATCGCAAGAATATGTAAGTGGGGATAGTATAGGAAAATTGCAAATTGCTAGAAATACGGAGCTTGATATTTACAATTTTATTATCTCAGAGTGTCAAGAAATAGCTTCTAAAATGCCAATGTCAAGAGATGATGCAGGAAAATACCGAGCCAGCAGAGGAGCTGCCTTGGCTCTTTGTTCGCGAGCAGCATTGTATGGGGCCTCGATAGCCAAATACGGAACTTTAGCTTTGGATGGAGTTGTTGGTATTCCCTTGAAAGAGGCTTCTCGTTTATTTCAAATATCATATGAGGCTTCCGAGGCTATAAGAGACTTGAATATATACGATTTATACAATAAAAAAACGGACGATAAATCACAAAATTATTGTGAGATGTTTCTCAAAGGGAATGGTGAGAATGGTGAGAATATTTTTCAAAAACAGTACAATGTGGCAGGAAATAAAGGGCATGATTGGGATAAACGAAATGCTCCTTTCTCCTATAGAGGCGGCGGATGGGGCTGCGGAATAGCTCCTACTTTAGATTTGGTAGAGTCTTACGAATATGTAGATGGCACTTCTGGTAAGTTAAAGATCAAAGACTCCAATGGAATTCTTCGTGAATTTGATGACCCTATGGAATTATTTGAAGGAAAGGATCCACGACTATTTGCTTCGGTTTTTCTCCCAGGAGCTCCGTGCAAAGGGTCTAAAATTGAATGGAGAAGGGGGATTGTTAATTTGTCGGGAACAAAAATAATTGCAACCAAACAGCCCGATGCAGCTGAGGTTTATATTGATGAAGATGGAAAATCTTACAATGTATCTGGAAAAGATGGAGGTGCAGATACTGGAGATCCATCAAAAACGGGGTTTTATCAGAAGAAATTCTTTGACGAAACACTCTCCGACATGAATATGGGCAAGTCAGAAACTCCTTGGCCTATTTTTAGACTGGCAGAAATTTACTTGAATTTGGCGGAAGCTGCAGTGGAGCTTGGGAATAAAGATGCAGAGGCCTTAGAAATGGTCAACGAAATAAGAAGTCGTGCGGGAATTGCTTTACTTTCTTCCATTGATCTTGAAAAAGTTCGCCAAGAGCGTAAGATAGAGTTAGCTTTTGAAGGTCATAGGTTTTGGGATATGAAACGCTGGAGGATAGCTCATCTGGATGCAAGCAATGGAGGTTTGAATAATTTTAGAGGATCGGCTTTATATCCTTGGTATCATACCGCAAGTGGAAAATATACTTTCGAGATAGGAAATAAGCCTCCGAAACAAGTCCGATTGTTTCTCGAAAAAAATTATTATGTAAAAATTAAAGCTGAAGATACCAGTTCTAATCCAAAATTGGTTCAGAATCCGGGTTATACAAACTAATAATGTTGAACAGATAGAATTAAAAATATGAAAAAAATAAATATATGGCCATTTTTAGCAATGGCGTTGATATTCACTTCTTGTATAAATGAATTGGATAATTACCATGCTCCGAATGGAGGTATCAAAGGGCTTATTCTTGATGAAGAAACCAATAAGCCTATACCTCTTCCAGTGCAGGGTTCTACAGGAGTGATTATTAATTTGACAGAACAAAATACTCAAGCGACTCAATCGGTAGATTTTTATGCAAAATATGATGGTTCTTATGAAAATTCACAGGTGTTTAATTGTGATTATAAAGTGTCGGTAAAAGGCCCATTTGTTTCTGCATATGAAGGTTTTATAACGGTAAACGGCATCACAACTTTCGACTTAAAAGCTCTCCCTTATGCTCGAATTGAGGCTGAGGCTTCCGTCGTAGATGGCAAAATATCGATAAATTATACAGTGGAAAAAACCAAATCCTCATTTCTCATATCCGAGGTATACGCATACTGGAATTTTGCTCCTGGAGTAGATAATGGGGGGGCTAATCAGGCGGGCAAATTGACTATGCAAGAAGTTTCGGGTACTGCGATATTTGATCTTTTAAACGATGAGAATTACAAAAACAATTTGCATAAAATACAGGCTAATTGAAATAAAATTTATTTACGAATTGGTTCTAAAACAGAAAATGTTATTAATTATAGCCAAATAATTATGGTCGTCTTTTAGAATCATAAAAAAGCAGACCCATAAAAAAGCAGACCAATGCACTTGTTGGGCAATATATTCTTAGAAGGTGCAGATTTGACGTGTGAGCGATGGACTTCGAGGGCTAGCGCAAAAGTTGGATAGGTATCCGTTTCAAATGTGCCAGTTTCATCAAGTTCAGATAGTCCTGCGCTATTTAACACTAAAGACTAAGTTATTGCCAGCAATATAATTGCTGGCAATAATAAAGCTAATGTGCCACACCGACAAGGAGGATTTTATTGGGGTTTTTGAACGGAGGGTAGAGCACTAGGATGTTTTTGTGGACGTGGTATGATAATATTAAGTTGGGCAAGCAATCATTCAAATAATCCTCAGTTTTGAACATTAAGCCAGATTTTTAAAACCTTCTCTAAGCTTTTGGTCTGAGCTGCATGAGGTCGGGAGTATTAACGCGGCAAGCATAAAGGATGTTAGTGCAGAAGTATTAGTTATTTCATTTTTGGGGTCAGAAGTTAATGACTTTACCTGTTTTTGCACTTTGTTTTGCGGCATCCAGTATCTCTACCACTATCATATTGTTTTCTAAGGACGACAATTCGGATTTGTCTACAGTAATATCCCCCCTTATTGCTGCTGCAAAATAGCTGAAAGGATTGTCGTATGGCTCATGCATATGAGAGCAAGGTAGGAGTTCTTCTTTTTGAGACTTGCTGGGGCGATAAATAATATTGTTGTCATCGGGAGCTTTAACGTATCCATTGGCTCCATATATTTCAATATCTTTTCGGCTAAAAGGCCAATTCCACGATGCTTGTATAATGGCTTGAGCTTTGGGATAGGTAAGAATAATAGTTGCTTCATCATCAATATTTGGATATATATCAGGTTTCATTTGTTGCAATGTTGCCGATACTGATGTGGGTCTTTGATTTTTCATTAGCCATGTCATAAGGTTTGCACCATAGCATCCAAAATCGACTACAGCTCCTCCACCATTCAAAACTGGGTCGCAAAGCCAATCCAAAAATTCACTGCTGCATCCTATCTCTTTGGGACCTTCGTGCCCATCGCATACAATCACTTTGCGTATGTCGCCAATGGTAGATTTGTCCTGAGCTTTTTCATAGGCCTTATGATTACTGGCATACCAAGTTGTTTCATAATTGGTGAGGAGCAAAATTTTGTGTTGGCGCGATAGTGTTGCCATCTTTTGGGCATGCTCTGAGTTTACGGCTAAAGGTTTTTCGACCATCACATGTATCCCTTTTGGGGCACATGCTTCCACGGTGCTTAAGTGTGCGTATATTGAATTGAATGCCATCACCCCCTGTGGATTGGTAGCTTCTATCATTTCTTCTATGGTGTTATATACTATATTGATGTCGAAGCCATATTGTTTGGACAGTCGCATGGCCAACTCTTTGTTGCTTTCGGCAATACCAACAATGGTCATTGGGGAGTTTGCCTTGCCTATATTAGACAATAAGCCATGCACATGAGCATGTGTGAGACCATCTATGCCAATTTTTACTTGAGTGACTTGTGTCGTAATCATTGCCGGGCCTATTGAACTTGCCAATATTGTTGACAAATATAAAAACAGGATGATGCTTATTAGTTTGTAACGATTCATATCTAAAATAGTTAGTTTAGATACAAAGATATATATATTGGTCGAAATCACCCCAATTTAGTTGAACTAATGCCCATTGGGCATCATTATTTGTCATAAATATATTCTAGGGGTTCACACCCCTATAATATATTTTCATTATAAAGATACATATTAGTTCATTAGATACGAAAAAACTCAAGAATTAAAAACTGCCTTCAATAAAAGAAGATTAGTTAAAAACGATTCTTTTGTCATTTAATTCAATTTCAGACCCCTTAAGTTTCACTCTGGGCTTCGATTCATTGAGAGGAATAAGTATCTCAGCATTTGTTAGTTGGCCAAATTTCCATTCAATATTTACGATATATCCCTTTCTGGCAAGTAAGCCCTCAATTTTTCCTTCAGGCCATTCTGTTGGTAAAGCGGGTAAAATATTTATGAAATCGTCTTGTGATTGCATCAACATTTCTGCAAATATGCCACAAGTAGCCATCGTTGCGTCCACCTGCATGTTGCCAGATTGATTAGACATCATATTTTCGTAGCCACTTTCTTGTATCATTTTATTAAATATGCTGATTGCCCTATCTCCACTGCCTAACCTTGACCACAAGGCAGACTTCCATGCCATGGACCAGTTGCCTCCAGCGTGTGGCCACCGATCACCTTTTTTTCCTTCACCTCTCAACTCAAGTGATTTCCTTGCCGCCTGCGCTAGCTCGGGAGTCTTCTCTGTTGAAATCATATTGCCAGGATACAAAGCATAAAGATGGGACTGATGTCGGTGATGATCGTGGGGGTTGTCGGCATCAAGAATCCACTCTTGCAATTGTCCGTATTTTCCAATTTGCAGCGGCATCAGTTTGTTGCGAGCATCAATAAATTGTTTTCGTATGGAGGGGTCTACATCTAAGATTTCAGAAGCCTTAATCACATTGGAGTAAAGGTCATTAACCATTACTATATCTTGAAAGGCAGGAACAGTAAATATTTTATTTTTTGTCACCTCTCCATTCGTTGTTGAATATTCAGCGATTTTTGCATCTTTTAGTTCTATTCCATGCTCTGTCGACACCGAAGGAGCGATAATATATTTTCCTTCATATTCAGTCATATTTTCCAGCCAAAATATGGCTGCTTCCTTCATTATAGGATATGCTTTATTTTTCAAATAATCTTTATTGTTTGTAAACTCATAATGCTGCCATAGATGCCTGCAATGCCAAGCAGCACCAGCAGGATATATGCCCCATAAAATATCTACGCCGGGGGCCGTGAATCCCCAAATATTTCCTGTTGCATTGCTGAGCCATCCATTGGTACCGTAGTAGGCTTGTGCAGTTTTGCGGCCAGGTTTTACCAGTCCTTCAATCCATTGCACATATGATTCCTCACATTCGGGAAGATTGGTCGGCCCACAGCCCCAGTACATTTCCTGTAAATTGATATTGCTTTGAAAGTTGCCACTCCACGGAGCCTCTACAAATGTGTTCCAAGCCCCTTGCAATGTAGATGGGAGTGTGCCTTTTCGAGAAGCACTGATTACCAGATAGCGACTTAGATTAAACCAAAGCGTTTTGAGAGAAGCGTCGTTGGTCATTCCTTTTTGTAGTTGTGCTACTCGCTCATTGGTAGGAAGCTGCTCGAGAGAAGTATTTCCGACCATGGACAATTTTACTCTATTGTATAAATTTTGATAGTCCGTTTTATGCCTCTGTTCAATTTCGGCATAGCTTTTTGACGAAAGGTCATTCATCACTTTTTGGGTGCTCTCTTCGGGGTTTACTCCTTTGAATAGGGGGTAGTCTTGTACATATTCTGTATCGACAGTATAAAGCAAGGTCACATTGTCAGCTTGGTCAACATGAATTTGATTGTTTGCAATAGATAATTTTCCTCCTTCAG
>BHEP01000019.1 GCA_003851245.1 Bacteroidales bacterium | reverse complement strand
GTATCTTTCATTTGCTGCCCTACCGTTTCAATGCAGAGATGCACACCAACAAAGGTCGTATAGATGCAGTATGCGAAAGCTACAAGGCGGTATTTATATTTGAATTTAAGCACAACGAATCGGCAGAAATAGCGATGGATCAGATAAAAACCCGTGGCTATGCCGATAAATATGCCAGTCGAGGGAAACCAATACATCTGGTAGCAATTAATTTTAGTAGCGACGACAAAAATATCACTGAAAGCAAGCACGAGCTATTGGGATAATATAAAATATTGATTAATTGATTATATGATATACAAGGGAATTTTCAAGGACAGTCCTTTCTGGGTTCAGTTTATATTGCTGCTCTCGGTCGCTATTTTTGGGGCTATATTTTCAAACCTCATTTTTTTTGGTTTTTGGTTTGTCAAATCAGGCTTTTCATTGTCGTCTATTCCAGACTTGATGGATGGTCTTTTGTCTAATGCCGAGGCCATTCGTCAGCTGCAATTTTTTCAGTCCTTGGGCACTTTTTTCTTCCCTTCTATTTTTTTAGCCTGGCTTTTCAGTGATGATGTAAAGACGTATTTAGATACAGAAAAAGCAGTGTCGTGGTCTGTAATTTTCTTGACTATATTAAGTATGTTGCTTGTTTTACCTTTCCTAAGCCTCACTATGTACTGGAATGAGTCCATTGTTTTGCCCGACTCCCTTAGGGGACTTGAAGACTGGATGAAAGCCCAAGAATTGCAAATGAAGGAAATTGTAGAGCTGATGCTTGATACAGATGATATAGGGTCACTACTGCTCAATATCTTGATTATTGGTGTTTTGGCAGGCGTAGGCGAGGAATTATTTTTTAGGGGAGTGCTTCAAAAAGTCTTCTCCAAGCTCTTCAAAAATCATCATGTGATAATTTGGCTTGTAGCAATTATTTTTAGTGCCATCCACGTTCAATTTTATGGTTTTATTCCGCGCATGCTAATGGGCGCATATTTTGGCTATCTTTTGTATTACTCGGGTAGTATTTGGCTTCCCGTTTTGGCACATTTTACCAATAATACTATTGGGGTCTTGCTATATTATTTCTTGTCGACAGAAGAATTTGAATTTTTCGAACAAGTAGGAGCAGGCAGCACCTACTATTTTGGAGTCCTTTCATTTGTATTGTGGCTTACAGCCTTTTATTTTATAAGAAAAAAATGCTTGCCTAGCGAGTCTTGACAGGTGTTTTTAAGAATATTTTTATAGAATTTTTCTTCTAAGCTCGAAGTCCCTTCCTAGATATATCTCTCTTACAACGGTGTTTGCGGCCAACTCCTCAGCAACGCCTTGAAATAGCACCTTCCCCTCAAAAAGCAGGTATGCACGATCGGTGATGCTTAGCGTTTCGTGCACATTATGATCGGTGATGAGTATCCCTATATTTTTATGTTTGAGTTTTCCAATAATTTGCTGAATATCCTGAACGGCTATGGGATCAACGCCAGCAAAGGGCTCGTCGAGCATAATAAATTTTGGATCAATGGCAAGGCATCGTGCAATTTCTGCCCTGCGTCTTTCGCCACCCGAGAGCTGGTCGCCAAGATTTTTTCTAACCTTCTGTAGTCCAAATTCAGCGATAAGGCTTTCTAATTTTTCTTTCTGATAGCTGGAAGGCTTGCCCGTCATTTCCAAAACGGATAGTATATTGTCTTCGACCGACATTTTCCTAAATATTGAAGCCTCTTGTGCCAAATATCCAATTCCATTTTGCGCTCTTTTATATACAGGAAAATTTGTTATATCCTTGTCTCCAAGAAATATTTTTCCCTCATTGGGTTTTACCAATCCCACCGTCATATAGAAGGTAGTGGTTTTTCCTGCGCCATTGGGCCCCAGAAGTCCCACAATCTCTCCCTGCTTGACATCTATAGAAACATGGTTTACCACAGTCCTACTATTGTAGCGCTTTACGAGGTTTTCGGTACGAAGAATCAATTGTTCCATTACATCCTAATTGTTTAATAGGGCAAAAGTAGTAAAAAAACCTTACATTTGCATATTAGAATAAAATGGTAGTCATCAAAATGCGCGCTCCATATTTGCATAGATAAGAATCACTACTTTGCCACTAGGAATAATAAGCAACAAAATAAAAATAAGTATTTATATATGAGAGCATTGCAAGAGTTGGGTAAATATACCCTTTTAATGATCAGGGCGTTTTCTGTTCCCGAGCGTTGGAGCGTTTTTTTTCGCCAAATAAGCAAGGAGACTTACAAGCTAGGAGTCGACTCCGTTTGGATAGTGGTACTTATCTCTATATTTATTGGCGCCGTGCTTACTATTCAGGTTTCACTAAACATTCAATCGCCACTGATACCAACTTTTACTGTAGGCTATGTAGCTCGTGAGATTCTCATATTAGAATTTTCTTCTACCATCATGTGTCTTATTTTGGCGGGGAAAGTAGGTTCAAACATAGCCTCCGAAATAGGCACTATGCGCGTTACGGAGCAGATAGATGCCCTAGAGATTATGGGAGTTAATTCGGCAAGCTACCTCATCTTGCCCAAGATAATTGCTTTTATGGCATTTATCCCTTTTTTGGTTATCTTGAGTATGTTTTTTGGTATTATGGCAGGTTATGGAATAGCTTACAGCTCTAATGTAATAACGGTTTCCACTTATGAATATGGTATTCAATATTGGTTTAACCCCTTTTACATAGGATATTCTATTTTCAAGGGAGTCTTATTTGCTTTTATCATTGCTTCTATAGCCTCCCATTTTGGTTATCAGGTGAGGGGAGGTGCATTGCAAGTAGGCAGGGCAAGCACCAATACTGTGGTTATGAGCAGTGTTTTTATTTTAATATTTGATTTGATTTTAACCCAATTAATGCTTACCTAATATATGATAGAAGTTAGAAATATCTGCAAATCTTTTGACGGCAGACCAATTTTAAAAAATGTTTCGGCTATTTTTGAGGCTGGCAAAACCAACTTGATTATTGGCCGCAGTGGATCAGGAAAAACAGTTTTAGTAAAAAATATAGTTGGACTAATGGCTCCTGAATCGGGAGAAATACTCTATGATACCAAGAATACTCTAACAATGAATCCCAAGCAAACGAAAATGCTGCGAAGAGAAATGGGCATGCTATTTCAGGGTTCTGCTCTTTTCGATTCAATGACAGTATTAGAAAATGTGCTCTTTCCTTTGACTATGTTTTCGCAAGAAAAAATTAAAGAGCAAGTTTGCCGGGCCAACTTTTGCCTGGAGCGAGTTAATTTGAGTGGGGTAGGCCATCTCTTTCCTTCAGAAATAAGCGGAGGGATGATGAAGCGTGTGGCAATTGCCCGTGCAATAGCATTGAGGCCCAAATATTTGTTTTGTGACGAGCCCAATTCTGGATTAGACCCCCAGACATCAATGTTGATCGACGAGCTCATTAGCGATATTACCAAGGAATATATGATGACAACCATTATCAACACCCACGATATGAACTCTGTGATGAATCATGGGGAGAAGGTTATTTTTATTTCTGAGGGGCAAAAAGTTTGGGAAGGCACAAAAGAGGAGATTATGGATTCTTCAAACAAAGATTTGAATGAGTTTGTTTTTGCTTCCGACTTATTTAAGAAAGTTAAGCTAGCAGAAAATGCAATTGCTAAGGAAAATCGAGTGGCTGATTGATTGATGTGCTTGATATGTGAGTGATGTAAAAAAATAAAGAGGAGCTATTTTTGCAAACAGCTCCTCAAATATTTTAGAGAGTTGACACTTATTTCTTTCCTGAAGATTTTGTGTCTGCAGTACTTCCCTTTTTGTCCTTACAGCATTTAGCCTCATCTTTTTTAGTGCACTCAGCCGTTTTTTTGTCTGTGCATTCTTTTTTGTCTTTAGTGCACTCTGTTTTTGCTTTTGTGCAATCAGCCTTGTTTGCATCTTGAGCAGAAACTGTAGATGTTGCACACAATGCAACAAACATAAACATAGAAATAATTAACTTCTTCATATTAAATTTTACTATTAAGTTTGTGAAAAAAAAACATTCAATTATCACAGCTGCAAAAATAGGCTATTTCTTTGATAAATATAGTACAGAAATATTAATAATATATAATTTTTCATTTAATGCTAAAATTTTGAATACAAAATATAATATATGTGGTTAGAAAGAACAGCCTTATTGCTTGGCAACAATCGTTTGGAGGTGTTAAAAAACGCGAGAGTCTTGGTGGTGGGTCTTGGTGGTGTGGGTGCCTATGCTGCCGAAATGCTTTGTCGCTCAGGAATTGGCGATATTACAATTGTTGATGCCGATGTGGTGCAGGCAAGTAATATAAATCGTCAGCTTATTGCCAGTCACTCTACAATAGGCAAGGCTAAATCGGAACTTATGTCAAGTCGCCTCAAAGATATCAATCCTCAGTTAATTTTAGAAGCTCAGCAGATTTTCCTTAAGGACGAGTCTATTCACGATATTCTCGATGCAAAGGAATACGATTTTGTGGTAGATGCCATCGATTCGGTAAGTCCCAAAATCCAGCTGATAGCTGGAGCCCTTGATCGCAATATACCCATCATATCCTCTTTGGGCGCGGGAGGGAGGGTCGATTTGTCGCAGATAATGATTACCGACATTTCAAAGACCTATCAATGTGCGCTAGCAAGGCATGTGCGAAAACGTTTGAAGGCCTTGGGTTATGACAAAGGCTTACCTGTTGTTTTCTCCCCCGAAAGAGTTGAAAAATCGGCCATTATATTGGTCGATGATGAGCTAAACAAGGTGTCTTCAGCAGGCACAATATCTTATATTCCTGCTGTATTTGGCTGTTATATGGCATCTTATGTTATAGGCAATATCTAAGTGTTTATTTTACAATTAGTAATTCACAATTATTTAGTACATTTGTCTTTTAATTCTATAAGAATGATTAGAGTAGAAGGTATCACCAAGCGTTTTGGAGATTTAGAGGTTTTAAAAGGCATTGACCTTTCAATAAATAAGGGGGAGATTGTTTCTATAGTAGGATCTAGCGGCGCAGGCAAAACAACTCTCCTACAAATTATGGGCACCCTTGATCGCTCAGAAAGAGGCGGTGTATATTATGATGGTGTAGATGTGAATAAGTTTAACGACAAAGCCCTTGCAGCTTTTAGGAATAAGAATATAGGTTTTGTTTTTCAGTTTCATCAGCTTCTGCCAGAGTTCAACGCCTTGGAAAACGTGATGATTCCTGCCCTTATTGGGAATGTAAAAAAGCAAGAGGCAGAGAAAAGGGCTAAAGAAATACTAGCCTTTCTTGGGCTAAGTAGCCGCCTCACTCACAAGCCCGCTGCCCTTTCGGGAGGCGAGAAGCAGAGACTTGCGGTGGCCAGAGCCTTGATAAACAATCCCTCGGTAATCTTTGCCGACGAGCCCTCGGGCAGCCTTGACACACAAAATAAGGAGGAGCTGCATCAGCTATTTTTTCAATTGAGAGAAAGGCTTAATCAGACCTTTGTGATTGTTACCCATGATGAAACTCTTGCTCAGCTGACAGACAGAACCATTCACATGAAAGATGGAATGATTGTGTAGGCAAATAATTTGAGCCTTATGATTTGGAAACATTTTTTTTATTTCAACAAACGAGAGCAACACGGAATACTGATTTTAATAGTTCTTGTTGCAGGGATTTTTATTGGAAAGTTCATCCTTTCAGATACCAATGACAATGAGGTAGAGGTAAGAGACGAGAGCCTTGAGTTTGTAGAACATAAAAATGCTGACACTTTGAATGGCGCGGTAAGAGATATTGATGCTCCTATCAAAAAAAATCGGCCCTATCACTTCGACCCCAACGAGGCAAATATAGAGACTTTTATTGATTTGGGCTTATCCGAAAAAACCGGTAAAAATATTATCAGCTACCGACAAAAAGGAGGCAGATTTTATAAGGCCGAAGATTTTCGTAAAATATATGGGCTGTCGGCGGAGCAAGCAGCACTTCTAATTCCCTACATTCAAATAGAAGGGAAAGGTACTAAAAAAAAGCAGTCTACATTCGCAAATAACAAGCCTCTTGATTCAAAGAAGGCTGCTTCACTAGACACCGAAACAGTATTAGCCAATAAAGACATGGAGCCAAGGAGTGCAAAAAGGACTTTTGAGAAGCAGGAAAAATACGCCTTGGGAATAAAAGTCGATATAAATGCGGCAGACACTAGCGAGTTGAAAAAAATACCGGGCATAGGGCAATCTTTTGCTCAAAGGATAATAAAATATCGTCAAGTATTGGGAGGTTTTTACGACATATCGCAAATCAAGGAAGTGTATGGGATGGAAGAGCAATATGAAAAAATAATGCCCTGGCTGGAAATTTCAGTAAATACTATAGAGCCCTTGAAGATAAATTCACTTTCTTTGGATAGGTTAAAATCTCACCCTTATATAAATTTTTATCAGGCAAAAGCCATTGTTGAGCTACGGAAAAAGAAGGGGCGGCTAAATTCATTATCCGATTTACGCCTTTTGGAAGAATTTGGCGACAAAGATTTTGAAAGGTTGGCGTATTATTTTTCCTTTGAGTGATATTTTCCTTTGTGATTACCAAAAAAAGTTGTAACTTTGCACCTCAAAATTTAAGTGTTTAATATTTATTAATTAAGAATTTATGAACAATTACGAAACCGTTTTCATTTTGACTCCCGTTTTGTCTGATGTACAGATGAAGGAAGCGGTCGAAAAATTCAAGGCTGTTCTCACCGCCGAAGGCTCTGAGATAGTTAGTGAAGAATATTGGGGCCTTCGCAAGTTGGCGTATCCAATTCAGAAAAAGTCTACCGGATTTTATCAGATGTTAGAATTTAAGGCCGATCCTTCGGTAATTGCGAAGTTGGAACTACAGTTCCGTCGCGATGAAAAAGTGATACGTTTTCTCACTTTCCGTCAAGAGAAAGATTTTGCAGCTTATGCCGCTAAGAGAAGAAACAAGTCTAAAGAAACAGTAAAAGAAAATTAATCATGGCAGCACACAACAGTTCAGAAATACGTTATTTGACTCCTCTTGTAGTTGATATAAAAAAGAAAAAATATTGTCGTTTCAAAAAAAGCGGCATTAGGTTTATTGACTATAAGGATCCAGAGTTTCTTAGGAAATTCTTGAACGAACAAGGAAAGATTCTTCCTCGTCGTATTACCGGCACTTCTTTGAAGTTCCAGCACCGAATTGCACAGGCAGTGAAGAGGGCGCGTCATTTGGCTCTACTTCCTTACGTAACAGATTTGATGAAATAATTTTAAAGGAAGAAAAACAATGCAAGTAATATTAAAAGAAGATATAATCAATCTTGGCTACAAGGATGATATTGTTAATGTAAAGAATGGTTATGGAAGAAATTTTTTGATTCCACAGCTAAAAGCCATCATGGCAACAGAATCTGCGAAGAAAATTTTGGCAGAAAACCTACGCCAACGTGCCCATAAGGTTGCTAAAATAAAAGAAGGAGCCCAGGCTATTGCCTCTAAATTAGAGTCTGTAAGCCTTATTTTAGGAGCTAAAACTAGCTCTACGGGCACTATTTTTGGATCAGTTACCAATATTCAAATAGCAGATGCTCTAAGCAAGCTGGGCTATGCGGTAGATAGAAAAACAATAGTAATCAAAGACGTTGTAAAAGAAATAGGTACTTACAAAGCTCTAATAAAGCTTCATAAGGAAGTTTCTGTAGAGGTTCCTTTTGAAGTTGTTTCGGAGTAAGCAAGTTTTTATTCGTTATAAAAATAGGCTTCTCATAAACTGAGGAGCCTATTTTGTTTGTTATATTATAATACCTATGTAAAGATAGATTTAAGAATGCATATTATAGACTATTATTTTACCGAAATCAGCAGGCTGTCATACAATCTTCTTAGCAATTGGGGTTTGAAAGGAGCCTATCTGGATAATCTGCAAATGATTTTATTGCTCATATCCACAGTATTGGCTGTTTTTGTATCCCACTATTTAATACGTGCCACTTTTCGTTTTTTCGCCAAGCGCTTGGGGGATTTTTTTGGGAGGTCTTTTTTTAAGCATTTCAGAAAAAATAAGGCGTCACATTTTTTGGCGCAGATCATACCTTTCTACATTGTAAAGCACTCTATTCCTTTTGTTTTTGTAAGTCAGCCAGCCTGGATAGAGAGCATTGGGGTGCTTGTTGATATTTATTTTGTGTATCTTGTCATTGCCATTATTATGTCGATGATAAGGGCAAGTTTTGATTTGCTGCAAGAGCGTCCCAATTTCCAAGACAAGCCCCTTAAAAGCTACCTGCAAGTGATTCACATAGTCTTTGTTTTGATAGGTTTGGTGGTAGTCTTTTCTATAGCTACAGGCAACTCCCCTGTCAAGTTTTTTGCAGCAATGGGAGCAGCCTCTGCTGTTTTATTGCTGATGTTCAAAGATGTAATCATGGGCTTTGTTGCCAGCGTACAGGTCACTAGCAACGATATGGTGAGAATTGGCGACTGGATTACCATGCCCAAATATGGAGCCGATGGCGATGTTGTAGAAATTAACCTTACAACAGTAAAGATACAAAATTTTGACAAGACCATCACCACAATACCCACCTATGCTCTCATTTCCGATTCTTTCAACAACTGGAGAGGAATGCAGGCTTCAGGAGGCAGACGCATAAAGCGAGCTCTTATAATAAAGCAGACCAGCATACGCTATATTGCTGAAGATGAGTTGCATATATTTAAGAGGATTCAGGGCATTTCTCATTACATTGATCAAAAGCAGGCTGAAATAAGCAGATATAATAAAGAAATTGGAGCCGACAGAAGCATCCCTGTCAATGGAAGAAACATGACCAACTCGGGGCTTTTTAGGAAATATGTGGAGTGGTATCTGCAAAATCACCCTGGCACAAACAAGACTATGACCCTTATGGTAAGGCAATTGTGCCCCACAGCAATAGGTCTGCCCTTTGAGGTTTATGCCTTCACCAATACTGTCGACTGGGTTGAATATGAAGAAATTATGTCCGATATTTTTGATCATCTTATAGCCGCCACACCTTTTTTTGATTTGCAATTGTTTGAGAGCGAGTCGGGTAGTGATATTAGGAAGGTCGTGTTGCAGGATCTTACAAAGAATTGACTAATTTTGCACAATAAAATTGCACAATAAAATTGTAAAATAAAAGCGTAAAATAAAATAGTGCGATAAAATTGCATAAGAAAATTTAATTATATGTTTGGTAAAACTATGCAAGTTAGAGGAAATCTTTTGGAACTAAGCCCAGCCTTGGTTATGGGGATTGTCAATCTTACGCCCGATTCTTTTTTTGCCGCAAGTCGCCAACTTACGGAAGCGTCTATTCTTGAAAAAGTTCATCAGCACATTGCTGAAGGCGCCGATATAATTGATCTTGGAGGCTACTCCTCACGTCCGGGGGCAGATTTTGTGAGCGAGGAGGAAGAAAAAAAACGCTTGGATTTTGGTTTGTCAATTATACGTAGAGCCTATCCAGAGGTCTTGATCTCTGTAGATACCTTTAGGTCTAATATCGCCAGGCATTGCTTTGACAAATACCGAATTGATTTTGTCAACGATATTTCGGCGGGAGTCTTAGACGGCAATATGTTTTCTACCATTGCCGAATTAAAAATACCATATATAATGATGCACATGCGTGGGACTGTTGAAAACATGATGGATTTTACCCATTATGAGCATTTATTTTCAGATATTTTTCTATATTTCTCAAAAAAAATCAGTGAACTTAGGCAGATGGGAGTCAGTGATATTATCTTAGACCCAGGTTTTGGTTTTAGCAAAACCATGGATCAAAACTATATCTTGATGAGCAAGCTAGAATCTTTTGATATTTTCGACTTGCCCCTTCTTATAGGAGTTTCACGAAAAAAAATGATTAGAAATCTTTTGCATTGCGAGGTAGAAGATAGCCTGTCGGGGACTACCGTCCTACATAGCATGGCGCTGATGAAAGGGGCTAATATCTTGAGGGTGCATGATGTAAGAGCTGCTAAAGAGGCAGTTCTTTTGGTTCATACAACAAAACAGATGGAGCATGCAAATTGACTTTGGAATTAAGGATCTTATAGACATCCTTTTGGTAGCGTTTTTTCTTTATAAAACGTATGGCTTGATGAAGTTGTCGGGGACACTAGCTGTGTTTACTGGCCTCTTGTCTTTTCTTGTCTTATGGTTTTTGATTTCTCAGGTATTGGAAATGCGCTTGATGGGAGCTATATTAGATAAATTTGTTAGCATAGGATTTTTTATTATTGCCATTTTATTTCAGGAAGAGATAAAGCGTTTTTTTTTGGCCATGGGCTCTAACAGGGGATGGAAGAAGCTGGTAAAGATTTTTGCTCCAAAAGGAAAGGTCGATAGTGAGGATATTTCTGCTACTACTGCCATTGTGCGTGCATGTATGGCTATGGCAAAGGATAAAACTGGAGCACTCATAGTTGTGCAGCAAGATATGAACCTTACTACTTATGCTCGCATGGGGGAGTATTTAGATGCCAATATAAGCACACGCTTGATTCAGAATATATTTTTTAAAAATAGTCCTTTACATGACGGAGCGCTCATTATAAACAGGAAAAAATTGATTGCCGCGGCTTGTATATTGCCAGTCTCGCAAAAAGAAGATATACCCAAGCATTTGGGTTTGCGCCATAGGGCGGCTCTAGGGCTTTCTCAAGAGTGCGATGCAAAGGTTATTGTAGTATCAGAAGAAACAGGCAATATTTCTTTGGCACATAGAGGTAAGCTTTACCTTAAAATTCATGGGGAAGAGCTGCAAAGGCTCTTGACAGCTCATTACCATGAGATGGATGTTCAATAATTTAATTGCCCTTTTAAGCAAACTTTCTAGTTTGGCAAGTCGGGCTTCTATTTGCCTTATTTCCAGTATCTTCTTTATAAGCGTGCTCCCTACAGCGTAGGCGTGCTCTATGCTGTAGGGAGCGGGAAAAAATATTAGTCTTTGCCAGCTTATTTTATTATTTACCTAGTATATCCTTTGTGTCGGATGCTATCATAAATTCTTCGTCGGTAGGAATCACTACAACTTTTACCTTAGAATCGGGGGCCGAAATGATTTTCTCTTTTCCACGCATTCCCCAATTTACTTCTTTGTCTAGTTTGATGCCCATGTATTCCATGTTTTCGCATACCGCTTGTCTGGTAGAGAATTGATTCTCTCCAACGCCACCAGTAAATACCAGTACGTCCAAGCCGCCAAGAGCAGCAGCATAAGAGCCTATATATTTTTTTATGCGGTAGTCATACATTTTCATGGCGAGGGTGGCACGCTGGTGTCCAGCAGCTATGGCATCTTCAATTTCTCGCATATCGGAGGATACTCCTGAAATTCCTATTACACCACTGTATTTGTTGACGATGGTAGAAATAGCCTGAGGGCCAATATTTTCTTTTTCCATGATGTACGACAAGATGCCTGCATCTACATCGCCACAGCGAGTGCCCATTAAGAGTCCTTCTACGGGAGTCATTCCCATGGAGGTGTCGATAGATACACCATCTTTAATGGCTGCTATGGAACCTCCATTACCTATATGCGCTGTAATTATTTTTTGCTCTTCGTAGGGGATATTCAAAAATTCGCAGGCCCTGCGCGACACATAGCGGTGGCTAGTGCCATGAAATCCATAGCGACGAATGGAGTATTTTTCGTATAGAGAATAGGGGAGTCCATACATATAGGCATGCTCAGGCATTGTTTGATGGAAGGCTGTATCGAATACCCCAACCTGCGGCACATTGGGTATCAATTCGCTGATGGCATAAATGCCATTGAGATTGGGAGGGTTGTGCAAGGGCGCTAAATCTATACACTCTTCCATCTTCTTGATTACTTCGGCATCGATCAATACCGAAGAATTGAATTTTTCGCCTCCATGTACCACGCGATGACCTACGGCACCAATCTCATCGAGCGACTCTATGCAGCCATATTTTTTGCTGGTAATGACGCCTAGTATGTATTCAATTCCTATTTTATGTTCCAGAATTTCGCCCTCGAGGATTACTTTCTGTCCATTGGGCATGCTCAATTTTAGGAATGATCCTTTGAGTCCTATTTTTTCTATAGCACCTTGTGCCAACTCTTCGCCCTTGTCCATTGCAAAGAGCTTGTATTTGATGGATGAACTTCCACAGTTTAAAACTAATATCTTCATGACTTAAGTTTGAATTGGGTTTGAATTAAATAAAAATATTGGCGCGTACAGGCTTGCCATTTTCATAGATGAAAAATCCTTTTCCTGAGGAAACACCCAATTGCTTGGTTCGGTAGAGTCTCCACAATACAGGTGAAGGCTTGTATTTTTTATCTCCATATTCGTCAAACATATCTTCCATGAGCGACACTATTTTTTCTATACCAACAATATCGGCCATTTGGAAAATTCCCAGGCGCATGCCATACACGACCTCAAACATTTTGTCTATGCTTTCCATGGCGGCAACGTTTTCCATCATCATTTGGCAGGCCTCGTTGAGAATAATCACCAAAAGGCGGAGGCTTACCAAGCCACTGCTTTCGTGCACTTCTATTGTATCGTATTTTATGAGTTTGGCAAACAGCAATACTTGTTGGTAGACTTCTTCGGAGGTGTAGATGCCTTTAACAACTTCAAGCAATTTGGCTTCGGCATGTGCTACGGGGAAGTGCATGCTTACGCAGCGGTCTTTGTGCTGCAATTCGGATGCTAGCTCTGAGATAATGACAGTTGTAGCATTGGTAGCAATAATAGCTTTTGGGGAGACCACGTTTTCAATATTTTTGAAAGCTTCCTTTCTTTGTGGGGTGCTTCTTTCTCCAGTGCTTTCGTCGTATCGTACGCACTCAATAACGAAATCGCAGTTTTTAAGAGCCGCAAAATCTGTAGATCCCTTTATTCTACCCATCACCATACGCTTTTCGCCAGGAGTAAGTCCCCATCCCTCGATTTTTGTGTCGAGATCTGTGCTTATTTTATCGAGGGCATAGTCTATTTTTTCTTGAGATATCTCAATGAAAGTCACCTCCAAGCCTGCCGACGCAGTGAGCCTTACTATGTTGCGACCATCTTTCCCGCAACCTACCACTCCTATTTTTGAGAATAAGGATTTTTTCCTATCCTTATCCGAGAGTCCGAAATTTTCAATAGGTTCAATAATTGTTTCTGCCATGTTATTTATAATTTTAATTTTGATATTCGTAATTGGCGATTAAATTTTTGCTGCTATTGCTTGGTTGGCGCATATTGCAACCAGTTTGTATATGTCCTCTACCGAGCATCCTCTGGATAGGTCGTTGACGGGGGCAGCCATTCCCTGCAATATAGGGCCTACGGCTTCGGCGCCAGCGAGTCTCTGCACGAGTTTGTAAGCAATATTTCCACATTCTAGGTTAGGAAAAACCAAAACGTTTGCATGCCCCGCAATGGCACTTCCTGGAGCCTTGCTTGCGCCTATTGCTTGCACAATGGCTGCATCGGCTTGCAATTCGCCATCGATAGCTATATCGGGAGCCATTTCCTTAGCCAGTCGAGTGGCTTCTATTACCTTGTTGCACATTTCGTGCTTGGCACTTCCCTTTGTCGAAAAACTTAGCATGGCTACCTTGGGCTCTATGCCTAAAATAGCTTTGGTAGTTTGTGCTGTAGCAATAGCTATTTCGGCGAGTTCCTTTGCGTTGGGGTTTGGCATTACGGCACAATCGGCAAATACCAGAAGTCCGTCACTACCAAATTCTTTTTTGTCGGTAAACATCAGGAAAGCTCCCGATACAACACTTATGCCTGGAGCCGTTTTTATAATTTGCAAGGCGGGGCGCAATACATCGCCGGTAGTGTTTTGTGCTCCAGCAATCTCTCCGTCGGCATCTCCGTTTTTTATCATCAAGCAAGCCAAGTAAAGAGGATTCTCTACCAGCTTAGAGGCTTCTTGAAGAGTGAGTCCCTTAGATTTTCTTAATTCAAAAAGTAGCTGGGTATATGTTTCTTTTTGTGGGTGGCATATTGGGTCAATAATACATACGTCCTTGATGTGAGGGAGCTCGTATTTTTGTGCCAATTTGGTAATTTCTTCGGTATTACCAATCAGTATAATATCTACCACAGCATCTGCTGCCAAGCGGTCGGCAGCTCGCAGAGTTCGTTCTTCGGTGCCCTCGGGGAGTACAATACGTTGTCTGTTTGCCTTGGCACGGTCAATAATTTCTTGCATTATGTTCATAGGAACGAGTTTAAAAAGATTAGCTTATTTTAATTTGCAACAAAAGTACACAAAATTGCAATGCTGAGATTGCAAAACGGAATATTTTTCTTTTGTAAAATGCTGAGTATACCTTTCTAATGAATACAGCGAGTCTTAATTATGCAAATCTATCATTTATTTTATCTACTATTAGGGCAATAGCTCCATCGCCAGTTACATTGCAGGCGGTTCCAAAGCTGTCGATGGCAATATAAAGGGCAATAATTAGTCCAATGGCATCGCCTTCAAATCCTAAAATAGACTGCAGCACTCCCGTTGCAGCCATGATAGCGCCCCCTGGAACACCGGGGGCGGCTATCATCACTATGCCCAGCATTAGTATAAAACCTGCAAAGATGCCAATATCGTAGGGTTGACCAAGAAGTATACATATCGCCAAACTCATGGCTACCACTTTCATAGTGCTGCCTGCCAGGTGTATGGTTGCACATAGGGGTACACAGAAATCGGCAATTTCTTCCTTAACCCCATTTTTCTTTGCCTGTCGCAGGGTGACGGGGATAGTTGCTGCTGAAGACGAGGTGCCCAAGGCCGTCATATATGCAGGCAACATATTGTAAAGTAGTTGTAGAGGATTGCGCTTAACAATAAATCCGGCAATAGAAAATTGAAATAATAATAGAAGTATATGCAGTATGAAAACTATTCCTACCACTTTCCCAAAAACGGCAATTATAGTGAGTGCTGAGCCTGAGTAGCTCATATTTAGAAATATGCCGAAGATATATAAGGGAAGTAGGGGTATTATAATATGCGAAATAACTAGCTCTATTATGCTTTTAAATTCCGTAATTACTCCTTTGAGTATTTCCCCTTTGGTGTATGCAATGCCTATGCCCAGCATAAATGATAGAATCAAGGCAGTCATAACACCAAAAACGGGGGGCATCTCTATATTGAAATAAGGACTTAGCAGCAAGGATGTATCCTTTATTTGTATGATAGAAGGATCTGCTTCTATAAGAAGCGGGAATATCGATACGCAAGAAAAATAAGTGAAAAAACCAGAAAAAATAGTCGAACCATAGGCTATCAATGCTGTTATTGATAGCAGTTTGCCTGCATTTTTACCTAGCTCAGCAATGCCCGGTGCTACAAGTCCTAAGATTATGAGGGGAATACAGAAGCCCAGAAATTGCGAAAAAATGCTGTTGAAAGTAACAAATATCCTTACAATAAGCACGGGCATCTCCCAATCCATTCCCCACATTTTGCCTGAGCCTAGCAATAGACCTAGGCTTATGGCTACAATAATTTTAGGCAGCAAGTAGTTTTTCTTCTCTCTCATTTTCTTCTCTCTCATTTTTCTTTGTCAATCTATGCCTACATTAGTCTATATTTTAGCAATCTACTCTATCCACTTCACCCACTTGGTGTTGTCGTCATATCCTGCGGCAACAACAGTTTCTATGAATTGCATTCCACGCAATCCATCATTTACATTTGGAAAATCCAGCCATTCGGGCTTAGGGGTTTCTCCAGCCATTTTGGCTTGTAGGCATAGGGCAAAATTGCGGTATATATTGGCAAAAGCCTCTATATATCCTTCGGGATGCCCTGCAGGAGTGCGGGTGTTGTAGCGTGCAATATCCGACAAATATCCATTTCCGCCAATATTGATAAGCTCGGTAGGTTTGTCTGTCCATTTTACGATGAGGGTGTTTGGATTTTCTTGTCTCCACTCCAAGCCCCCCTTTTCTCCATATACGCGTATCGCTAGGGCATTAGCCTCTCCTGCAGCTACTTGCGAGGCCGTTAGTACGCCCCTTGCTCCATTGTCGTAGCGCAAGATAGCTACTCCATCGTCGTCTATAGGACGGCCTGGCACGAAGGCGTTGAGTTCGGCACAAAGTTCTACAACTTTCAATCCGGTTATGTACTCAGCCAAATTCCATGCGTGCGTACCTATATCGCCCATGCTTCCAGCCTTTCCCGATCGTTTGGGGTCTGTTCGCCATCCAGCATTGTTGCCTCCTTCGAGTTCTATGCGCGACGATAGCCATCCTTGAGGATATTCTACATACACTTTTCTTATTTTACCAAAATCGCCTCTAGCTACTCTGGCTTTTGCTTCCTTTACGGCAGGATAGCCTGTGTAGGTATGAGTAAGAGCCAAAATAAGTCCCGTTTCATCGACTTTTTTCTTTAGTAAATGTGCTTGCTCAAGGCTAAATGTGATGGGTTTTTCTATTACTATATTAAAACCATGATCCAAGGCCATCATTGCTGGTTCGAAATGCCAGAAGTTGGGTGTTACAACCGTTATAAAATCCATTCTCTCTCCCTCAGGAAGTAGATGTTCTTCTTTGATCATTTCCTCAAAATTCTTGTATATTCTATTGTCGGGCAAGAAGTAGGATCTTCCCGATTCCAAACAAATCTTTGGGTCTATACTGAAGCATCCACAGACCAATTCTATCTGGTTGTCCATAAATGCTGCCATTCGATGAATTGCTCCTATGAAGGCGTCGCTTCCACCCCCAATCATTCCCATTCTTAATTTTCTTTTCATGATGTTTAAATATTAAGTGATTACTGTTGGTCTTAAATATAAATATTTAAAGATATCGGCATAGATACTTATGTTCTATTTCGCTGGATGCCTGCCTTTAGGTAGGCATCCTTCTTTATAAATATTATTGTTATTTGTAATTTTTGCGTAGGCTGATTTTGTTTTCTGAGGGAAAATCTTTGGGAACTTTCTGTTTTACCTTTCCTGTAGCTGCCCATTCGGCTCCTCTGAGTAGTGTTATTTGAAACCCTGCACATTGCATGGCAATATTGTCGGACACTGTTTTTCCAGCATGTCCGAGCATGGTGTGGAAGATTCGTGCTTTTTTGTAGTCTACCGTAAATATTAGAGGCTCTTCGCGCCCCGATCCTTTTGTTTCAATATCGGAAAATGCTGTATATAGCAGGTCTCCGATATTGCCAGGTCCTCGCATTCTGTCGTATAGTTCGTCTTGCGCATGCTTCCATTTCTGTGGCAGTCCTTTTGTGATGGGGTGGGTGGAGTTTCTTAGATTTAGAGGATATTCGTGGTTTGTGCCATGTGAACCCCCTATTCCAGGTCCATTGTTTTTAAATATTGCACCATCTTTCCAGTATACCCAGGGTCCAGACTTCTCGTTGCGTCCTTCCCAGCCTCCTAATGCACATACTTGGCTGTATGTTTCCCAATTAGGAAAAGCATTGTCGGCGGCATGGTATACGATTATGCCTCCTCCTTTGTCTACATATTCTGTAAAAGCTTTGTTGGTAAGATCTGGCCAAGCATCGCCATTGTAGTCTAAAACGATAAGTTTGTAGGGCTCAAAATCTATAATAAACGAGCTCATATCTTCGTCTTTGGCTGGTGAAATTGCAAAATCGACAACAAAGAGTTCGGAGTTTTCTAATATTTCTTTTATTACCAAATGGCTTACCTCCCAGTTGTGATTGTTTTGCCCTGTAATTATAAGGGTCTTTATAGGTTTTGCCCAAAGGCTGGACGCTAATACTATCGATAGTATTGTCATTAGGCTGAGCGATAATATATGCTTGTTGATTGCTGCTTGATGCTTTTTCATAATTCTTAGTTACATTTTTATTTTTCAAATGCTGCATCAAAAGCCTGCTTCGAGGCTTGGAAATCAATATTTTTGACAAATGCACAGGATTCTTTTGCTCCATGCTCTCTATCCATTCCGCTGTCTTCCCATTCTACTGATAGAGGACCTTGATAATTTATTGCATTGAGGGCTCTAATTATTTCTTCAAAATTTACCCTTCCGCGCCCCATGCTTCTAAAGTTCCAAAATCTGCGGTGATCGCCAAATGAGCTGTGGCCTCCAAAAACGCCTATTTGCTTGGGAGTATCGCTCCAAGAAACATCTTTCATGTGTACGTGAAATATTCTGTCGGAAAATTCATAAATAAAATCTACATAATCTACTCCTTGGTATGCTAGGTGACTGGGGTCGTAGTTGAATCCAAAGGCGGGGTGATTGCCTACAGCCTCCAATGCTCGCCGAGCAGAGAATGTGTCGAAAGCTATTTCGGAGGGGTGTACTTCTAGGGCAAAACGGATTCCTAGCTTTTGGCATTCGTCGAGAATGGGCATAAATCGGCGGGCAAAATCGGCATAGCCTTCGTCTATCATTTCTTTGCTTACTGGTGGAAATGAGTATAGCAGGTGCCATATGGAACTTCCCGTAAAGCCTGCAAGGGTATCTACTCCCAGCATCTTTGCTGCCCTTACGGTTCTAATCATCTCTTGCGTTGCTCTTTGCCTTACTCCTTCGGGATCGCCATCGCCCCAAATGTGAGTGGGCAATATACTTTTGTGACGCAGGTCTATATTGTCGCATACGGCTTGACCTATCAGGTGTGAAGAGATGGCATAGACGGAAAGTCCGTGCTCTTGGAGCATTTTTTTTACCCCTTGGTAATAAGAAGAGTCTGTGTGGCTTACGTCGAGGTGGGCTGGCAGCCCCAATTCTAATCCCTCATAACCAAATGATTTGGCTTTTTTACAAAGCTCCTCTAGGGAAAGGTCCCCCCATTGAATAGTGTACAAAGTTACTGGACGTGACATAATATTTGTATTAGGTATTAAGTAATTCTATTAAGTAGTTGCAATAAGTAATTTAACTGGTATTTCACCCCCAAAGATAGATAAATTAAATGAACATTAGACCCAAGTTAATGATATTAATCGTAAATTTGCCTCCCAAAAGCACTCTTTTAGTAAAGATTTAATATTGATAAACAATGAAAACAATTTCTACACTACTTATTTGTATTGCCTTATTGCTGGCATCATGTAATGAAAAAAGGCCTGACCTAAGTTGTGAAACTTTTGCAGAGTTGCCCGATCCTACCGACGATATTTTGTCAGACTGGACAGGTATTGCCTCAGGTATGCACGCAAGTTTTGTATCCATCGACACAAGATACCCAAAGTCGGTAGCGCCACAAATAGCGCCACGGTCAAAAACCGAACTCGTAGCTTGGCGAGGCGAAAGGGTATCTGCACAACTTCTTTTATGGTCTGCCGACTCAATATCGCAAGTAGAATGTGAGTTCTCGGATTTCAAATCGCCCACCTCTACCATGCCATCATCAGTGGCAGAGGCTAGGTTTGTGCGCTATGTGATGACCGACATCTTCGCAGAAGGCTGTGGCCACCGCAAACCTGAGGACTTTCCAGCGTCTTTGTCGGCCGACATGCTCGACAATTTGGCTTGTATGAATATAGATCCCAAAACAGTACGCCCTGTTTGGATAAGTGTTGATGTGCCTGCAAGTGCCGCCGAAGGTACTTACAATGCAGAACTTAAGGTGTATGCTAAAAACAATGAAGTCCAAAAATTTGATATTCAGATAGAAGTGCAAGCTCCCCTATTGCCTGAGGCTTCTCAATGGAATTATCACCTAGACCTATGGCAGCACCCATCGGCCGTAGCCCGCGTAGGAAACTTAAAACCATGGAGTGATGAGCATTACGATGCAATGAAGCCCATCATGAGCATGCTTGCACAAGCGGGGCAAAAAGTTATCACTTGCAATCTTAACAAAGACCCTTGGAATGGGCAATGCTACGATATGTATGAAGATATGATTATGTGGAATAAAAATGCTGATAACACTTGGACTTACGATTATTCAATCTTTGATAAGTGGGTGCAATTTATGATGGATCTAGGTGTCACGAAGCAAATAAATTGCTATTCTATGGTGCCATGGAACAATGAGCTGCATTACAAAGATGCTGCTACCGATAAAATGATTACCGTAAAAGCCGACCCCGGCACAAAAATCTTTGAAGATATGTGGACTCCCTTTCTAAAAGATTTCGTGTCGCATCTTCGCCAAAAAGGATGGCTAGAAATTACCTGCATTGCCATGGACGAGCGCTCTCCCGCAGATATGAAAGCTACCCTAGGATTGGCTCAAGAAGTGGCACCAGAATTGGGCATCTCCTTGGCCGACAACCATAAAAGTTATAAGCAGTATCCTTATATTAAGGATATGTGCGTGAGCTTAGAAGCTCCTGTAGAGGCCGAAATTCTTGCCTCTCGCAAAGCAAAGGGTTTGACTACAACATATTATGTTTGCTGTTCGCATGAATTTCCCAATGTTTTTACATTTTCAGAGCCTGCCGAGGCAGCTTACAGTGCCTGGTATACTAGTGCCGCGGGTTTGGATGGCTACCTGCGATGGGCATACAATTCGTGGACTGAAAACCCCCTGCTTGATTCGCGCTTTCGCACCTGGCCTGCAGGCGATACCTATATTGTATACCCCGATGCTAGGAGTTCCATTCGCTTTGAACGAATGAGAGAGGGTATTCAAGATGCTGAAAAAATAGCAATATTGCGTAAGCAGTTTGAAAATAGCACAAAAGAAGAAGATAAGGCAAAATTAAACGCCTTAAATGCCTGCATGGAGGCATTTAAAAGCCATGAAAAACCAAGCGAAGCTTGCCACGATGTACTTAATGCAGGTAAAAAAGTGATCAATGAGCTTTCTAGGTAGTTTGTTGAGGAGCTAATTTACTAATGTTGTGAAATACAAACAAAGATGACTGTTGACCTTGAGAACGAGTGCTTAAAAAAACTAATATTGGGAGACCATAAGTCTTTTGATAGGCTTTTTATGCACTATCACCCAAGGTTAAAAAACTTCCTCTTCGGATTTATTAAAAACGAAGAGGAAGCTTGCGATATGGCGCAAGAAATATTTTTTAAGATATGGCAGAATAGAGAAAGCTTGGCTCAGGTAAATTCTTTCAGAGCATATCTTTTCCGCATGGCACGAAATATGGTTTATGACTACTATCAATACAATCTGGTAAAAGAATCCTACCAAACAAAACACAAACAAGCATCGCCAGATACCGAAGATCTGATAGAACAAGAAATTTATGCCAAAGAACTCAGTATTCTTATTGATATGGAGGTGGAGCAGATGCCAAAGAAAAGACAGCGCATTTTCAAAATGAGCAGACAAGCTGGTTTGTCTAACGACGAAATATCCCAACAGCTTCAAATAAGCAAGCGAACGGTAGAAAACCACATCACACAGGCTCTTGCCGACCTGCGAAAGGTATTGTTGTGTTTTGTTCAACTATTTTTATAAAAAGCAACATTCTTTTGTGTGTGCTCCCCCACTTGTTCGTCTTCATTATAACGAGCAAAACAATGAATGCAAAAAACAAATGCCAAATAAGTACATACATAAATTAATGCTTCGCTTCTTCGAGAATGATTTTTCGGAGGATCTGCGTTTGAAATTCCAACAATGGTTTACCAGCGGTCTTGATCAAGAGCAGAAGGCGCAAGCTATGGAAGAAATTTGGGAAAATAGCATTGTCGCTCTGTCTGATGCACAAACATTTGATGAACTGCAAAAGATTCATCAAAGAATGGCAATTCAATCTACTTCCAAACTTTATAAAGACAAAATTGTTTGGCGTTCTCGTTTGTTGCGTATTGCGGGAATTTTAATCCTTCCTCTTTTGGGCGCATTTTCTACCTATTTGATATTTGAAGGCAATTCCCAAATCATAGAAACGGAGTTGGTAGAATGCTTTGTTCCTCGCGGACAGCGCAAACAAATTATACTTTCCGATGGCTCCGAAGTATGGCTCAACGCAGGCTCAATATTGATTTATGAAAAACAATTCAATGGCAAAACGCGAAATTTATTTCTCAATGGCGAAGCATATTTTAAGGTCGCCAAAGACGATAAGAAACCTTTTATAGTAAAAACACAATACATGAACGTCGAAGTATTGGGCACATGCTTTAATGTAGAGTCTTTCTCTGATTCAGATCTGTCAATCGCCACTCTTGAAGAAGGAAAGGTGCAAATAGAAATTCCTATTCTAGGTGGCGAAAAAGAAATTCTTAGTCCCAATGACCAGCTTGTATACAATCATGTGTCGGGCGAGCTTACGAAAAAGAATATTGCCAACAACAAAACGTCGGAATGGCGGCAGGGATATTTAATCTTTCAAAGTGCCTCATTCGATCAGATCATAAAAACCATAGAGCGACGCTTCAAAGTAATTATCAATTATGAAAATGATAAATATGCAGGGCGTAGTTTTACAATGAAATTTGATCCCGACGAAGATCTAACAGAAGTTCTGAATATTTTGAGAGCTATGATTCCTGAACTAAAATATACAATTAGAAATAACACAGTGAACTTGAAATAAACTCACATTTAATAATAAACAACATGAACAAAAAATTCGGAAAGGCCGACAGCAAATCAACACTTCCCGAATTGAAATCTTAAAAAACACCAATCGACATCATTCCAATTCCAATTCTAAAAGAGAGGAATGATTTTTCTAGTATTCAAGAGAATATTTAATATAAAGATTTAATACACAAAATTATGAATTTAAAAGTAAAAACGAGAAGAATTGCCAAGAATAATTTTCTTAGCTGTTCAATAATACTATTCTTTTTCTTTTTCGCACAATATAGCTCTGCACAGAACCAGACAATTAGCTTGTCGGGCAAGGATATGACAATAAAGGCAATTTTTGCAGAAATAGAGAAACAAACCAATACTTCTGTCGATTATGACGAGTCGATTATTGATGTGGGCAAGAAAATATCCGCCACAAAAAGTGGGACACTCAGTACTGTGCTTGATCAAACATTGAAAAACACAAACTGTTTGTATACAATAAAAGGCAAGCACATCGTTATTTCTCCCAAGCCCAAGGGGAAAGAAAATCTTATAAAAACAAGAGGAACAGTCTTGGACGAAAAAGGCGATGCGGTGATTGGTGCTAGTGTGGTGGTGAAAGGCACAAACAGCGGCACCGTAAGCGATTTGGATGGGCAGTTTGAATTAGAATTAGACGAAAATGCCGTTTTAGTTATTTCTTACTTAGGATATTTGCCGCAAGATTTTGCAGTAGAAGGAAATACTTTTTTTTCAGTAAATTTAAGAGAGGACACACAATTTCTTGATGAAGTGGTTGTGGTAGGATACGGCATACAAAAAAAGGTGAATGTTATTGGCTCCATTGCTCAAATAGGCAGTGAAAAGCTTGAGAATAGAGCAACTCCTATGTTGTCGAATGCTTTGACAGGGCAAATGTCGGGAGTGACCGTTGTGCAGCGTTCGGGCAGGCCCGGCGAGAGTAGTGGCAAGATACGTGTTAGAGGCGTTGGATCTTTTGATGATAAGGATGAATACTCATCGACCAAATCAGACGCACTGGTACTTATTGATGGTTTGCCTGGCGATTTGAATGACATCAATCCGGAAGATGTTGAGTCAATTTCTGTGCTCAAAGATGCCTCTACGGCTGCTATTTATGGGTCCAGAGCTGCCAATGGGGTAATACTTGTCACTACCAAAACAGGAAAAGAAGGCAAGGTCTCAATTGCTTATAATGCGTATGCAGGTTTCAATAAGGCCACAGCATTTCCTGAATTTGTCAATTCGTGGGAGTATGCTACATTAATGAATGAGGCCCAAGGGCGGGAAGTATATACCGCACAAGACATACAAAAATACAGAGATGGTAGTGATTTAGACAATTATGCAAATAGCAAATACTTAGATGAAGTTTTTAGCGAAAATGGCTTTCAAACTGGGCATGATTTGACACTAAATGGAGGCTCTTCCAGCAATCGCTACTTGTTGTCGGTAGGCTACTTAAGTCAGGATGGATTGGTGAAAAAAAATAATTACGAACGCTACAATACACGATTGAATTTGGTAAGCGATCTTCTCCCCAATCTAAAGATAACCACGCGTTTGTCAGGTATCTATTCTATGCGAAATGAGCCATCAGTGCCTGGAGGAATTGATGCCGATAATGTGATGGGGATCGCAGAATATGCCGTTCGCTTCCCCGGATTGCATCCCACCAAGCTATCTAATGGCACTTATGGTCGTGGTCCAAAATTGCAAGGAACGCCAAGAGCTTGGATTGATAGCGATTCATTTTTTGAAAATCCTAATTTTAAGGTAAATTCAAATATTCGTTTGGATTACACGCCTATAAAAGATTTACAGCTATCGGCTTTGGGAGGTTACAACTATGAAAATCAGGAGCTTAAGCGATATAGATCAAGCTTTAAGTTGGGCAATGATATAACAATTGGACCATCTTCTTTGCGACATGAAATGCAAAAGACCATTTACAAAACCTTTCAGGCAACGGCTCAATACGGCAAATCAATTCAAGAGCATAGCTTTGCAGCACTGGCAGGCTACTCTTGGGAGGATCAATCATATCGTACACTGGTGGGTTTTAGAGACAAATTTCCTGGCAATGATTTGCCATTTTTAAATGCCGGCTCTCCAGACAACCAACAGTCGGGAGGAAATGCTTACGAATGGGCCATACAATCCTTATTTGGTAGATTGCAGTACAATTATAAGGAGCGTTATCTATTTGAATCAACCGTACGATACGATGGGTCCTCTCGTTTTTCTAAGGGTGAGAAATATGGATTTTTCCCCTCTCTTGCTGCAGGATGGAGAATGTCTGAAGAGGCTTTTATTAAAGATAAGGAAAATTTGAACTGGATATCTAACTTGAAGATTAAAGCATCTTGGGGTATTTTGGGCAACCAAAACATTGGTAATTATCCCTATCAGTCAGTATACCAATTGGGGCAGAATTATCCCTTTGGAGAAAATTATGCGCAAGGGGCCGCCATTACCACAGCAGTAGATCCAAGCATCCGATGGGAAGAGACACAAACAATAGACGGAGGCCTTGAAGGGGTCTTTTGGAATGGGCTGATAAGTACCAATATCTCCTATTTTTATCGAAAAACACAAGACATTCTATACAAGCCCTCGGGAAGTGTCTCTTCGATTTTGGGACTAAGAATTTCGGAAATGAACACAGGGAAACTGAAAAATGAAGGCTGGGAGTTTGAGCTTGGTCACCGCAACAAGATAGGAAACGTATCGTACAATATGAATGCCAATTTTACGATTATCAATAACAAGCTACTAAGTTTGGGAGTCGGCAATGTAGATCAACTAAATGGAATGGTGGGCAATGGTAGCAACTTGTTTGTAGGATACCCCATTGATATGTACTATGGATACCAAACAGATGGTGTTTTCTTGAATCAGCAAGACATCGATACTTGGTATGACCAAAGTAAGATCAATCCCAAACCCCAAATCGGGGATATTCGCTACAAAGATATTAGCGGACCAGACGGTGTGCCAGACGGAAAAGTAGACCCAAACTATGATAGGGTATCCTTGGGTTCTCGAATTCCTCAGTATACTTTTGGTATCAATATTGGTGCTGATTACAAGAAATTTGACCTACAGCTCCAGTTTCAGGGAGTGAGCAAAGTGAAAGGGATGCTCGACACATATGCTGGATGGGCGTTTTGGTCGGAAGGAAATATACAACGCTGGCAGGCCGATGGGCGCTTTGATCCAGAAAGCCCCGAACGCAACCCCGCATATCCTCGTCTTGAAGATCTTGGAAATATGGTAGGCCCTAACACACAGACATCCGACTTTTGGACTCTTGATGCTTCATACCTTCGACTAAAAAATGTGCAAGTAGGCTATACATTGCCTAAGTCGGTATTGAAGAATATGAAGATAGCCTCTCTTAGATTCTATATGTCGTCAGAAAACCCCATCTCTTGGAATAAATATAGAGATGGATGGGATCCGGAAATTAATACCAGTGGAAATTATTACCCTATTTTGGCTACTTATACATTCGGTTTAAATCTTAAATTTTAACATATCATGATGCAAATTAAATATATATTACTTGGTTTATTGACCACTTTATTATTGAGTACTTGCAGTTTGGATAGAAATCCACTGGTTGAGTTTGCCGAAGATGAATTTTGGACCAGTGACGACAATGCCCTACTAGCACTTACTGGCATATACAATGGAAATATTCTTTTTAATAGCCCCGAATACAGTCCCACAGACTGGTGGTCCTACGGAGGGCTTATATTTCTTGAATTTGTGACCGACAACGGATACGACAGAAGAGGAAGTAACTCCAACTTCCATAAAATAAGCGATGGAACCTTACTGCCTAATAATCCATATATAAACCAGTATTGGTCTAACTCTTACTTTAAAATAAGCCGTTGCAACCGCTTTCTTGAAGGTATAGATAAAATAAGTGCCAAACCCGAAGTCATTGATAAACTCAAAGCCGAAGCGCGCTTTATTCGTGCCACCCAGTATTTTTATCTGTCGCAATTTTTTCACGATGTGCCTTTGGTTGTCAATACACTAACAAGAGAAGAAGCTAATGTGGTAACTAAAAACACCCAAAAGGAGATTGTAGATTTCCTTATTGTAGAATTTACCGAAGCTGCCAAATTTTTGCCACGATTCAAAGACCTTTCTTCAACAGAAATCGGACGTGCTTCCAAACAAGCTTCTCTCGCTTTTTTAGGGCGCACACTACTTGCAGAAGAAAGCTATGCAGAAGCCGCCAAGGTCTATGAAGAGATAATTTCCTATGGCGACAATGCCATTGATGCAGACTATCAATCAATTTTCCATCCCTCTAATGAGAGCAGCAGTGAAAATATATTTTCCATGCAGTATATGCAAGATATGGCTGGCAGTGCAATGCCTCAGCATGCTTATAACTTAAAAAATGGAGGCTGGTGTTTGATTAATATTGCAAGTGGATTGTTTGAATCCTATCAATTTAAGGATGGAACTCCTTTTAGTTATGAAAGTGAATTATATAATCCTAAAAAATTGGGAGAAAATAGGGACCCCAGATTAGACTACACAATGTATTATAATAGTTCAATTTTTAAAGGAACGGCATACAACTGTGACCCCGATGGAACAAGTCCTGATAGGATAGGTTCCGGGCAAACTACGCAAACAGGATTTCTTATGCGCAAATATTTTGATGAATCTTTTAATGGCAATGTCAATAGCTATGGAGGGAATATTCCCATTATTCGTTATGCCGAAGTATTGTTGAGTTACTTAGAGGCTCAATTAGAAGCAGGAAAAGCCATTACGCCAGAATTGCTTGACCAGACAATTAATAAGGTGAGAGGTCGATTGAGTGTAAATATGCCTCCCATTACTGAAACAAACTCCGACAAACTCCGAGATATTCTCCGAAATGAGCGTAGGGTAGAATTGGCAATGGAAGGCATTCGTTATTGGGATTTACTTCGTTGGAAAATCGCTCATAAAAACCTAAGTGGCGATATCTATGGAGCTCCTTTTCTTGATGCCAAACGGATGAACTATAAAAAAGAGGATGGTCGGGAGATTGTCGATCCACACAGCCGCTGGTATGTAAACAAAAGGGCTTTTAGAAAAGAACAGGATTATAAATGGCCTATTCCTCAATCAGAACAAGACATCAATCCAAATTTAAGGTAGGGAATTAGAAATTAAATTATTGTTAATAAAACTAAAGATACGACTAAATTACAGAATTTAATCGTATTTTGCCTAAATAAGCAGAAGCGTTTATCGAACTTACAAAACAAATTTACAAATGAATAGACAATGGATTAAGCTTTTACAGGTGTCAAAATAAAAGTCAAAAATAAACATTGCAATACGTATTCTAAATAAAGAGGTAACAAAATGAAAATCAAAGAAAATTTAACACTCGTTTTGTGCAGCAGCTTGCTTTGTGCTTGTGCAAATCAAGGAAAAAAGGTGGAGCAGGAGCCCAATAAAAAGCCCAATATCATTTACATCTTAGCCGATGATTTGGGGTATGCCGAATTGGGGTGTTACGGACAAGGGAAGATAGAGACTCCCAATATTGATAAATTGGCAAATAGGGGAGTCCGTTTTATGCAAAATTATGCAGGATCGCCAGTCTCAGCACCTTCTCGATGCGTCACATTTACGGGCATGCACTCCGGTCATAGCTATATTAGGGGCAATGATGAGATGGGAAAACGAGGCGATGTTTGGAGTCATGCAGCCATGTTGGCAGATTCCACGCTGGAGGGCCAGCGACCCCTACTTGCAGAAACCATCACCCTACCTTCGGTATTAAAACAAGCAGGATACACCACCGCTTGCATTGGCAAATGGGGTTTGGGCTATCCTGGCTCCGAGGGTACGCCCAACAAAATGGGTTTTGATGTCTTCTATGGCTACAATTGTCAGCGTCAGGCACATACCTATTTCCCCCCATTCCTTTATAGAAATGAGGTGAGAGAATACCTGCCGAATCAGCTCTTAGCTCCTGGCACCAAACTCGATGAAGATGCCAATCCTTACGATGAGCAGGCTTATGAAAAATATACTCAAAAGGCCTATAGTTGTGACCTGATGTATGATGAGATTATCAATTTTGTGGAGCAAAATGAGGCGGATCCTTTCTTCTTGATCTGGACAACACCCATTCCACATGTTCCCCTGCAAGCGCCAAAATCCTGGGTTCAACATTATGTAGATAAATTTGGCGATGAAGAACCCTACCTTGGAGATAGCGGATATTTTCCATGTCGCTACCCTAGAGCTACCTATGCTGCTATGATAAGCTATTGGGATGAGCAAATAGGAGGGTTGATCAATAAATTGGAAGAATTGGGTATTTACGACAACACCATTATCATGTTTACCAGCGACAATGGCCCTGCATTCAGTGGAGGCACCGATTCTCCTTGGTTCGATAGTGCCAAGCCCTTCAAATCGGAATATCTTTGGGGCAAAACATCGCTCAGAGAAGGAGGAATCCGCGTTCCGCTCATTGTGAGCTGGGGCAACAAGATCAAAGCCAATACGCAAAGCAATCATATTTGTGCTGCTTGGGATATTATGCCCACGCTTTGTGAATTGGCAGGTACAGAATCTCCTCCCACCGATGGCATTAGTTTTGTTCCCGAATTATTTAACAGGCAACAAAAAGAACATGAATATCTCTATTGGGAGTTTTCAGAGGGAGCAGGCTCAAAAGCCATGCGTATGGGCAAATGGAAGGGCTTAATATTGAATATTAAGAAAGAAGGAGAATCAAATATGCTACTCTTTGATCTGGAAAAAGATCCTCGTGAGCAAAACAATATTGCATCAGAGCATCCCGAAATCATAGATCAGATGTACAAAAAAATGAAAGAGGCGCATGTCGAGCCCCTCATTCAAAGGTTTGCAATCTGAGTTTAGTTGTAAGTAATTAAGTAATTAATTAATTAATTAAGTGAGTGAGTAATTAAGTGAGTGAGTAGTTTGGTAATTAAATAATTGTAAAATAATATATATTATGTATTCAAGAAGTAATTCTTATGTGCTTTGTTCTGCCCTACTTGTGTGCAATGGCATTGGCTCAATGGTTACAGGGCAGACGCGAGCCAATGATTTGTCTAAGCCCAATGTGATTGTAGTGCTTGCCGACGATTTGGGATATGGCGACGTGAGTAGTTATGGAGCCAGAAAGATCCAAACCCCCAATATGGATAGGTTGGCAAAAACAGGCTTGCGATTTACTCAGGGCTATGCCACCTCCGCCACTTCAACTCCCAGCAGATACGCCTTAATGACAGGCATGTATCCATGGAAAAACAAGGATGCCAAGATCTTAGCTGGCGATGCTCCCTTGATTATTTCTCCGTCGATGCAAACCTTACCCAAGGTGATGCAAGAAGCGGGCTATAAAACGGCAGCCATTGGCAAGTGGCATCTAGGTTTGGGCGGTGGAAATGTTGATTGGAACAAAAAAGTTTCTCCCAACCCCAGTGATATAGGCTATGAATATTCCTATATTCAAGCTGCTACCAACGACCGCGTGCCCTGTGTGTATGTAGAAAATGGATGGGTGGATGGATTGGACCCCAAAGATCCCATTTTTGTGAGCTATAAGGCAAATTTTCCCGGAGAGCCAACAGGTAAGGAGAATCCCGAGATGCTTAAAATGCACCCCAGTCATGGGCATGATATGTCTATCGTGAATGGCGTGTCTCGTATAGGTTTTATGAAAGGCGGAAAAAAAGCGCTGTGGACAGACGAAACAATGGCCGAAGTATTTTTAGATAAGGCCAAGAGTTTTATAAATACCAACCAGGGCAGTCCATTTTTCATGTATTTTGGACTTCACCAGCCTCATGTGCCTAGAGTACCCAACGAAAAATTTATTGGCAAGTCGGGTATGGGTGCTCGTGGCGATGCAATTCTTGAGGCCGATTGGATGCTTGGCGAATTGCTTGCTCAATTGGATGCTTTGGGATTGACAGAAAATACTTTAATTATATTTTCTAGTGACAATGGGCCCGTTGTGGATGATGGATATAAGGATGATGCAGTAGAGCTCTTGGGAGACCATAAGCCCGCAGGTCCGCTGCGTGGAGGGAAGTACAGCTTGTTTGATGGAGGCACACGGGTGCCATTTATCACCTCCTGGCCTGCACGTATCAAGCCTGGAGTGTCGGATGCAATGGTATGCCAAATGGATATATTGACCTCTTTGGCAGCCCTGGTGGGTGTTGAGTTGCGTGAAACCAAAGACGGCGAAAATTTGCTACAAACTTTTATCGGTAAATCTACAAAGGGGCGTAGCAACTTAGTAATTGAGGGTATACGAAACTTAGCCTATCGTGATGGCGACTGGGTGATGATACCTCCCCATGCTGGACCTTCTTTTCAGAAACTTACAGGAACGGAAACAGGAAGATTGCCCGAATATCAGCTTTACAATTTGGCCGATGACATACATGAGGACATCAATTTGGCAAAAACAGAGCCTAAAAGGTTGGCAAAAATGAAGGCTGCTTTCGAGAAACTTTCGGCGGCAGCCCTCACTCTATCTGAATAAATGGATATATAAAATAACCGACTCTACTCTTCCATAATCAATTTCAGCAATTCGGTGGTAGATAGCTTGGGGCATCACATGCTTAATTGTAACTGTGTTTGCCAGCAAGCAAATGATTGACACCAAAGTAAGTCATTAGTATAGATGCAAATATGAGGATTACAAATAGGTGATAAAATATTGGCTTCTGAAACCATGTGAGGGTTTTTCCATGAAAGGTGAAGCCCATAAGCAAGAAACTTATCAGTGCCCATACCTCCTTTGGATCCCATCCCCAGTATCTCCCCCAGGAGATGTTTGCCCATATTGCACCTATAAATATGCCGGCACCTAGAAAGAATGTTGCGGGAAACATGAATAGCTCACTCAATTCCTTCATTTTTTCTATGCTGTCTGTCGTTTGCTGTCTTTTTTTTGAGAAAACCACAATAAATAGGGAGGTCAAGCTGTTGAGAAACATAAAGCCACACAAGCCATAGGAAACCATAATGATGGATACATGTAGGCTCAATAGTCGCGATTGCAAGACTGGCACTAAGGGTGTTATTTGCGGATTCATAGCTCCAATATGTGCAACAAGCAAAGTGAAGCCAGAGAGCAGGAGGCTGAAGTTGATAAGAACGAAGGAGTATTTTCTTGTAATCAACCCTATCAGCAGGCTACACCAAGCTATGGAGAGCATAGTCTCGTAGCCATTGCTCATTGGCAGCCGCCCTGCAATGTAGGTGCGTAGGGCTATGGCAAATGTTGCTATAAGAAAAGAGATGATAAGCATACAAGAAAAATAGTATTGCATTTTGCCTAAGGGTTTGTTTTTTATTGTGCAGAACAAGAAAATCAATAGTCCTAAGGCACCAATGGACAGATTGATTTTAAAAAGCCAAGAAAATAGATTGGCTTTATTGTAAAATATTTCTGCTGCCTGGTGTTTTTTTGAGGGTAGCACATTGCCAGTTCCTTTCTCTTGTAGGAGTTTCAATTTGCTGATAAGCGAGAGAGCGTCTTCCATTTCTCCATCGTTTATAGTTTTTTTGTACATAGCGAGAAAATTTTGTGCAAACAGGTCTGTATTTTTAGCTGTAGAGTCAGTGCTAGTGGGCATAAAAATATTTAGCAAGTCCCCGTTTTGCAGCATCAATATTATTTGTATTTTTTCGTCTATCTTGGCAATCTCTTTGTTTACTGCACTCTGGCTGTCGCCCGACAGCATTGCTCTCTTGTAGGATTCCAGTTTATAGACATTTTCTTTGGTAAACATATCCATGCAGGAGGCCATGCTGTGGGTGTTGGCAAGGGTTTTTAGTTCGGGATGCTTAATTTCAAATATAGGCAGTCTGTAGCATTGTTGCGGATATAGTACGAAAGCTAGTAAAAATTGCTCGGCATTGAGCGATTTATATTTTGTTTTCCCTGTAAGTTTTGTAGTAAAATCTGTTGCAAGGGTTTGCAAGGGGCATATTCGCCCCTGGTAGTTGACCCATATTTTTGAAAATTCGGCGGTATGTTCTTTATCAATCTTTAAGTTTTCGATTTCTTTTTCTGAGTTATACTCAGTGTTGGCAAATGCTTGCGAAGCAAGAGTCAGACTTATCAGTGCTATAGTGCACGGCAATATATTCTGTGTGGTGAGTTTTTTTAGCAATACAAAGAAACGCTCTTTCTTTGAAACTAGGAGCCACAGCATAGAAAAAAACAGGAGATAGTAGGCAAAATAGGAGATGCTGGTTCCCCAATAATCATTATTTATGCTCAATACCGTGCCCTGCATATCCTCGTCGAATGAGGCCTGAAAGAATCTATATCCCTGGTATTTAAGTATCTTGTTCATAGATATTTCTTGCTCAAAGGCATCACCATTGTGTTTGTTGACGACTTCTACAAGGCTCACATAGTTGGATGGAGAGGAAGTGCCGGGGTAGTATTCGACGCTAAATTTTTTGAGACTTATGGAAAATGGAAGCATGCTCATTCTTTGCCCTTCGTTTTTGAAAAAGGAAGAGGTCGTCGTATTTTCCCTGAGGTGTATGCTACCTGTCTCACCACTTATACGGGTGATGGCAGCACCTATCAATATTAAAATCATTGCTATATGCAGCACAAAAAGTGCGGGCCTCTTGTACATCTCTGTTTGAAAGATGTAGAAGACAGCTCCCAAACTTAGCCAGGCGAGTATTAGGTTGAATATAGTGGAGTTATATAAGGCATTGAAAGCATATTCTGTACCTTCTATATGCTCCACCAAGGTTGCTATTATCAAGAAAATAGAGAGGATAAGCATCAATGCAAATGATATGTATCCTATTGTTTTGTTTGTTGGCATCTTTATTTTTTTTGTTCTTTTTTTGTTCTATTTTTAGTGTCTTGTGCAAAAAAATATCTACATTTACGGCTCTAAATTATAAATAATAAACTTAATTGAGTAAAAAATGCGTAAAAATATTTCCCTGCTGTGTTCTTTCTTTCTTTTTTCTTTCTTTTTTATTGAGGCACAAGTGCGCGAAGAGATTGCAATTGCAGACGATTGGAAATTTTCAAAATCGGGACTTGGCACATCCCAAGAGCTTGGCATATATACTACCACCTTTAATGCGGTGCATGATTATTACTCAAAGAAAACTTTTTTGAGATTTGAAGGAATGAATTTTGCCGGCGAGTTTTTTCTAAACGGCAAATCTATTGGTGCCGACAAGGGTTTGGACACACCTTTTTTTATTGATATTAGCAATCAGCTTTCCAGAGGTGGCAATAAGTTGGAGCTGCGAACGAAATTGAGTGCCAGCAGCATTGATGATATAATACTTATTCGCCCAAGTTATTTGTTGATTACCAGGCCTATATGTTTTAATCCACTCAACAATAAGAGTGAAGGTCCAGTTTCGATTTTGAAAATAAGCAAACAAGACGTAGATTTAAATGTTGGAATGAGCATTGATAATGGATTTACTTCCGATATCTTGGTAGATATTCGCATACGACTGTTTGACCATAACAATAATCTTGCCGCGTCTTTGAGCAACCCTCTAAGGCTACAGAGTGCGAGTTCAAGTGCTGTAGAGATAAAGCTCAACATACCCAATCCCATATTATGGCAGGGGCAAGAAAACCCACACCTGTATAGGGCTGAAATAGAGATATGGGAAAACGAAGAACTTCTCGATAATCTCACGCAATTGATTGCTATGCGCAGCAGCACTTACGATCCTACAAAAGGCTTTTTGCTCAATGATAAGGAATATCCTCTAAGGCTTGTGGACTGTGCTCCCCTTATTAAAGATGGCGCGTATGTATTTTCAAGGGAGCAGGACGATAGGGATTTTTATTTGGCAAAGTCTTTGGGAGCCAATGCTCTACAGTCGGATGGTCCTCATTTTTCCGATTATTTTCTTGCCTTATGCGAAAAAGAGGGGATTATTTGCCAGCCCATGTCTATGGCACAGGGAGCTGAGAATAATAATTATTCGGATCTTGCCAATTGTGATTATGCGGGCTTTTTGTTTGATACGGAAAATGTAAGTTTGGATGACATTGCCCAAGGCAGGCTTGATTATGGGGGCTTGGTGAGTTATGATAGAACTCAGCCGAGTGATGCTTATCGCTATTATCAGTTGAAATGGACTACGGAGCCTTTTATTCATATCTGCGATAAAGACAAGCGACTTAGAAATACCAACAAGGCCGACATAAAAATTTATGCCAATTTTAAGAAGATATGGCTTAGGGTGAACGGTGTAGAGTTGGGAAGCAAAAGCTCCAAGACTGGCGTTTACAACTGGGGCTCAGTGCCGCTAAGTTTGGGCAATAACCTGATAGAAATTAGAAGTTTGAAAGATGCCAACAAGAAGCCAATTTATGAGGACTCCTGCGAGTGGACTTACCTCGATTTTGATTGATTATCCACAACAAAACATGCTGTTGTAGAAATCAATATTTTCTTGCATGAGAATATCTATCGGCACATAGTTTATTTTATTTGCCTTTTTCTTGAATAGTAGAAAGTCGCTAAGGGCCTTGATTGCTTTGTATGACTGCTCCTCGGGTCTTTGTGCGATGAGGTGGGAGATGGTTCCTCTTTTTAGGCAGGCTATATTTTTTTCTAGCATATCGTATCCTATAAGTGCAATGCCTTTGATATTATGTTTCTCTAAAAATTCGGCAACAATATAGGCTCTAGAGGTGAAGATAACTGCGGCACCAAGCTTTGTCTTTTCAAGGAAAAGGGTTTTCATTATTTTTTCGTTGCGTTCTTTGTCGTCTTCGAGAAATGAAGCTCTGTGTATTTTTCCCCTGATGTTTTTATTTTCGCGATACGAAAGAAAACCCTTCATGCGCAGGCTTATTTGGTTGTTAGTTTCTTGCCCCTCGTGGTAGAAACTAAAAATTGCCATTTCCTTAATTTCTATGTTTTGAGCAAACAGGAGCTTGGCTCCCAGGTATCCGCTCTGAAAGGAATGCTGCCCAAAATATGCCAGGGGATTGGCATCCTCTATTTGTGAATCTATGAAGATGTATTTAATATCCGCAGAATCCATCTTTTGCGTATATTTTTTTGTGATGCTATTGATAGAGGGGGCTAGCAATAGCCCATCGGGCTTAGAGGCTATAGCCTCCTCCATTATTTCACAAAAAGAATCTACAGCGTATTGATCAAAATATAAAATTCTGATATTTACTTTAAAATTGGAAAGTTCAAGAGCCCCTTGGCGTATTCCCACCTCAATTTTTTCCCAGTAATCGCCAGGCTTATATTGCGGAATAACTGCCAATATAGAAAGCACCTTCTTTGATGCCAGCGCACTAGCATATAGGTTGGGAGAATAATTTATTTCTTTTAATATCTTCCTAACCTTGTCTTGGGTTTCTAAGGATACATTTCCCCTATTGTGTAGTACTCTATCTATCGTTCCCGCAGATACTCCAGCAAGTGAGGCTATGTCTTTTATTTTTATTTTTTTCTCTATCATGTATTCTTTTAATCATTATCAGCTTAGACAGCGTCGAAAAATCTATTTTTTATAGCCCCCTCTACAGTTGTTTTTCAAGCTTGCTGGCAGCCTCTTTGTCTAAGAACCAAATCAGACTACCCGATCTGGGCTCAACTAGAGCTGCAGGATATTCTCCTATAAATTTCTGGCGCATTTCTATTATCTCCTTTACTTTTTGAGCCTTGCTTGTGCCAGTGGTAAGAAATGCCACATGGCTTGCCGCATTAATCACCTTGCCCGTGATACTTATGCGCTGCATTCCAGTTTCTGGATGCCTTGCTACCACACAAAGCTCTTGGCTATGCCAATATGCAATTTCTGCGGGAAAGATAGATGCTGTATGTCCGTCCTCTCCGAGTCCCAAAATGACCAGGTCAAAAATTGGAGATTCTTGGGCTATCAATTTGGCGTATCTCTTAGCTTCCTCTGCGGGTTCGTTTTCCCCCAATATGCGAAATATATTTGATTTAGGAATATCTACCTTGCTCAAGAGATGCTTTTGAGTCATTCCATAGTTGCTCATCTCATCTGCTGGCTCCACGCATCGCTCGTCGCCCCAGAAAAAGCGCATCCTATGAAAAGGTAATGCCTCTTTGTATTTATCAGCCCAGGTATCGAACAATATTTTGGGAGTTGATCCTCCAGAGAGACATATGTTGATATGCCCCCTTTCATCTAAAATTTTTAATACAAAAGCAGTAAAATTATCACATAAATGTGCTACATCATCGCTTATTACTATCTTACAATTCGCAGAATATGCCATCGTCTGAAAGGTTTTTGCATGGAAATCTCCATGTTTGTAATTTATCTTCTATCAACTCATCGGACTCAGCAGGGCCCCAGCTTCCACAGGGGTATCCATGAAGAGGTGCATCAGGATTATTTTTCCAAAAATCAATTATTGGTTGCACGAACTTCCAGGCATTTTCCAGAGCATCACCTCTTGTATACAAGGTGGTGTCGCCACACATGCAGTCCAGTAAAAGTCGCTCGTAAGCTCCTGGCACGTAGGTTTCTTCCAAATTTTTGTAATGAAAATCCATATTCACAGACTTTACCTTATAGCCAGCTCCCGGGATTTTCATGCCAGATTTTAGCAATATTCCCTCGTCGGGGTGTATCCTCAAAATCAGTTGGTTGTCGGCAAGTCCCAGTGCGTCATTTTCTACAAATAGGTGGTTTGGAGCGGGTTTGAAGTGTATTACTATCTCCGACACCCTCGTAGGTAGTCGCTTGCCTGTTCTCACATAAAAAGGAACGCCAGTCCACCGCCAGTTGTCGATAAACAATTTCATAGCAAAATAGGTCTCCGTTCTTGACTGTGCATCTACTCCGTCCTCGTCTCGGTAGGCCTTATTGTATTTACCTCGCACATTTGATGCTACATATTGTCCTCTGATTACATTTTTGAACAGGTCATCTTCACCTAAGGGTCTTAGAGACTGAAATACTTTTAGCTTTTCGTTGCGTATGGCAGCTGCAGAAATTTCTGTGGGGGGCTCCATTGCCACAAGTGCTACCAGCTGCAAGAGGTGGTTTTGTATCATGTCGCGAAGGGCTCCCGAATGGTCGTAATATCCGCCCCTATTTTCTACGCCTATACTCTCGGCGGCAGTAACCTCAATGTGCTGTATGTAATTGCGATTCCATAAGGGCTCATAGATACTATTCGCAAATCGTGTTACCAGCAAATTTTGTACTGTTTCTTTTCCCAAATAGTGGTCTATCCTATATATCTGATTTTCATTAAATATATTTAAAAGAGCAGTATTTAGTTCTATAGCCGATTGATAGTCTTCGCCAAATGGCTTTTCTATAACTATTCGCCTAAAAGCATCTTTTTCTGATTGCAAGCCGTGGTGGGAAATGTTTTGTGCAATCACACTGTAGAGTGTGGGAGGTGTGGCGAGATAATATATATAATTCCCCTTAGTATTTTCTACAGAGTCTATCTCTATTAATTTTGCTTTTAGCTTGCTGTATTCGTCTACTGCGGCGGTGTCTATTGCCAGATAATGCAGTTTGAGTAAAAAATCTGCAATGTGCAATTCTATATCTTCAATCAAAGAAGCATGTTCTTTGATTGCGCCTGCCATCTTTTCTCTAAAAGATGTGTCGTTGATTTCTGTGCGGCTAACTCCCAGCACGGCAAATCCTTTAGGCAATAAATCTTGCCTAAAGAGGTCAAAAATTGCAGGAATTAATTTGCGAGCTGTTAAGTCGCCAGAAGCTCCAAAAATAATGAGAACTTGGTTGTCTGCTCGTTTCATAGATAAAATCTTTGCTTGTATGTTTTAAGATTTTTTGATTTCATGACCTCCAAATTGATTGCGCATAGCGGCAAGCATTTTCATTGCGAAAGACGATTCTTGCCTCGACGCAAAACGTGCGTATAGAGAGGCTGTTATGACATGTGCGGGCACATCAAAATCCATGGCTGTTTGTACAGTCCATCGCCCTTCGCCGCTATCGGACACATAATCTTTGATGCCATCGAGCTCTTGATTTCCTTCCAAGGAGTTGCCAATAAGCTCTAGTAGCCACGACCTTACTACCGATCCTTGCATCCACAATTTTGATACTTTCTCTAGGTCGATGTCGTAGGGGGAGTTTTTCATTATCTCAAAGCCCTCGGCATAGGCTTGCATCATGCCATATTCTATGCCATTGTGCACCATTTTTACCATGTGTCCAGATCCGCTTTCGCCACAATGGTGATGCCCATTTTCTGGTGCCAGGCTCTCAAAAATAGGGCTTGCAAAATCGCATGCATCCTTGCTACCTCCATACATCAGGCAATATCCGTTTGCCAAGCCCCATACGCCGCCACTAGTGCCGCAGTCTATATATTCTATGCCTTGCTCCTTGAGTTTTTTTCCTCTTTCTACAGAATCCCTCCAGTAGCTATTGCCTCCATCAACAATTATGTCTCCTTTCTTGAGATGCGGCATCAACTTATCAATATTTTCGTCTACCGCACTGCCCGAAGGCACCATTAGCCAAATAAGTTTGCGGCCACTGAGTTTTGAGGTGAGCTCTTCTACTCCACTTGTTGCTATGGCTCCCTTGGCTGCAGCCTCGTCAATTTCTTTTTTCGTGAGATTAAAAACCAGCACTTCGTGACCTTTTAGCAAAAGTCGCTCTACCATGTTTCCTCCCATTTTTCCTAATCCAATAAATCCTATTTTCATCCTTGTGTATGTTTAAATGTTATAAATAATTTGACGAGAAATTTATTCTCAGCAGGTCAAAAGTAGGTATTAATTTCTAATTCAACAAACAACTTATTTCCTCATCCTTGATTAAAGCTTATTTTACGACTATTTTTTTTGAAAATTTATAAACATTTGAGATTTTTTTTTAGGCTTAAGCCCTTTTTAAAAAGAAAAGCCCTACCTTAGTGCCTTGATTTCAAAAATTAAAATATCTATCAATTACATAACTGTTTAATAATAATTAATTTAAATTTAAAATGAGAAAAAGTTTTGTTTATTTTTTCGGAGTAAGTCTCGTTTGTGGAGCTTTCACAGCATGTGGAGAAGGGTCTGCAAAAAATGCTGAAGAGGTTTCAGTAGAATTGGCCGCAGAAGAGGGTGCAAACAAACCCAGCTTTACGGAAATGAATCTTTCGGTTGTAGATATTTCTACATACCACGCCGACAAGGATGGGTATATCACTATTTTTGATGGCAAAACATTTGCTGGCTGGAGAGGCTACGGCAAAGAAAATGTGCCCTCAAGATGGGTTGTTGATGGCGATGCCATAAAGTTTTCAGGCAAGGGCGAAGGTGAGGCTCAAGACGCAGAGGGCGGCGACCTTATTTTTGCTCACAAGTTCAAAAATTTTACTCTCGAAATGGAATGGAAAGTTTCTAAGGGTGCAAACTCTGGAATTTTTTATTTGGCTAGAGAAATTGAATCCGACGGAAAGGTGCAGCCTATCTATGTGTCGGCTCCAGAATGTCAGGTTTTGGACAATGTAAACCACGTAGATGCAAGCATGGGAAAAGATGGCAATCGCCAATCTACCTCTTTGTATGATATGATTGCTGCCAAGCCACAAAACTCCAAACCTTTTGGCGAATGGAACACGGTAAAAATCATTGTTTCTAAGGGCACTGTTGTGCACAATCAAAATGGTGTAAACGTGCTTGAATACCATCTTTGGACTCCACAGTGGACAGAAATGCTTCAAGCTAGCAAGTTTAGCGAAGAGAAATGGCCATTGGCTTTTGAGTTGCTAAACAATTGCGGAGGCGATGATCGCAAAGGATTTATTGGTCTTCAAGATCATGGTGATGATGTTTGGTTTAGAAATATCAAGGTTAAAATAATGGACTAAGGTCATTGACCAAAATTAGGCTTAGGAATTGAAGCTTGAGAGTATTTCTCAAGCTTCAATTCCTATTTTTTTAAAATAGATGCCCAAATATTTCGTAAATTCATATTTATTTGCTTGTTTTGCATCTTTTTTTAGAAAGAAATATAGCAAATATATAATGCAGGTAGTAAAATCAATTATAGAATTACAATCTTTATTAGATTCGTATAGGTTAGAGGGGAAAAGCATTGGTTTGGTTCCTACCATGGGAGCCTTGCACAATGGTCATCTTTCATTGGTCGATAGATGCAAGCAGCTCAATGATATTTGTGTGGTTAGCATTTTTGTTAATCCCATACAATTCAATGATTCTCAAGATCTTATTAATTATCCAAGAACTGAAGAATCCGATTGCCGGCAATTGGAAACCATTGCTTGCGACTGTGTGTTTATTCCAGAAATAAAAGAAATTTATCCAGAACCCGACAATAGGCAGTTTGATTTTGGCATTCTAAGCCAGGTGATGGAAGGAGCTTTCCGCGAGGGGCATTTCAATGGGGTAGCACAGGTGGTGAGTAAATTGTTTTGTATAGTAGGGCCAGACAATGCTTATTTTGGAGAAAAAGATTTTCAACAATTGGTAATCATTAGGGCAATGGTAAAATATTTAGACTTAGCAACCACTATCATATCTTGTCCTATTGTTAGGGAAATAGATGGATTGGCTATGAGTAGTCGCAATATGCGAATTGTGGAGGAAGTCAGACCCGAGGCATGCGAGATTTATAAGACGCTTCAGAAAAGTCAAAAAATGGCCTTCAAACACTCTGTAGGCGAACTTAAAGAAATGGTAATTGCGACTCTGGCATTAGTAAAATCGCTGAGGCTAGAATATTTTGAAATCGTAGATGGCTATAGCCTGCAGGCTATAAGTGATTGGAGTCAGACAGAATATCCGGTAGCTTGCATTGCCGTGTTTTGTGGCGAAGTGAGATTGATTGACAATATAGCATATAAAATAAAAGATTAGAAATTATTTATGAGTAAAATATTGAGGAGTAAGTTTTGGACTTATCTTTTTGTTCTTTTTGTTGTGTCGTTTATCATGCCATTTTTTCATTTGGGCGACAATTTAGTCCCCTTGGATTATTATATGCTTGTGATAGTTAATATATTTGCATTTTTTGCTATCACATCCATAGCCTTATTTATGAAAGGAAGGCAAGAAAAAATTTATCTGACAATTGTGTTTCTCCTTTCCATAGCACCCAATTGCTTGGTTTTTGCATACCTACTTCTTACTGGCACTTATATGTACAATGATCAATATTGGGTTATTTTTGCATCCAACGCCTCTGAATCGAGGGAGTATATAAGCGAGTTTGTAAGCCTACCTCTTGTATTGGGAGTGCTGGCATATATTGTTGTAGGGGGCTTTTTGTTGTTTAAGTCTGGCTCTTCCCTATCTTTGCAGCGCAAAGAACATAGGTTGTGGTATGGCTTCTCTATACTTATAATATTGCTTATAATATCCTTGCAATATCTTTCTACAACTATGTGCATCATAGATTTTTATAAAAGTGGAGTTCGCTATTTTTGGGAAAGCCACAAGATGCAAAAGGAGGCGGCAATGCGCAAGGCTCACCCTATTCCCGTAGATTGTGTGTTGTCAGATTCTACCAATCATACCTTTGTTGTTGTATTGGGAGAATCCTTGACTCGCTCGCATATGGATATTTATGGATATTTCAGACCTACCACTCCCCACTTGGAGTCTATGCGCGACGAGCTGCTTATTTATAGGGATGTAGTTAGCCCCAGCACCCATACCATTGGCGTAATGAAGTATTTGCTCACCTTTGCCCATCACGATCATCCCGAATACTATTTCGACAAGCCATCAATTGTAGACATATTCAATTATGCTGGCTTTGAGACTTATTGGATTAGCAATCAAGAAATTATTTCCAAATGGGGAGGTAACTATGGTATTATTGCCCAGGGAGCAGATCATTTGGTAGACCTAAGCATAGTGCGGCAGCCCGACGAAATAGTTCTAGCCAGCCTGGATCAGGCACTCAAGAAAAAGACCGAGCGTAAGAAGATAATTTTCATACACACCATGGGCAATCATCATTCCTATGTTTGCAGGTACCCAAATTCTTATGAGCATTTTGATTTTGGGAAAGATCCCCTACAAGAAAAATCTTATTACAACGATTTTATGCGAAAAACGATAGATGAATATGATAATTCTATTCTATATACCGACTATGTTGTAAGCAGCATAATTGAGCGTGTGAAAGCAGAAAACGAATCTTCTTTCGTCTTATTCTTGTCCGATCATGGCGAAGAGGTAAACGATTTTAGGCCTTTTTGTGGTCACTCCAGCTCTTCTAGCTTTCAGTGCGAGGTGCCCCTTATTCTGTGGCGCTCAGAGCAATACCAGAAAGAAATGGGCTCGCTGGATATTGACAGCCTTAGGCCCTTTTCTACAGAGCATCTAATACATAGCTTATCTACCCTTGCAGGTTTGAGATACGATGATTATATACCTGAGTTTAGCCTGTTTGACTCTACCTTTGTTCCCCAAAGAAGAATGGTAGCCGAAATAGAGTATCAAGAAGTGGTAAGGAGGACGCAAGAGCAGATGCAGAATTAAAATCAAATTATGCCCTAGCTTGTGCAATTTGACGATAAATGATTATCTTTGCGCAATTATTTATAAGCTCACGTGCTTAACGGGACTTCTATAAATTGCTTTTTCTTCCTTGTCTACGGGTTTCTAAATGGTCATTTGCAAAGGCAAATTCCCTTCCTTATCACCCTTGACAGCGTCGAAAAATATAATTTTCAGAACCCTTCTTAATTATATTTCATCAAATTTTTATCAGTATGTTGGTTGAAGTCGTAAAATCCAAATTGCATAATGTTCATGTCACCGAGGCAAATCTTAACTATATTGGTAGTATCACCATTGACGAAGATTTGATGGATGCTGCCAACTTGATTGCTGGCGAAAAAGTGCAGATAGTTAATAATAATAATGGCGAGCGTTTAGAAACATATATTATAAAGGGAGAGCGAGCTTCTGGCGTGATTTGCCTCAATGGAGCTGCTGCACGTAAGGTGCAGCCCGGCGATATTGTGATAATAATGGCCTATGCCCTCATGGATTTTGAAGAGGCTAAATTATTTTCTCCTGCCATAGTATTTCCGGATACTGCAAGCAATAGACTTATAAAGTGATGTTTGATTTCAAAGCAGTAGAACTAAGTGACAAAGCAGTTTTGAGTCCTTTTTTGGAGGAAAACACTTATCAAAACTGTGACTTTTCATTTTCAAATATTTTTTGTTGGCAAAACAAATACCATACCTCATATGCCTTGTATGAAGGCTGTCTTTTTTTGCGCTTCACAACAAGCTCTCAAGATAATGGCTATTTGATGCCTCTAGGACGCTGTCCCACAAAAAAAGTGATAGAAAGATTAATCAGGCACACCCAAAATATAGGAGAGCCTCTGCGCCTTTATGCCGTTTATCCTAGTGTGTTTGAGAAGCTTGATGCTGCCTTTCCTGCTCAGTTTATGTATTGTGCCGATCCCGATTTGTTCGATTATATCTATAAATCGGAAGATTTAATATTTCTAAAAGGCAAGAAGCTGCAGCCCAAGCGCAATCATATCAATAAATTTAGAAAAACCTATGATTTTGAATATCTGCCTATCACCAGCAATATTATTCCACAGTGTATAGATCTCTACGACCAATGGAGTGCCAATCATGATCAAATACCTGGCGATAAATCCTTGGAAGAAGAAAGAGTAGCTATGCTAAGGGCTTTCGAGAATTTTGAGGCGCTGGCTCTCAAAGGAGGGGTCATTGTTGTTGAGGGCAAAATTGTAGCCTATTCCTACGGACAGCAATTGACGCAGGATACATTTGTTGTACATGCCGAAAAGGCATTGGTAGATATTCAGGGCTCATATGCAATTATGAACCAGCAATTTGCCGCTCATGAATGCTCCAGCTATGCGTATGTCAATAGAGAAGAAGATTTGGGACTGCCATCTCTGCGACAAGCCAAACTATCTTATCAGCCAAGCATATTATTAGAAAAAGGACAAGCCGCTTACATGATAAAAATTTGATATGATAAAAATTTTCTATGCCCAAAATAAGGATATACCTTATCTTAAGGATTTGTGGCGTGAGTGTTTTGACGACACCGAAGAGTTTATTGAATTTTATTACCAATTTATATTTAATAAGGATGAAACCTTGCTTATATGGGATGGCAATGTCCCTGTAGCGGCCTTACAAATGATTCCCTACCAAATAAAAGAGGGTCAAAACACCTACAAGGCTGCCTATATTTCGGGAGCTATGACCATGCCTAGCTACCAGGGCAAGGGTTTGATGAGATCCTTGCTGACCGAGGCTTTTGAAGAAATGCGCAAAGACAACTGCAGATATTCCTTTTTGATTCCTCAGGGGGCTTCTTTGATTGATTTCTACAGCAAGTTTGGATACAAATCAGCCTTTCCTTTGCGGCAAGAAATTGTTAGTGTAAGTGATTTTAATTCGCCAACATGTAATTTGCCAAAGATATATAAAACCCTTTCTGAGCTTGATATATCTTATTTACATACTCATTATTTACATCTCTTGGGTAAAAAAGATGATTTTGTAATAAAAAGCATACTGCATTTTGAATGGATGCTGCGCGACCTTTTTCGTGATGGAGGATGCGTTTTTCATGTCGACGGACCCTCGCAAGCCCTTGCTTTTGCCCTGCTGTGGGATGAACAAATCTTTGTAAAAGAGCTGCTTTGCGAGAATGCTTCCATGGAGACCGAGCTTATTTCGGCAATAAAAGAAACTTTATGCCCCCTAGCAAGAGATGGTAACATTAATATTCTTAGGGCTGGACAAGCACCTTGCGCAAAATATTATGGAATGATAAAAGACCTTGCAAACGATTCCAATATGCCGCTCAATTCGTATATGAGTATGATGCTCAATTAAAACAAAGCTCCCTAAATAAAAATAAAAATGCAAACTCAAGTTCAATCCTACTCTGGGATTTGGAAGGTCGCCTACCCTATTTTTCTTACACTGCTGGTTCAGAATATGATTCAGGTAGTTGCCACTGCTTTTTTGGGCAGGGTGGGAGAGGTAGAGTTGGGAGCTTCGGCACTCGCTGGCATCTACTACATTGTGATATTTATGCTGGCTTTTGGATTTAGCACAGGCTCACAAATACTTATAGGCCGCCGCAATGGCGAGGGTCAATATGGCAAAATTGGCGAGATTGTCGTCAATGGAGTATTATTTTTGCTAAGCATGGCCTTGGTTTTGTTTCTTTTCACTAGGTTTTTTTCTGAGCCCATTTTATCGCGCTTGCTCTCTTCCGAGCCCGTTTTGGAAGCTGCATTAAAATATTTGGATTGGCGAATGTATGGACTCTTCTTCTCCTCGATCAATGTTATGTTTAGGGCTTTTTATATTGGCATTACTCGCACCAAGGTGCTTACAGTGAATGCCTTATTGATGGCTTCCGTCAATATATTCCTCGACTATGCCCTAATTTTTGGAGAGTTCGGATGTCCAGAAATGGGTATTGCAGGAGCAGCCATTGCAGCCATTGCCTCAGAATTTGTGTCGGTCTTATTTTTTGTGGGCTACACATTTTATGCTGTAGACTTTGAAAAATATGGCTTTAGAGGCATCACCCTCACCAGTTTTAAGGTGATAACAAATATACTTAGCATATCCCTGTCGCTGATGTTTCAATATTTCCTATCCTTGGGCACCTGGTTTTTCTTTTTTCTTGCAATAGAGCATTTGGGAGAAAAACCCTTGGCAATATCCAATATCATTCGCAGCCTGTATATGATTGTTGCAATCCCAATTTTTTCCCTCTCGGCAACAGCCAATACCCTCGTAAGTAATGCCATTGGCGCAGGAAAGCAAGATGAGGTATTGCCACTTGTATGGAAAATATCCCGATTAGCACTTTTTATTTCCATGCTTTTTATAGTGGTCATACTTTCCTTCCCTGAATATGTGTTGTCTGTATATACCGACAACACATCCTTAATCAAAGATTCAATTCCATCGCTTATCGTTGTCATGTCGGTAATGCCTATCATTGCCCTAAGGAATGTGTTTTTTAGCTCCGTTTCGGGCACAGGAAACACAAAAATTGCCCTTTATATAGAAATAATTACCTTGCTTATATATGTTTTTTACATGTGGCTTGTGATACGCAAATTGCAATTTCCCCTGCATTGGTGTTGGACCTCCGAGCATGTTTCTGGAGGCTTGATATTTATTCTAAGCTTTGTGTATTTACGCAGCAATAAATGGAGGGACAAAAAAATTTAATGCAAAAATTTGCTCTGTTTGTAAATATAATACATTACCTTTGCTCAATTACTTCTTTTGGCTATTCCTAAGTAATATACTGGACTTCAAGGAATTGCTTTTTTTTCTTCCTTGTCTCAGGGTTTTATAAATGCTTATTTGCAAAGGCAAACTCCCTTCGTTATCACCCTTGACAGTGTCGAAAAATATAATTTTCGGAATGCCTCTATAGTATAGGTTTTAAGGTCAATAACACTAGTTTATAGTGCTATGGTGGTATAATATTAAACAAATTTACGTATGTTAAAATTAAAAATGTTTTTATTGTTTCTCTTATTTATAGGGGTTTGTCAATTAAGCGCAGGCGAGTTCTCCCAACAAGAGGGCTCTGGGTCTGTTTCGATCTGGGCGAATTCAGATTTTGCCGATGAGTCTGTGAGTGCCGGCGACGAAAGTTTCTCAGGTGATAATGGTTTTGCTTTGTATGCACCCCCTCCAGGCGGAGGCGATGCTCAAAAGGAAACTCCAGTAGGTTCTTTGGATTTGGGATTATCTCTTTTCCTTGGACTTCTTATAAGCATTTATGCTTTCTCTAAAAAAAAGAGGGTCTTAGAATCACATAAAGTGATGACGACAACTACTTTTTCGCGATTCCTTTTTATTAGCCTAGTCTTTTTGGGAAGCTCTTCTATTATGGAGCTAAAAGCCCAGAACCTACAGGCGCGTCCCGATAACTTGTTTCTTCAATCAGGACAGACATCCATTATTTGTGATGTCTTATACAACGATCTTCCAGGCTCTTGTGAGCCCAAAGAGTTGAAACTGACAATAATAAATCAGCCTCAGCATGCAAGTCTAGTCCTAGTGAATGGAGATAATAAAATCGTGTACGTTGTGCAGTCTGGTTTTGCTGGTAAAGATCAACTTACCTACCAAATAGAATGCAATGGCATCACCTCTACCTCTACACTTAATATTTATGTTTTAGATAAGCCCAACAATATTGTTGAAGAGGCTTGCTACGCCAAACCCAAGGGGACTCCTTGGAATATTAAAGAAGTTGCCAGATCTGACGATATTGTCAATACCGTTTCTCCTATCCTCACAGGAGATATTGATGGGGATGGCGAAATAGAAATATTGGTTAGTGATTATGACCCTGCTAGACAGGATCAACCAAATAAAATTTTGATCTACGGCTTTAGAAAATCGGATAATACACTGTATGTCAAATATACTATTGATCTTTATAGGCAACACGGCTATCCAATTGGAGGAACTGCCATTGCGAATGTCGATGGCGACGGGCGGGCAGCGGTTTTTGTTGCAATGCAATATTCAGTGCTTCCTGGAGCACCTTCTATGAGTTTGGTAAAATATCGATTTAATGGTACAAAATATGTTGAGTCATGGCGAAGTGTGCCTTATTCCAGCAACCTGTTTTATAGAAATGGGATTCCTCTAATTGCTGATTTTGCTGGAGATGGCAATGTGCAGATTGTTATCTACGACAAGGTTTTTAATGCAAAAACGGGCGTCTTATTGGCTGATGGTGGCTACATCGGAAACGCAGATTATCACTTTGGAGAAAATGGACATCATACATATGGCGGTCTAGCACCTACCTTGGTGGCAGGAGATATTGATGGCGACGGCAAATTGGAAGTCATTGGAGGTGCTTGCGTTTATAAGGTGAATCTGACCAACTACAATGGTACTAGTGGCAATTCTTTCGTTTTGCATCGCAAGGTGGATGCTCCTAATGGAGGTACAGCCATTGCAGATATGAACTTGGATGGCCAACTGGATATTATCGTTTCGGCAAAAGTAGATGCTACCACCGCTACTGTGTATGTTTACAATCCTAGAACAGGGGCTTTGATGAATAGCAATCAGGTCTCGTATATTAATGATACACATTTTGGACCTTCTCAGCCCTTTGTTGGGGATTTAGATAATGATGGATTTCCTGAAGTGGCAGTTTCGGCAAGGCTTGTTCTAAAAGCTTTTAAATACAATCCTACCACAAGGCAATTGAACGAATTTTGGACACAAACTACAACTGATGGATCTGCATCAACAACCTTATCTCTTTTCGATTTTACCCAAAGCGGTAAGGCTCAGTTGGTTTATAGGGATGAAAATACCCTAAGGATAATTGATGGAATGAACGGAAATACATTGTCGGAATTTGATCCTGTAGGTTCAGCCACAATCAACGAATACCCTATTGTTGCAGATATAAACGGCGATGGAGCCGCTGAAATTTTGGCTGTTGGAAATAATCAAAAGTGGGTTAATAATAATTGGGACTGGTCGGGTTCACTTCGGGTGTATGCTTCCGCAGGAGAGCCTTGGGCTCCCGCCCGTAAGGTGTGGAACCAAAATGCCTATAATCCTGTATATGTAAATGACGATTTGACTATACCCTCTCGCCCTTTGAGTCCGGCAA
>BHEP01000018.1 GCA_003851245.1 Bacteroidales bacterium | reverse complement strand
AAATACTACCTTAGCCTTGCAATTGTTCAAAAAGATGCTTTCGCTCTTACCAACAATTTTAAATGGGCCCCATATATGCTAGAAAGATATGTTTTATATAAAAAACCAACATTTTTTTACAATTATTTGAATAACGCAAATAAATTCGTATATTTGGACTTTTACTTGAAAAATGAGTATGCAGATTAAAGTAAAAAACCAACATTCCATTAATTATTAACAATTGTAAGTCAAGGTATGAAAAAGATTATTTTAGTATTCTCCTTAGCAATCTCAGTACTTCTAGGATGTGCTGAAAGTTCAAAAGAACTTTTAATAAAAAACGCAGCTCCCGACAGACCCACAGGACAAAAAGATGTATTGGCATTGAAATGCGACCCAATACCCACCGTTCGTGTAGCATTTATTGGTCTTGGCATGCGCGGTCCTGGAGCAGTAGGGCGAATGGCACAAATTGATGGCGTAGAAATCGTAGCCCTATGCGACGTGCGTCAAGAGGGAACCCAAAAGGCAAACGCCATACTAGAAAAACATGGCAAGCCTCAAGCCAAGGAGTTTTTTGGCGATACTGCCGTATGGCGACAAGTAACGGCGCTACCCGATGTAGACCTTATTTATATAGCCACCGACTGGAAAAGCCATGCCATGATAGGCATGCAGGCTATGGAAGATGGCAAACATGTAGCCATAGAAGTGCCAGCAGCAATGACTATGGACGAGATATGGGGACTTATCAACACTTCGGAAAGAACACGCAAACACTGCATGCAGCTAGAAAACTGCGTATACGATTTCTTTGAACTCACCACCCTCAACATGGTGCAGCAAGGACTATTAGGAGAGGTATTGCATGGCGAAGGTGCCTACATACATGGACTACAACCATTCTGGGACCAGTATTGGGAAGGATGGCGCATGGATTACAATAGAAAACACCGTGGCGATGTTTATCCCACACATGGCATCGGCCCTGTTTGCCAAGCAATGAATATACACCGTGGCGACAAAATGAACGTATTGGTTTCTATGGACACCAAGGCCTTTGGCAACCCCGCATACATAAAAGAAAAAACAGGCGAAGAGATTACTGATTTTAGAAATGGTGATCACACAATGACAATGATTCGTACAGAAAAGGGGAAAACCATGCTCATAGAGCACGACGTGACCTCGCCGCGACCATACAGCCGCATGTATCAAATATCCGGAACCAAGGGATTTGCCAACAAATACCCATCGCCAGGATATGCCCTCGATGCCAAGGAAATTGCCGACGACAACATAGTAAACCACGAAGACCTCAATGCACATAGATTTGTGCCCGAAGAGGTTAGAAAGGCATTGATGGAAAAATATAAACACCCCATAGTAGTAGATATTGAAGAAAAAGCTAAGAAAGTAGGGGGCCATGGAGGCATGGATTTTGTGATGGACTACCGCCTTATATACTGCCTACAAAAAGGATTACCCCTAGATATGGATGTATACGACCTTGCCGAATGGTGCTGCATGATTCCTCTATCCGAAATATCATTAGACAAGGGATCAGCTCCAGTAGAGATTCCCGACTTCACCCGTGGAGGATGGGACAAACTAACGAAACTAGAATTTTATAAATAACAAGCTGTCATCCTTGCTTTTGACCATAAGTGAAGCGCCTAAAAAAAGCCTCACTTATGGTCTATAAGCTAGCCTGACAATAGAAAATCAATTTTTTACAAAATATAAGATACAATGTATAAAAAAATATTGGGCCTCTTATCCTCCTTTGTATGTTTGTTGCTCTCAATAAATATAAATGGACAAGAGGCTTTGCCGTACTGGAAAAACACCCAAATTGTTGCCGTCAACAAAGAAAGTCCTCGCACAACATTTATGAGCTACGACAACCTAGAAGATGCCTCCAGCCATAGATACGAAAATAGTAAATATTATTATCCCCTCAATGGAACATGGAAGTTCTATTTTGTAGATGAATACAAAAAACTGCCCGCCAACATCACAGACCCAACCACAAGTACTGATCAGTGGGCAGATATCAAAGTGCCAGGAAACTGGGAACTGCAAGGACATGGCACCGCCATCTATGTCAATCACCCCTATGAATTTGCTACCGACAAGCCTACCCCTCCACTATTGCCCGAAGAAAATCCAGTAGGTGTATACCGCAGAGATATAGAAATTCCTGCCGACTGGATGAGCCGCGATGTGTTTCTACACCTTGCAGGTGCCAAATCTGGCGTTTATGTATACATCAATGGCAAGGAAGTTGGATACAGCGAAGATGCCAAAGACCCTGCCGAGTTCTTAATAAACCCCTACCTCAAGACTGGAAAAAATGTGCTCACAATAAAAATATTTCGCTGGAGCACTGGATCATGGCTCGAATGTCAAGATTTCTTTCGCATCAGTGGCATTGAGCGTGATGTGTTTATATGGTCGCAAGCAAAAACCGCTGTCAAAGATTTTAGAATTGTTTCGACCTTAGACGATACATACAAAAATGGCGTTTTCAAACTCGCCATTGATCTTAAAAACTCAAATGCCACAGCAAAAGACGCAACACTCAAATATACCCTTTCAGATACCAAAGGAAACATCATTGGCTCGGGTTCTAAAAATGTAGCGCTCAAAGCCAACAGCACACAAACAGTCAATTTTGATCACAACATCAAAGAGGTGGCAACATGGACTGCCGAAGCCCCCAATCTATACAAGCTGGCAATGACTGTTGAAGAAAACGGAAATCTGCTGGAAGTGGTACCTTTCAAAGTGGGCTTTCGCAAAATTGAAATAAAAGACAGCGACATTGTTGTAAACAAAAAAAAATTGAGGCTTTTCTATGTCAATGGGCAGCCTATAAAACTCAAAGGAACAAATATTCACGAAACTTCCGAAGATGGGCATTATGTGACAGAAGCACAAATGCGTAGAAATTTTGAATTGATGAAGCTCAACAACATCAATTCTGTACGTCTGAGCCATTATCCCCAAGATAGAAAGTTCTATGAGCTATGCGACGAATATGGCTTATATGTATATGATGAAGCCAACATCGAATCGCATGGAATGTATTACACCTTCTATCAAGACGATATGCGCAAAGGAGCAGTAGGACATTGGGACAAAGACAAAAAGGGAACCTTAGGACACAACCCCGATTTTCTGGAAAGTCACCTCTCGCGTATTCGCAATATGTTTGAACGCAACAAAAATTATCCGTCGGTCACAATATGGTCGCTGGGCAATGAAGCTGGCAACGGATACAATTTTTACAATGCCTATACCCTACTCAAAGAATTGGATAAAGACCTAATGGCAAGACCCGTTTGTTATGAAAGGGCTTTGGAAGAATGGAATACCGATATGGTTGTACCACAATACCCCTCCGCCAAATCATTTGAATTTTATGGAAAGCATGGGCGAAAAACAGAAAGTGCCGACAACCGCCCATATGTTCCTTCTGAATATTCGCATGCCATGGGCAATTCTAGTGGCAACCTACACGACCAATGGCTGGAAATATACAAATATCCAAACCTCCAAGGAGGATATATCTGGGACTGGATAGACCAGGCGGTAAAGGTTAAAGACAAAAATGGAAAGTATTTCTGGGCCTATGGTGGCGATTTTGGAAATGACATGCCCTCGGATGGCAATTTTGTTGCCAACGGCATTGTAAACCCCGATCAAAATCCCCATCCTGCAATGGCGGAGGTGAAGTACACGCATCAAAATGTGGGCTTTGAAGCCATTGACCTAAATACAGGGAAAATTAAAATTACAAACCGTTTCTATTTTACAAACCTATCCAAATATATTGTTAAATACAAGCTCTACGAAAATGGAAAGATCATCAAAGAGGCTGTTTTACCCCTAAACATCAATCCCCAAGAAACAGCTATTGTCGACATTCCCGTATCGCAACTAAAAGCCAAAGCTGGCAGTGAGTATTTTCTCAATTTTGAGGTGACTACAAAAACTGCCGAGTCCCTAATTCCTTTGGCGCATGTCATTGCATACGACCAGTTTGAATTGTCGCTCAAAGTCGAAAAGCAAGTCGCTAAAAATACTGGTGGCCCAAAACTGAGTGTCTCTGAATCTGCAAATGAACTCTCGGTTTATTCCTCTAAGGTAAGCCTTGTTTTTGACAAACAGAAAGGACTGCTCACTTCGTACAAAGTAGATGGCACCGAATATTTTAATGAGCAATTTGGCATTCAGCCCAATTTTTGGAGGGCTCCCAACGACAACGACTACGGAAGTGGTGCTCCCAAACGCTTACAAATTTGGAAAGAATCGAGTAAGAATTTTAAAATATCAAAGGCCACTGCCTCCATCGATGGGGAGAACGCAAGCATTTCGGTAAATTATCTATTGGCAGCAGGCAATAACTATATTGTAGACTACACAATTTATCCTTCGGGAATTGTGCATGTAGCAATAAAATTTACATCCACCCAACTGCAAGAGAGCAAAACCGAATTGACGGCTGGTGCCATGGAGGCTACATTTTCTGAAAGTGCACAAAGAGACGAGCAGAGACGAGAAAGTGCCAATTTGGAAGTTCCACGCATTGGCATCCGCTTTCGCATGCCGGCAGCAATGGATCAGGTACAATATTTGGGCCGTGGTCCTGAGGAAAACTATGTAGACAGAAAGGCGGGTACACTCATTGGATTGTATAAGGCTACGGCTCAAGAACTTTATTATCCTTATGTGCGACCCCAAGAAAATGGACATCACACAGACACCCGCTGGATTGCTCTGAATGCCGACAAGGGAAAAGGTCTGCTCATTGAAGCCGACAAGACAGTGGGATTTAATGCTCTGAGAAATTCTGTGGAGGACTTCGACAGCCAAGAGTCAAATGCAGATTACCAATGGCGCAACTTTTCTGCTGAAGCCATTGCCAATAAAAATCCGGAACAGGCCAAGGATATATTAATGAAGCAAACACACGAATACGATATTGTGCCTCGCAATTTTGTGGAAGTATGTGTAGATATGCAGCAATCGGGTGTAGCTGGATACAATAGCTGGGGAGCACGACCCGAACCTGGCTATACAATTCCTGCCAACCAAGAGTACAATTGGGGATTCTCCCTAATTCCTATTGCCAAAGCAGAGGAGGCAAGCAAAAAAGCTGGATATAGGTATTTCTAAATATTCCAAGCAAAATAATAAAGGTCGGACATCATTGCGATGCCGACCTTTTTGTTTATCAATAATATTTACTTTCACTTCTAACACTTTCACTTCTAACACTTTTAGGGGTTCACACTTCTAGGGGTTTACACTTCACACTTCTAGGGGAAAACCAATTCTAATGATATTCTAATTTCCTAAGTTCGCCCTTTTATTTGAATAGACCTACCTTTGCCATCTGAAAAATTATTCTTATGGCGAAGTATGTATTTCTATTTATTATTATTATGTGTGGAAAGGGAAGTTACACTCTTGCACACGACATTTTACACATAGGTATTATAGAGGCCGAAAAAATATTTGTAGACCACAACCTACAACTGCTGGCTCAGCGATATTCTATAGATAAGGCAAAAGCCGATTTGATACAAGCTAGATTGTTTGACAATCCGAGTATTTCTATTGAACAAAACATCTACAACAGTCATACAAAGACTTATTTCGATCCTCGATCGCAACAATCGGGAGAGATTGAGCAGCTTATAGTGCTGGCTGGCAAGCGCGGCAAACGCATACAAATAGAGAGGTACAATGTAGATATTGCCAATAAAGAATTTGAAGACCTCGTGCTTAGCCTCAAATTTGCTCTCCGTGCCAACATGATTGATGCGCATTTTACTGAAAAAGCTATAGCCATATTCAATAAAGAAATGGATCATATAGCACGATTGATTGATGTATATGAAAAACAATGGGAAAAAGGCAACGTCTCCTTGATGGAAAAAATACGGCTGCAAGCATTGTTTTTTTCTCTTAAAACCGAGCAGCTAGATTATAGCAATCAAATGATTGATATACAAAAACAGCTGCGCCTGCTACTGCATCTTGACCCACAAGTGGATGTAAAACCCAAAATTGAGGACTATGACCTGTTGGCAATAGGTTTGGAGACCTTCAATATAGACAATATGATGAGCCAAGTGCAAGAAAACCCAAAGATAAGAATTGCAAAAATAAATACGCTAGCGCAAGAGAGCAACCTGCAACTACAAAAAAGAATGCGCATTCCTGACTTAGCACTTAGGGTAGTTTATGACAAAGAAAGCAATATAGTACGCAATTATTTTGGACTAGGCATTAGCATGAATATTCCTCTTTTTGACAGAAATCAGGGCAATATAAAAGCTGCCAAAGCTATGGTGATACAAAGCAAGCTGCATAAAGAATATGCTATCAACGAAATAGAAATCGATTTTTATGCCAAATTGGATAAGATAACAAAGGCTTATCATTTTCATAAAAGTTTTGATAAATTATTGGAAATAGACCTAAATCATCTTATAGATGGCGTAAGCACAAGCTTTGAGCATAGAAATATAAATATGCTGGAGTTTGTAGATTATTATGAAACATACAAGGAAACGGGACTTAAACTATATGAGAACGAAAAAAACCTACTCATAGGCATTGAGGAACTAAACATGAGCCTAGGACAAGATCATTTTAAGGTATGGGATAAAATTGATAAAAACTAGTACAAAAACTAGTGCAAAACTAGTACAAAAACTAATACAAAAAATTAATAAGAATTGACAATTACTCATTTATAAATTATGAAAACTATATTAAATATTTTTTTTCTTATGCTCCTTCTATCATCGTGCAACAAAGCAATGGAGCCCCCACTTGCAAAATCAAGACTCATACTTAGCGACAGTCTACTTGAGGTGCTAAGCATAGATACGGTAAGGAGTATTCATTTTGAGCAAGTACATAATTTGAGTGGCAAAATTACCTTTGCCGAGGAGCGAGTGGTAGAGATTTTCCCTATGTTTGGTGGCAATGTTGTTGAGGTGCGTGCCGAACTTGGCGATTTTGTTGACAAAGGTTCTATTTTGGCAGTTCTCAGGAGCAGCGAGGTTGCAGATTATCAGCAGCAAGAAATGGAAGCTGACTCAAAATTGCAGATAGCGCAAAAGAATTTTGATGTTGCCATAGATATGAGCAGTTCTGGTCTGATGTCGGAAAAAGATGTGTTGATTGCTCAAAAAGAACTTGAGAATGCGCAGTCGCAACTAACAAAAATAAAAGAAATAATCTCGATATACAATATCTCTGGAAACTCTCAGTATGCAATAAAGTCGCCAGTATCGGGCTTTGTGGTAAAAAAGAACATCAATAGGGAGATGCAACTTCGCTCCGACAACAATATGGAAATATTTACCATCTCCGGTCTTGATGAGGTATGGGTGCTTGCCAATATTTATGAGCGCGACATAAACAAGATTAAGATCAATGACGGAGCAGAAATAATAGTATCTGCATACCCAGATATGGTATGGAAGGCTAGTATTGATAAGATATACAACATACTAGACCCACAGAGTAAGACTATGACTATGCGCATAAAGCTTGCCAATCCCGATTTTATTTTAAAGCCAGGCATGTTTGCACGCGTCAAGACTACAAGCCGACAGCCTTTTTCACATAAAGAAATATGCGTAGATGAGCATGCACTAATATTTGACGACAACAAGCATCATATAGTGGTAGTAAAAGACGATAAGGGATTTGAAATTAGGGTGGTAGAAGTGTCGGCTATAGTCAATGGGATGGCTGCTATATCGTCGGGTGTTAATGAAAATGAATTGATTGTCAATCGCAATTCCTTACTGATATATAATGAAATGAACTAAGTTTTATGAATAATTTTATAGATTCTATTATAGCATTCTCGCTAAAGAACAAGTTTTTCATCTTTTTTTGCACCTTACTTATCATATTGGCAGGCGTAGTGTCTATAAGAGAAACTCCTATTGATGCCTTTCCTGACATTACCAATACAAAGGTTAGCATTATCACACAATGGCAGGGAAGAAGTGCAGAGGAGGTAGAAAAATTTATTACCATACCTATTGAGGTTGTAATGAACTCGGTACAGAAAAAGACAGATATTCGCTCAACTAGCTTGTTTGGCTTGTCGGTAATTAATATCATGTTTGAGGATGGAGTAGAGGGAGATTTTGCCCGACAGCAAATTTTCAATCTTTTGCAAGATGCCGAATTGCCAGATGGCATAAGTCCTGAGGTGCAGCCTTTATATGGCCCTACTGGAGAGATTTTTAGGTATACTCTACGCAGCAGTAGCAAGACCGTACGGGAATTGAAAACTATTCAAGACTGGCTTATAGATAGAAACATGCGCAGCGTGTCGGGCGTGGCAGATATTGTAAGCTTTGGTGGTGAGGTGCGCTCGTTTGAGGTGAGCGTAAACCCCAATGACTTGCTTAATTACAATATTCAACCATTAGAATTGTATGAGGCTATTGCCAAAAGCAATATCAATGTAGGGGGCGACGTTATTGTTAAAAGCTCTCAGGCCTATGTAGTTAGAGGTATTGGATTGATAAATAATATTCAAGAGCTAGAAAATGTGGTTGTCACAAACATTGATGGCACTCCAATTTTGGTAAAGCATTTGGCAGATGTTATTGAGTCTAGCCTTCCACGATTGGGACAGGTAGGGCGAATGGAGGAAGATGATGTGGTGCAAGGAATTGTGGTGATGCGCAAGGACGAAAATCCTGGACTGGTAATTGCCGAATTAAAATCCAAGATAGCGGATCTCAACGATCATATACTGCCCAAGGATGTGGAGATAGTGGCGTTTTATGATCGCGAAGATCTGGTAGAGCTGGCAGTAGAGACTGTGAGCAAGAACCTGATGGAGGGAATATTGCTTGTCGTATTTATTGTACTCATATTTATGGCCGACTGGCGCACGACGGTGGTTGTGACGGTGGTTATTCCTCTTTCCCTACTTTTTGCCTTCATCTGCCTACACCTCAAAGGAATGTCTGCCAACTTGCTGTCGCTGGGCGCTATAGATTTTGGTATCATCATAGATGGGTCGGTTGTGATGGTGGAAGGAATATTTGTTGCCCTCGACAAACAGGCACACAAAGTTGGTATGCAGCGTTTTAACAAGATGTCTAAGTTAGGAATTATCAGAAAGACGGGCAAAGAAATGGGCAAGCCCATATTTTTCTCCAAGCTCATCATCATAACAGCACTTATACCTATCTTTGCCTTTGAAAAAGTGGAGGGCAAGATGTTTTCTCCCCTTGCCTACACCCTAGGTTTTGCACTCTTGGGAGCACTATTGTTTACACTAACTTTGGTGCCAGTATTGTCAAGCATGCTACTTAAAAAGAATGTTAGAGAGAAGAGCAATTTTTTCTTGCGCTTTATCACTAGCCGATCGATTTCTTTTTTTGATGTTTGCTATCGCTATAAAAAAATCTCCTTACTTACCGCATCTGCTATTGTTATTGCTGGATTGTCGTCTTTTTACTTTTTGGGCTCGGAGTTTTTGCCACAACTCAATGAAGGCTCTATATACATACGGGCTACACTTCCACAAAGCATTGCTCTGAACGAATCTGTGGCTTTGGCAAATGTGATGCGTAAAGAATTATCTGAATTTGAAGAGGTAAAACAAGTGCTTTCGCAAACAGGTAGGCCCAACGATGGAACAGACCCTACGGGATTCTACAATATTGAATTTCATGTAGATATTTATCCACAAAAGCAATGGGAAAGCAAGCTTACCAAAGAAGAGCTGATAGAAAAAATGAATGCCAAGCTTAGTGCTTTTCCTGGTGTAGATTTTAATTTCTCACAACCCATTACCGACAATGTCGAAGAGGCAGCTTCGGGAGTGAAAGGATCTATTGCAGTAAAAATATATGGTTCCGACTTGTATCTGACGGAGAAAAAAGCTGAAGAGGTGTATGAAATACTCAAAACAGTGGATGGCATTGAAGACCTAGGTCTTATAAGAAATATAGGACAGCCCGAGTTGCGCATTGAGTTTATAGAAGATAGATTGGCACTATATGGAGTTGGCAAAGAAGAGGCTCAATCGATAATAGAGATGGCAATTGGTGGAAAGATTGCGTCTAATTTATATGAAGACGAACGAAAATTTGATATTGTGGTGCGATACCAAGAAGAGTTTCGTAAAAACGAGGAGGAGATTGGCAAAATAATGGTGCCAACAATGTCGGGCAATTATGTGCAAATAAAAGAGCTTGCAAACATATACACAATTACCGGACCCTTGATTATTTTTAGAGATAATCATACCCGCTTTTGTGCCGTCAAGTTCTCTATTCGTGGCAGGGATATGGGCAGTGCTATTGCTGAGGCTCAAGAGAAGGTAAATAAAGCGCTTGTACTTCCTAGCTCTTATACAATGAAGTGGACTGGAGATTTTGAGAACCAACAAAGAGCCAGCAAGCGCCTACAACATGTGGTGCCTATCAGCATCTTACTTATTTTTATGATTCTCTTTACCCTCTTTGGCAATGCTAGAGATGCGGGTTTGGTATTGATAAATGTTCCATTTGCCTGTATAGGCGGTATTTTTGCATTGCTAATTACTGGCACCAACTTTAGCATTTCGGCGGGCATAGGTTTTATTGCCCTTTTTGGTATATGCATTCAAAATGGTGTAATTATGATTTCTGTTATCAAGTCCAATCTTAGAGAGGGGCATAGCTTGCCACAATCACTGCGAGAAGGAGTTCAATCGCGCGTGCGCCCCATTGTTATGACCGCCATGATGGCGGCTATTGGTCTGATGCCAGCGGCGCTTTCTACAGGTATTGGATCGGAAGCCCAAAAACCTTTGGCAATAGTAATCATTGGGGGGCTAGTTACTGCAACGATATTTATCTTATTTATTTTTCCTCTTATTATAGAAAGTTCATATTCGCGCTCTTTATTTAATGACGGAGAACTCAATAGGCGCAAGTTGGCTAAATAGCAAAAGATGGCAATGCGTGTCGCACTTGTGCGGGTGCATGTTGCACTTGTGCGGGTGCGTGTTGCACAATGATGCGTATAAACTAATATTATTTGCTATTTAAAAGTTAATTTACTAACTTTCTTAGCTTCACGACTCTACAGACCAAAAACTGATCTTTCAAATAGCTCTCTTAGGCTTCTTGTTTGCAATTATGTTTCTTTGGGCATGTATTCTTTTTCAGAATCTAGCTTCTAAATTCTTCTAGGGCATTGATTTATATACTGCTTTTAGAAGGCTTGTAGGCACTTTCAAAAGTATAGGTTTTATATTTGCAGCTATTTTAGCAGTTTTGATTTCATATTTAACAAAGATTATGTTTTCCAAGTAATAGAAAATCTAGTTCCACGATTTTCTTCTGAGCATACATTGATTTTTCCTTTTGTTTGACCAACAATTTTTTCTACTAGCGAAAGCCCTATACCATATCCGGCATATTGATAGGTATTTTGTGCCCTAAAGAATGCTTCAAATATTTTGTTTAAATCTTTCGTTGGAATGCCAATTCCTTTATCTTCTATTGTTATGCGTTTGTACTTAGAGTTTGTTTCGAGCGATACAGACACTTTCTGGTCGGAGTATTTGCAAGCATTTTCTACGATGTTTTGCAAGGCTATAAACATCAAAGATTGATTTGCTTTTATAATAAAGGGCTGTGCATTATCGATCTTATCAAGATGCAAATATACGCGTCCTTGATATTTAGAAAGTTCAAAATGCTGTGCAATTGCAATCAACTCTTTCTCAATATTGATCTCTACTAAGGTAGATTCAGAAATATCAAGATCGGTTTGAGCAAGTCGCAAAAGATGTTTTACCAGCTCTTTAAGTTTGAATGATTCTTCTTGTATTCTCTCGATGGCTTTTTTGTATTCTTTAGAGTTATAATCCTTCAACTGCATTACATCGCATTCGCCAATAATGGCAGTAAGGGGGTTGTTTAGTTCGTGGGAGGCATTGGCAATAAATGCTTTTTGCGAGGCAAAGCTAAATTCTAATCTCTCGAGCATGAGGTTGAAGAATCTCACAAGCTGTGCTATTTCATCCTTTCCCTTAGGTTCTTTTATTCTAATATGCAATTGATTGGCTCCTATTTCTTGTGTCTTTGATGCCAATACTTGTAGGGGCCTACTTATGAGTGTTGCATTCCACCACGACAATGCAAAAACAAGTGCACTACTCAAAAATAGTACAGTAAAAAGTATTGCTAAGAGTTCTTTTTTGATATATTCTCCTTGCGTGTTGCTTGCCATTACAATTACTATGAAATCGCCCTCGTTGTCGGGATAATATATTGCCACTCCATTGAGGTCGTTGTATTTAAAAAGAACCTTTGTCTTGTTTAACAATGTCCCTATTTCGTCATTGCTGAGGTATATATTGAGGCTGTCTTTTAGGTGATGTTCGTTGTTTGCATTGAATAGAACTTCTATGGCTTCGGGCAGAACCTTTCGATAATTTTCCAAAATTATTTGATAGGCACGTTGGCTTACCTCGTCCTGTTCAAAATGTTTGTGGGCTGTTGTGAATGCTTTTTCAGACAAAATGGAATAATAATTCTTATCGATAGTACGTGAAGTGAGCACATAAACGAATGCAAAAACGGCAGTCAATATCGCAATTGTTACAAGTGTATATTGGGTAACAAGTTTGGCTCTTATTTTCATTGCTCACGCATTATGTACCCCATTCCCACTACGGTATGTATAAGTTTTGCCGTGTCTGCTTTCTGAATTTTATTTCTTATGTAATTTACATACACGTCGACAAGATTGGTATTGGTATCAAAATTAAGATCCCAGACCTTCTCCAAAATTGTTTGTCGAGATAGCACTGTGTTTGGATTTGCAATAAAAAATTCTAATAAGGCATATTCTTTTGCCGTAAGATTTATTATAAGCCCATTACGCATTGCCTGTTTGGTATTTGTATTTAGTATAAGATCGGCAAAGCAAAGCTCCGTATTTAAATAATATTTCTCTTCTACAGGCTTCCGTACTCTTCTAATCAGAGCCTTTAGTCTGGCTTCTAACTCGGCAAATTTGAATGGTTTTACCAAATAATCGTCGGCACCAGCATCCAAACCATTTACAATATCGTGGGTAGACGCCAAGGCGGTAAGTAGTATTATTGGCACTGTGTATCCAAATTTATCTCTAAACAATCGGCACAATTGCAATCCTGAAAGATGTGGCATTATGATGTCGGCAATAATGAGATCGTAGCTTTGAGATTGCAATATATGCCATGCTTCTCGCCCATCATTTGCCACATCTACACTGTAGCCGCCAATTGTGAGCCCTCTTTTCATAAAAGAGCTGATATTATATTCGTCTTCTACCAGCAATAGTTTTAACATAGGAGTAGTTTTTTGTAAAAAAGGGCATTTGTAAGCTATAAGATTACAAAGTTAATCAAACATTTGGTGCAATACAAAGCAAGGATAGTATTTTGATAATTTTAAACTAATATGCCTTATCTTTGCACTGTCTGAAAAACAAGTTTGGACTACTAAAAAAGTATTTCACATTGAAGACCAATATATATAGTTTCTAAAAATTACAAAATATGGATAATAAAGAAAAATATAAACTTTTGGCAGAATCAGGAGGCGTATTGCCTTCTACGATGGGTGTTTTTTATTCAAGCAATGATTTTGTGTTGAATGAAAGTTATTTAAAAACATCTTTGGAAAATTCAAAGCACTTCACTCTACTACGCTTGCATAAAAGTGTGAAAGAAGACTCTCTATATTCCAAGTTTGAAATAAGAGTTGGCTATGGCGAGGAGAATTTCGATTTGTTGATTACTCAAGAGAAATCTGAAGGAATTGATCTAAAGAATTTTGGCCTTGGCAATTACTTAGAATTTGGAGAGTTAGAGTCCGCACAAAATCAGAGTTCCTATATAGAAGTTTCGATGTATTTTGGTTCAGACTGCCTATCAAGTTTTCATTTGCAACTCAAGATATTGTATGCCATTGTTCCAGAAGCCTCCTTGGTAATGGATTTTATGCCCTACCGACTACTTTCTGGCAAGTGGCTTAAATTGGCAGCAGAATCTATCATTGCACCTTCTCCGGAATACCTTTATGTGGTTCATTCTATTTTTAATGAAGAGAGCAAAGGCAATGTTCGCCATTGGTTGCATACTCATGGTCTTCATCGCTGTGGAAGTATAGAGCTAGAGATTATTGATATAGGCAATGGCTCAGAACAAATGTATCAGATACTCAATATGGTTGCCAAAATGTTTATAGAGGGCAATGCTCCCAAGGCTCATGAAAAATTTGCTGTTGGCTACGACGGCTTAGAAATTAATTTTTGTTGGACTCCTTGGGAAGAGGCTGTAGCAAGAGTTTTGCCTACAGCCATGGGCGGCCTCGATGATAGAAATGAAGATGGCGATATTCACCGAGAGCCTTCAGGAGTTCTTTGGGCTATTGAAGATCAGCATCAGGTGAGTCCTGAAATATATGCTACTGCCTTGGCCGACAATCCTATCTATTTTATCAGCAATAAAGAGACTTTGCGCATGAGTGCCTTGGCAATTGAACGTTTTGACCTCTTTGAAAAATTTTTTACAGTCAAGTATAAAAAGAAGAAAAGAAGTTTCTTTTGGAAGAAAGAAGAGTGGTCGTTTCTTGTTAAATTGGGTTTTCTAACGGACGACGCTACAGAGGAAACAGATAAAGAACATCTATGGTTCAAACTCCTTGATATTGATGGAGAAATGCTCTTTGCTGAGCTTGTAAACGAGCCTTATTGGATTGAAAGCTTAAAAGAAGGTGATAAAAAGAAATTCCCACTAGAGCTGCTTACCGATTGGATTATTTATGGGCCCAAAGGTAGCTATACCTCAGATACAATCTACCAACTAAAGCTTTAGTTTTTCTGACCACACACGCTTACTCGCCTTGTCATAATACCAAAGAATATAAGTGCCCGCACTCAGATGAGCCGTCGAGATGCTCGTCTCTGTTTGATCATAAAGCATGGTACTCGTTTGTTTTTGTGCCTGCATGTTGTACAAGGCAATTTCTCCTCTGGCAGGAGATCTGAAGCGAACCGAAATATGCCCCTCCTAAAGAACAAAACTCAGGGGAGGCTGGCTCTTGGTTTCGGGTATTCCTACAAATACCTGATAGCATTTTTCGGGGGTTTCGGGGACTTCATTAGTAGACCAATAAAGCATATTTTTCCAAAACTCTCTTTCTGTAGCATAGCAGGTTAATAATGAAAATAGATTTTCCCCCGTCATAGCATCTATTGAATAGTTCGGTCCAAGGCCTTCAATAAACACTAAAGGAACATTTTTAGTCCAAAAATGTACTTGTGTTCGTATGTGTTTGCGATTATCTACGGTATATATAGAATCCACTATGGTAAATGGTCGTTTATTGTCATCGTACTTAATATTGGCTAACAGAGTCTGGTCATTTAGGTAAAATGTATCCCCCAACGCTAGACTCATATCAGACACAAGTATTTCTTCATATGTACCATTATCTACTTCATACATAGGCATAGTATGAAGTTTTCATGTAATTGTATCTTCTCTTAAATAGTAATGATCCTGTCCCCAATCATTGACAGCTTTCTTATATTCTTTTCCATTGATAAGATATAATTCCTTGTTGTTTATTTCTATAGTATTGCTTTGACACCAATCATACGCACAATTATTAATATACCACCGAGTAAACTCCTCTCCAAAATAGGACTTGTATCCTTGCGAGAAAGAGGGTAGGGAGATTAGCAAGAAGAGGAATAATATTTTTATTATTGTTTTCATAAAATCAAATTTATTTAATTGTCCCCTCAAAAACAGCTCCTTGCCTCACTTCAAAGCCTCCATCAAGTTTGATCTCTGTTTCGGCCTCAAACTTAACATTTGCGGAGTTTGAAATAATTTCGACACATAGATAAGCACCCGATTCGATAATGATCTGTTCCGAACCTTTAGCCAAAAGCGCAGAGTCTTTAAAAGTTTTCATAATGAATAATTTTAATTATTGCTTTTCGAAAATGTATCTATTTACATATCATCTGTAAAGTTATGTATAATTTTTAGATATATAAATGAAATTTAACCTTTTTACGACTTACTTCTTGAGCTATTAATTAGTTAAAGAAAATTGTGCTTATTTCGATCAAAATATATTATATTTGTACAGTCTTAAAAAATAACCATAGAGATGAGTAAACATCTAAGTCTAGGACATTAAAGATTTATACTAATTTTCAATAAAAATTATATGCATTTGCAAGTTTAATAAATCAAATAAAAACGCTCATGAATGAACAAATAGCACAAATATCAGCACGTCTAAAGGGCTTGCGAGAAGCTTTGGATTTTTCTGTGGAAGAAATGGCAGTGAAATGCCAGCATGATGTCAATGATATTGACTTGTATGAGTCGGGGGATGTAGATATTCCCTTGGGCTATCTTTTCGATATTTCTCAATGCTTTGGCATAGATACTGTCACCCTCCTTTCGGGCGATGAGCCCCGAATGGATACATATTTTCTTACCCGCAAAGGAAAAGGAGCATCGGTTTCGCGTAGCGAGGCCTACAAATATCAAGCACTGGCAGCAGGATTTAAGAATCCCAAGGCAGAGCCTTTTGAGGTTACCGTGGAGCCCAACAATCTCGCTATTTATCTTAATTCACATGCAGGACAAGAATTTAACTATGTGCTAGAAGGTAGGTTGCAGTTCAGAATAAATAATAAAGATCTCATTCTTTCTGAGGGTGATTGTATTTTTTTTGATTCTTCAAAACTTCATGGCATGAAGGCCCTTGATGCCAAGGCTGTAAAGTTTTTAGCAATAGTATTGAATAACTAGAATAAGTAGTAATTACAAGCAATTTAAGAATATGTTAGAAAAATATTTAGATCAGATAACATTTGAATCACAAGAAGATTTTAAAAATAATTTTGAGATAAAAGTGCCCACTAATTTCAACTTTGCCTACGATGTGGTGGATCAATGGGCAGCCAAAGATCCTAGCAAGAAGGCACTTTGCTGGACCAACGACAAGGGCGAGCATATAGATTTCACCTTTTCCCAGATAAAGGAAAAAAGTGACCAAGCAGCAAGTTTTTTTCAATCCTTGGGCATCACAAAAGGCGACATGGTGATGTTGATACTCAAAAGAAGGTATCAATATTGGTTCGCTATATTGGGCTTGCACAAGCTGGGAGCAGTGGCTATACCGGCCACTCACTTATTGACAAAAAAAGACCTTGTATACCGCAACAATGCCGCCGAAGTTAAGGCCATAGTATCGGTGGGTGAGAAAAATATTATTCAAGGAATAGAGGATGCCATGCCCGAATCGCCAAGTGTAAAGCAGCTCATATCCATAGGGCCAGATATTGCTCAAGGATGGCACGATTTTAATAAAGGCTTAGAAAATGCCCCTCCTTTTGTGCGCCCCGCACATGTTAATACCAATGAGGATATATTTTTACTATATTTTACATCAGGCACAACAGGGCAGCCAAAGATGGTTATACATGATTTTATATACCCCTTGGCACATATAGTCACTGCCAAATATTGGCATAATCTCAGCGCAGAAAGCCTGCATCTCACACTTGCCGATACGGGCTGGGGAAAGGCTGCCTGGGGCAAACTATATGGGCAATGGATAGCAGGAGCAAATATATTTGTTTATGACCACGAAAAATTTGTGCCTGCCGAACTTTTACAGAAAATGCAGGACTACAAAATAACGTCTTTTTGTGCGCCTCCCACCGTATTTCGCTTCTTGATACGTGAGGATCTTGGCAAGTACGATTTGTCGTCACTAAAATATTGCACCATTGCTGGCGAACCCCTCAATCCTTCTGTTTATGAGAGCTTTCTAAAAGCAACGGGCATCAAACTTATGGAGGGCTTTGGGCAGACAGAAACTACACTCACCATAGCTACATTTCCTTGGATTGAGCCCAAACCTGGATCTATGGGAGTGGCTAATCCTACTTACGATATGGACTTAATGACTGCCGACGGCAGGAGTGCTGAAGATGGCGAACAGGGCGAAATTATTTTTCGCACCGACAAAAAAAAGCCTATAGGACTATTTCTAGCGTATTACAAAGATCCGGAATTAACAAAATCCGTTTATGACAATCATACATACTATACTGGCGATATTGCTTGGCGTGACGAAGATGGATATTATTGGTTTGTAGGGCGCAACGACGATGTTATAAAAAGTTCGGGCTATCGCATAGGCCCTTTTGAAGTAGAAAGTGCCTTGATGACACATCCTGCAGTGGTGGAGTGTGCTGTGACTGGTGCTCCCGATGAGGTTAGGGGGCAGGTGGTAAAGGCTACTATTGTGCTGGCTGCCGACTACAAATCAAGAGTTGTAGCCGACTTGGTGAAAGAAATGCAAGACCATGTAAAAAGTGTGACTGCTCCTTATAAATATCCTCGTATCATTGAGTTTGTCGAGGAATTGCCCAAAACTATTAGTGGTAAAATTCGCAGGGTAGAGATTAGGGGCGGCGAAAAATGAGGAAACAATATTGTTTGCTCCTCTGCCTATTGCTGGCTTTTGTGTCTTGTGGACAAGCGCAATCCCAGCAGGGTGATAAGCGAGTAGGTGTAGAAATAAATAAACTAAAAACCGACAAGATGAAATTGAATAAGTTAAATACAGAAGAAGAAAGGGTGATTATTAATAAGGGAACGGAAACTCCTTTTACGGGCGAACTCCTTGACAACAAAGAAAAAGGAACCTATGTTTGCAAGCATTGCAATGCTCCACTCTACAGCTCGGGCTGCAAATTTGACTCCGGTTGCGGATGGCCCTCTTTCGATGACGCCCTTCCTGCAGCGGTTACTCGCACTCCCGATGCCGATGGGCGAAGAACAGAAATTACCTGCGCCAATTGTGGAGGACATCTAGGGCATGTGTTTTTGGGAGAGGGACATACCGAAAAAAATACCCGCCACTGTGTAAACTCCGTGTCGATGATGTTTCTTCCCGAAAGATTGGATACCGCCTATCTCGCTTCAGGATGTTTTTGGGGTACCGAACATTTTATGATGAAAGCCCTGGGAGTAGTCAAAACGTCTGTTGGATTTATGGGAGGCCATGTAAACAATCCTACCTACGAAGAGGTATGTACCAAAACAACGGGGCATGTGGAAGTCTGTGAAGTAGTTTTTGATGCCAATCTCACTACTTACGACAAGCTAGTGAAACTTTACTTCGAGACCCACGATTTCACACAAATCGATGGTCAGGGCCCCGATATTGGTCCTCAGTACCGTTCAGTGATTTTTTATACCTCGGAGGAGCAAAAAGAAATTGCTGAAAATAATAAGCAAATACTTAGCGATATGGGCAATAAGGTGGCTACAGAAATACTAAAAGCCTCAATTTTTTGGAAGGCTGAAGACTACCACCAACAATATTATAAGCACAAAGGCTCAAGTCCTTATTGCCATACTTACAAGAAAATATTTCCTTAAAACAGATTTATAATTGACAGATTCATAATTGACAGATATTAATTGACAGTTCATAATTGAAGAGGCATGCACCGCTATTTACTAGCTTTGAGTCCTTGTATGATGGCGTTGGAAAAGCCCAGCTCCTCCATCTTGTTTAGTCCTTTGATGGTAATTCCTCCAGGCGTTGTTACCTTATCAATTTCTATTTCGGGATTACTTCCTTTTTCCAGTAAGAGAGCCGCAGCTCCTTTCATGGTGCGCACAATCAATTCCTGTGCCTGCTGGGGATAGAGTCCCATTTCTGTGCCTGCCAACATGGCAGCCCTGACATACCTAAAAAGATAGGCAATACCACAAGAAGTCAGCGCAATGCCTGCCGATAGCTTGTCTTCATCTATCAGGGTGGCATAACCCACATCATTAAATATTTTTAGCACTAATGCCTCTTGTTCCGACGAAGTATTGTTTGCTGCAATAAGGGTCATACTTTCGCCCACAGAAATGGCTGTGTTGGGAATGGCTCTAAATAGAGCTGGTAAAGACTGTGCTTCAGTAGGCTTGTTGAGAGATTTTTTCATGTCTTCAAAACATACTCCAGCAGCCACCGACACAAGTATTTGACGCTTATAATCTAGTTTGAATTTGATGTCTAAAATGGCATCTTCAACCATCCATGGCTTTACTGCCAAAATCACCACATCTGCCTTTTCTATCTCAGCATGATTGTTTAATGCTGTATTCAGATCCGAATTGAATGCCTTGAGAGCATTCAAGGGATCTTGGCAAATATCAATAACTGTAATATCACTAGCCTTAAACAAGCTGCCTTTTACTAATCCGCGCACTATGGATCCTCCCATGTTGCCACCTCCGATAATTGTTATTTTCATGATAATTATATGTTAAGAATTAATTGCATATTGTTAAATGCTCATTCATTTATTACCAGCTTAAATTTTTCTAAAAACAAGTCAGCCTCATTGATACTCAAACAAAGTGGAGGGAGCAATCTAAACACGCTGGTGCCAGTAGAGCCGGTAAATATTTTGTGCTCAAACAAAAGTTTTGAGCGCATGGTTTTTATAGGCTTGTCAAATTCTATTCCTATCATCAAACCCCTTCCACGTATTTCTTTTATACCAGCTATCTTTGCCAATTCGAGCTTTATGTATTCACCCACATTGTAGGCATTGGCGACCAGATTTTCCGTTTTCATAATATCAAGCACGGCGATTGCCGCTACGCATGCCAAATGATTGCCTCCAAAGGTGGTTCCTATCTGCCCGTGAATGGCTTCAAACTCTGGGCTTATCAATACTGCCGCCATGGGGAATCCATTGCCTATGCCCTTGGCTACCGTAATCATATCGGCTTTTATATCAGCATATTGATGGGCAAAAAACTTTCCACTGCGCCCATATCCCGATTGTATTTCGTCGAGTATAAGCACTGTTTCTGTTTCTGTACAAATTTCCCGTAGCTCTTTCAAAAAAGTATCCTCAGGTATTTTAATTCCTCCAATGCCCTGTATGCCTTCTATAATGACTGAAGAAAAATCTTTTTTGCGCAACTCTTTCCGTACCGCTTCAATGTCATTTAAAGGAACAAAAACAACCTCCAATCCATCATTGATGGGGGCACAATATTTGGGAATATCTGTTACCTTAACTGCTGCCGAAGTACGTCCATGAAAGGCATTATTGAAAGATAGCACTTTTTTTCTGCCATTGTGGAAAGATGCCAATTTTAGGGCGTTTTCATTAGCCTCAGCTCCTGCGTTAATCAGGAAAAGGGCATAATCGTCATATCCACATTGTTCGCCTAGCTTTTTGGCCAGTTCTACCTGTAAGTTATTGATAACAGAATTGGAATAAAAGCCCAATTTATTGAGCTGCTCACTTATTTTATTTACATAATAAGGGTGGCTATGCCCTACCGAAATAACAGCATGTCCTCCATACATATCTAGGTATTCATCTCCCTGAGCATCATAAACGTGGCAAGCATTTCCTTTTACTATCTCTATATCAAAGAGTGGATACACATCAAATAATTTCATTGTTTTTGTTTTTTAGAGATATTTACTCATGTTTCGCACATAATATATATCTACCTGATTTTTAGCACCTAATTCAAAAAAATAAAGCTCTCTTAATGAGATACCTTAGTAGTGCAAAGGTAAGATATTTTGGTATAAATCACCCCAGTTTCGTTGAACTAATGCCTATTAGGCATTATTATTTGTCATAAATCTATATTAGGGGTGTGGGCCACTAGATTTATTTTTCAGTATTAAAGATGTAGATGGCGGAGAGTATGTTAGCAAACAAGGAGGCAAAAGAGAAAATTAATTTTGCAATTTTATGAGTATTCTCAAAAAAAAGCACTAAATTTGCGAGCAATAAATTTTAAATTATTCATTATGTCATTTGTTGCAGATAAGGTAATAATAAATGGCTTGACATTCGACGATGTCTTGCTGGTTCCAGCTTACTCCGAGATTCTTCCTAGAGAAGTGGATTTAAGTACAAATTTCTCCAAAAACATTAAGTTAAACATTCCCATTGTTTCTGCAGCCATGGACACTGTGACCGAGGTTCAGATGGCTATTGCAATAGCTCGTGAAGGAGGTATTGGGGTGATTCACAAAAACATGAGCATTTATGAGCAGGCAAAGCAGGTAAAATCTGTAAAGCGTGCCGAAAATGGCATGATATCTAGTCCCGTAAGCATCAAAAGAGGCAAGACTGTTGGCGATGCCTTGTCGCTGATGTCTGAATATAAGATTGGTGGCATTCCCGTGGTCGACGATGAACATTACTTGGTAGGTATCGTTACCAACCGCGACCTCAGATTTCAGAAAGATATGACACTATTGGTAGACGATGTGATGACAAAAAAGAATCTGATTACTACCGATCAATCTACCAATTTGGAGACCGCTTCGGATATACTCCAGCAATACAAGATAGAAAAACTTCCGGTTGTCGATTCCAACAATAAGTTGATAGGTCTCATTACCTACAAAGACATTACCAAGGCCAAGGACAAGCCCTTTGCATGTAAGGATGCCAATGGACGATTGCGGGTAGCGGCTGGGGTAGGAGTTACTGGCGATGTTTTTGAGAGAATAGCTGCACTGGTAGAAGCCGAGGCCGATGCTATAGTTATAGATACCGCTCATGGTCACTCAAAGGCTGTGGTTGAGGTTCTAAAAAAAGCCAAGCAATTATTTCCCAATGTTGATTTTGTTGTAGGCAATATAGCCACCGCCGATGCAGCCAAGATGTTGGTTGAGGCAGGCGCTGATGCCGTAAAGGTAGGTATAGGCCCTGGTTCAATATGCACAACACGCATTATTGCCGGTGTAGGCGTTCCACAGCTTTCGGCTATCTACGAGGTAGCAGAAGCCCTCAGGGGCACAGGCGTTCCAGTTATTGCCGATGGAGGTCTGCGTTTTTCTGGCGATATAGTAAAAGCCTTGGCAGCAGGTGGAAATTCAGTGATGATGGGCTCCCTATTGGCAGGAGTGGAAGAATCTCCAGGAGAAACAATATTGTACAACGGTCGTAAATTCAAGTCTTACAGGGGTATGGGCTCATTGGAGGCCATGCAAAAAGGGTCCAAAGATAGATATTTTCAAGATGTGGAAGACGATATTAAAAAGCTAGTTCCCGAGGGAATAACGGCAAGAGTTCCCTTCAAAGGGTCTCTTTTTGAGGTTATATACCAGATGGTTGGTGGTTTGCGAGCTGGCATGGGTTATTGTGGAGCAGTAAATATTGAAGCTCTCAACAAGGCTAAGTTCACAAAAATAAGCAGTGCAGGAATGCTGGAAAGTCATCCTCATGATGTTGCAATAACTCAGGAAGCTCCTAATTATAGCCTAAATAGGGGCTGATATTGTATATATTGGGAACTAAATTAATTAAATTCTTTGAATGTAGCATACAATTTTTAAAACAGTTTTGCGTTCATAGTACAAATTAAGAATATATTTATGTATATGAAGAAGCGAGCATTTATTATTGGTTTTACTTTTTTTACTTTTTTTGCCCATTCTCAGGTAGTAGATCCCATCATTATGGAAATTAATGGAAGGGCTATACCCAAATCAGAGTTTGAGTACATTTATAAAAAAAACAGTGAGGAGAGCATCATTGACAAGAAATCACTGCAAGAGTATTTGGACTTGTTCAAAAATTTCAAAATGAAGGTTTTCGAGGCGCAAAGTCAGGGTTTGGATACCACCGTAGAATTTCATAGAGAGCTAAACGAATACCGATCGCAACTCGCCAAACCTTATCTTACAAGCATAGCTACCGACGAGGCTATTGTTAAAAAAGAATACGAGCGATCAAAAGAAGTTGTAGAGATTAGCCATATACAAATTTCGATGGTAAATAGTGAAGATAAATCGGATGCTGCATCCAAGGTATTTCTTCCTTGCGACACTCTTGTTGCCTACAAAAAAGCGATGCAAATTCGTAAGCGCCTTCTTAAGGGCGAAGACTTTGCAAAAGTTGCTGTAGAAACTTCCGAAGACGAGAGGAGTGTTGCGGCAGACGTTCCCGGATATTTAGGATGGATTTCGGCAATGAACCTTCCCACCGATTTTGAAGATGCCGTTTATGCCGCCAAGATAGGACAAATAAGCATGCCTATACGGACAAATTTTGGTTACCACATTTTTAAGGTACATGCTAGAAAGGCTAGCCCCGGGCAAATACGCGCTGCTCACATCATGGTAGCATGTCCCAGAGATGCCGATCAACAAACTGTAGCTTTGGCTCAGCATAAGGCCGATAGCCTTTATTTGCTAACACAAAATAGTGGTGCCGACTTTGCCGAATTGGCAAAAAACAATTCCGAAGATACTGGTTCGGGAGCTAATGGCGGCGATCTCTCATGGTTTGGATATGGAGTGATGGTAAAAGAATTTCAGGATGCCGCTTTTTCCCTAACAAGCATTGGAGATATTTCGATTCCCACAAGATCAGATTTTGGATTCCATATTATCAAGCTTTTGGAGACAAAGCCCTTAGAGTCTTATGAAGATAAAAAAGACGAATTGCTGCAAAGAATAGAGAGAAGCGAAAGATATACCAGTCTTCAGGGAGTAGGTCTTGAGAAATTAAAACAAGAAAACGGATTTATTCTCAATCAAGACGCTTACAAATATCTTCTTTCACAAGCTAGTATTGCGCATCCACTGGATTCAGCATTTTTAGTACCCTTGGCAGAGAATAAGGATGTACTATTTTCTACCGGCGACACCAAGGTGAATATATCCCAATTTATTTCCTTTCTAAAGGAGAGTTCAAGTTCGCCCTACACTCTTTCAACAGAGGTTTTGAATGAAAGACTATTTGCTTTTGAGCGCACATCATTGTTAGAAGAAGAAGATAGGCAGCTAGAAAACAAGCATTCAGAGTTTCGCAACCTAATGAATGAATATAGGGACGGCATACTTCTTTTTGAAATTAGCAATATGGAAGTTTGGGAAAAAGCAGGTAAAGACAGTGAGTCCTTGACCAATTATTTTTCTGCCAATAAGGATAAATATTCTTGGGAAAAGGCTCGTTACAAGGGCTATGTTGTGAATTGCAAGGATAAAAGCACTAAAAATAAAATGCAGAAAGAGATAAAAAAAATGAGTCCCAATGATGCTGCTCAATATTTGGTTCAAAATTACAAGGTAGGCGAAGTTTCTTATTTGAGAATCGACAAAGGACTTTTCGTTGAGGGAGAAAATGCCTTTGTAGACCAAGCGATTTTCAAAAAAGGTAAGGCTCAAGCCCTAGCAGATTTTCCAGAATATTTTCTTATAGGCAAGTTTTTGGGCACTACTCCTGAGGAGTATGTCGATGTAAGAGGTCTTGTTATAACAGATTATCAAAACGAACTTGAAAGGCAATGGTTGAAGAGTCTCAATGAGAAATATACTGTTAAGGTATTTCAAGAGGTAGTAGATTCAATTAATTAATAAAAAATATCTAATGAAGCACACAATCCTATTTCTTTTAGTATCTTTGCTCGCAGTTTCTTGCGGCAAACAAATAGGGCAAAAGGATGGTGTAGTCATTGTAAAAGTCGGAGACAATACACTTACTAAAGAAAGGCTGGAAGCAGAAATGCCCCCATCTTTGAGTGCAGAAGACAGTTTGATATATGCTGAAAAAATAATTAGGTCGTGGATAGGCGATATTCTGATGTACGACTTAGCAAGTCAGAATATGAGCAATAAGCAAGAAGTAGAAAATTTGCTTGAAGAATATCGAAAATCTTTGGTCGTTTATCAATATCAAGCGCACTTGATAAACGAAAAATTGTCGAAAGAAATCAATGAAGAAGAAATGTTGAGATACTTTGAGGCAAATGAAGATAGATTTAAGCTGGATCAGGTTTTGGTGACGGGTCTTTTTTTAAAGATACCCATAGATGCGCCTCAGGTAAGTAGTGTTAGAGAATGGTATAAATCGTCTGCTCCCGCAGCTCTTGAAAAAATAGAAAAATATAGTATTCAAAATGCGGTGGTATACGAATATTTTTATGACAATTGGGTAGATTATAACGAGATTGCCGACAATCTCCCATTTTATGACAATACAAAAAAGGTAAGTAGAAATATGCATATAGAGCTTAAAGATAGCGATTTTCATTATTTTGTAAACATCAAAGATTGCCTACAAATAGGAGATAATGCACCTTATGATTATGCTAAGGCCTCAATAAAAGAAATTATCATCAATCAAAGAAAGAAAGATTTCTTAAAAAATGTGGAAGACGACCTATATCAAACAGCATTAGGCAATGGTCAGATTATATTTAAAGATAAATAAAAAGACATAAAAAGATATACAAAGAATATTCAAATGATAAAAAAATTATACTTCACTTTTTTTTGTGCTTGCTGCATACAATTTTCTAGCTCACAGCTTTTTGCTCAAGACAATATCATAGACGAGGTAGTGTGGGTAGTGGGTGACGAAGCCATACTTAAGTCAGACATAGAGAATGTTCGTTTGGAGATGCAAATGAGGGGCGAGCGTATGAGTGGCGATCCTTATTGTGTAGTGCCCGAGCAGATGGCAATACAAAAGTTGTATCTACACCAGGCGAAGCTTGATAGTGTAGAAACCTCAGATTCTGAGGTTTTGAGGCAGGTAGAACAGTGGATCAATGGCGCTATCAATCAGGTTGGTTCGAAAGAGAAATTGGAAGAATACCTCAACAAGCCTATGGCTATGATACGCGAAGAGCAGCGAACTAACATGAAAGAAGGAAGGATTGTAAGTGAGATGCAATCTAAAATTATTGGTGAAGTGCGGCTTACTCCCGCCGATGTTCGTCGTTTTTACTCTCAAATCCCTCAAGACAGCCTTCCCTTTATACCCACCACGGTAGAAGTTGAAATAGTGACCTTAGAACCAAAAATTTCCTTGGAAGAGACCGATAGGGTTAAGGCTAAGCTGCGCGAGTTTACGGATAAGGCAACACGAGGAGAATCAGAATTTTCTACCCTTGCCCGCATGTGGTCTGAAGATGTAGAGTCGGCAAAACGAGGGGGAGAACTGGGTTTTAATGGCAAAACGGAACTCGTTCCCGAGTTTGCTACTGTAGCGTTTGGTCTGAACGACCCCAAGAGAATCTCCAAAATTACAGAAACAGAGTATGGTTTCCATATCATGCAGCTTATAGAGAAAAGAGGTGATAGGGTAAATGTAAGGCATATACTACTAAAACCCAAGGTGTCGGACGACGAAATACAAGAGGCTATTACGAAATTAGATTCCGTAGCCAATGATATAGCGATACAAAAATTTACCTTTGAAGAGGCTGCCACCTATCTTTCTTTCGACAAAGACACGCGCAACAACAAGGGTCTTATGGTAAATAGTGGTAGGAGTGAAAATTCTGGCACCTCGCGCTTTCAGATGCAAGAATTGCCCCAAGAAATAGGAAAGGTAATATACAACATGCAAGTGGGGGAGGTGTCCCAACCTTTTAAGATGATAAATTCTAAGCAGAAAGATGTTGTTGCCATTGTGAGGCTAAAAACAAGAGTTGATGGCCATAAGGCAAATATGTCTGACGACTATCAAACTTTAAAAAGCTTGGTAGAAGAAAAAAAACGCGAAGAGCTCCTCGATAAGTGGATTGCAAAGAAACAAAAAGATACCTATATAAGGATCAATGACAACTGGAAAAATTGTGATTTCCAAAGAGTAGGATGGATTAAGGAGTAAATATGGACAGCAATTTTTGGCGACACTCATATATAAAACTCAAAATAACAGTGCTTGTTATTTTGAGTTTTATCGTAATTGGCAATGCATCTCTTATGCTAGCTAATACAAATAAGGCAAGCGAAATAGACAATAAGCCCAATTTGGTACAGCTATTGCAGGCCGACAGCCTAGGGTTCAATGCCCATATTCATCCTGAGGCGCAGATATTGCGTGGCAATGTTGTTTTCTTGCACGACAGCACTTTCATGTATTGCGACAGCGCCTATCTTTTTCAGCATAGCAATAGCCTGGAGGCATTCGACAATGTGAGGATGGAGCAGGGAGATACCCTCTTTGTGTATGGCGACTACCTCCGATACGATGGGAATACAGCATTGGCAAAATTGCGCGAAAACGTAAAAATGGAAAATGGAAATGTAAGCCTCTTCACCGATAGCCTCAACTTTGATAGGGTGCTAAATATAGGTTATTTTTTTGAAGGCGGTATGCTCGTTGATGAAGAAAACGAGCTAACATCTATTTATGGACAATATTCTCCCGACACCAAGATGGCCTTTTTTAATAGAGATGTAAAATTGATAAATTCTCAATTCACCCTCACTTCCGATACTCTTGAGTATGCTACTATATCTAAGATAGCCACAATATTGGGCCCCTCAGTCATTGTTTCCGATAGCGCTACCATACATTCAAGTAGGGGCTGGTACAATACACAGAGCCACCTATCAATGCTTTATGATAGGTCTACGATTTTCAGTAAGGATAATACCAAATCTTTGACAGGCGACTCTATTTTTTATGATAAAGCGCGGTCTTTTGGCGAGGCTTTTGGAAATATGCTGCTTGTAGATACTGTAAAAAAGGTTAATCTTATGGGCGAATATGGATATTATTATGAGACTACTGGCGAGGCCTTGGCTACAGATTCGGCACTTATGGTAGAATATTCGCAGGGAGATTCTCTTTTTTTGCATGCCGACACCCTCAAAATGATTAATATTGGAGAGGGCGAGAGGGAGATAACGGCCCACTATGGTGTTCGTTTTTTTAGGGCCGACTTGCAGGGAGTCTGTGATTCTCTACAATTCAATACCGCCGATACCGTACTTTATCTATATAAAGACCCCATTCTTTGGAATACGGGATATCAGGTAAGTGGCGACACAATTCACATTTTTTTTAATGATAGTACAGTAGACAGGGCTGAGGTAATTGATTTTGCCTTTGCTACAGAGAAAGTCGACAGCAGCTATTTCAATCAGCTGAAGGGAAAAATTATGCACATATATTTTCAAGAATCGCAACTTCATCAAATTTATGTCAATGGAAATGCCGAGACTATTTTTTACCCTTCCGAAGAGGGGGGATCTTTTATTGGAATGAATAAGACAGAGAGCAGCTATTTTAGGATAAATTTTAAGGATAGTAAAATTGAGAAGATGGTTCTTTGGCCTCAAGCTAAGGGTACAACAATCCCTCTGCCCGATTTAAATCCAGAGATAAAATTTTTAAAAGGATTTATAGATTATGATTATCTAAGGCCCAAGGATAGGGATGATGTTTTTTCTAAAACTGCAAGAAAAACAGAAGATATAGAGGCTAGGCCCAAAAGTAGGAGGAGTAGGAACTAAAAAACTTGTAGCTTGTTCAAGAAAATTAGAATGATGGCCAGAGGAACAAAATATCTTACCAAAAATATAAACATATTAAACAAAGGTAGTACTAGGCTTCCTGAATTGGAGAGCTCATCATACACATCAGTTTTTTTCATCTTCCATCCTAGGAATAGAGAGATTAATAATGCTCCCAAAGGCATTAGGTAGGTAGAGGAGAGTATGTCGAAAAAATCGAATATGCTATTTCCAAATATCTTAAAGTTGGCCAAAGGCCCCAAAGAGAGGGAGCAGATAGCACCAGTAAAAGACAAGGCGCTTACTATAATCAATATATTTTTCTTTCGGCTAAGTTTCGTTGCCCGGCACATATAGGCCACAATAACCTCCAAGAGGGAAATGCTTGACGACAGGGCCGCTATAAATAAGACCGAAAAAAAAACTATGGCAAAATAGGATCCGAAGGGCATCTGTAAAAATATCTGAGGAAGGGTTATAAACAGTAGTCCCGGGCCCTCGTTGGGCTGAAAACCAAAGGAAAATACAGCAGGCAGTATCACCAAGCTTGCCAGTAGGGCAAAAATCAAATCCATAACAATGGTTATTACTGCTATTTGCACGAGATTTTCTTTTTTGTCAATGTAGGCGCTATAGGTGATGATGGTGCCCATACCTAGGCTCAAGGAAAAAAGCCCCTGTCCCAAGGCATCTAATATAAGACCTGGGCTGAGGTCTGCAAAATTGGGCTTTAGAAGAAACTCCACTCCCAGCATAGCATTGGGAAGGCTTAGGGAAAAAATTGCTAGGCCCAAAATCATAAGGAAAAGTAGGGGCATCAGATATTTCGAAAACTTTTCTATTCCATTCTTAACTCCCGTCCATAATACTGCTGCTGTGAGCACTATGAAAGATAAATGCAAGAATAAGGGGCGTATAGGCGACTGTATAAAGTCGGTAAAGTGAGCTTGAGCATTTGAGTCCTCTGTTTTAAAAGTGAGGGACGAGATAAGATATTCTATTGTCCATCCTCCAACCACGCTGTAGAACGAAAGGATGGTGAAGGCTGTCACTACTCCAATCAAGCCCGTTATATACCATTTGGTATTAGGCGCCAGTTTTTTGAAAGATCCTGCAGCGTCCAATCCTGCTCTGCGTCCAATTACCAATTCTGATAGCATTAGGGGAAGGCAGAGTATTATCATAAATCCTATATAAAGGAAAATGAAGGTAGCTCCCCCATTTTTACCTGCTATGTAAGGAAATTTCCATAAGTTGCCCAATCCTACTGCCGATCCTATAATTGCCATCAAAGCACCAATTTGCGAGCTAAAACCGTCTTTACGCATTTTTTATCAATCTAGTTTTAGTACAGCCAAAAATGCTTTTTGTGGCACTTCTACATTACCCACTTGTTTCATTCGCTTTTTTCCTTCTTTTTGCTTGTCTAGCAGCTTGCGCTTGCGCGAAATATCGCCACCATAGCATTTGGCAGTGACATCTTTTCTTACAGCCTTGATGGTTTCTCTAGCCACAATTTTTGCTCCAATGGCTGCTTGTATTGCTACGTCAAACTGCTGACGAGGGATAAGTTCCTTCAATTTTTCACACATCCGGCGACCAAAATTTACCGCATTGTCGGCATGCGTCAGTGTGGATAGGGCATCTACGGGTTCGCTATTGAGGAGGATGTCTAATTTCACCAATTTGGCGAGTCTATAATCGTGCATGTGGTAGTCGAAAGAGGCATAGCCCTTAGATATGCTCTTAAGTTTATCATAAAAATCAATTACAATTTCTCCCAGAGGGATGTCGTAAATAATTTCTATCCTATCGCCAGAGATATAGTCTTGTTTGATTAGTATGCCCCTTTTTCCTAGGCAAAGGCTCATAATAGGGCCAATATAGATGGTGCTTGTAATAACCGAAGCCCTTATATATGGTTCTTCAATACTCTCTATCTGTGTTATCTCGGGAAGTCCTGCAGGGTTGTGCACCTCATTGCAATTTCCTTTTTTGTCGTATACCAAATACGATACATTGGGCACGGTGGTAATAACATCCATATTGAACTCCCTATAGAGGCGTTCTTGGATAATTTCCATGTGTAGGAGTCCAAGAAATCCACAGCGAAAACCAAAGCCCAGGGCTACCGATGATTCTGGCTGAAAGGTTAGGGAGGCATCATTTAACTGTAGCTTCTCTAGCGAACTTCTTAAGTCTTCAAAATCCTCACTGTCAATAGGGTATATGCCAGCAAAAACCATTGGCTTGACCTCCTCAAAGCCATCTATGGCTTTTTCGCAGGGTCTTTTTACATGAGTAATTGTATCGCCTACCTTCACCTCCTTGGAGGTTTTAATTCCCGAAATTATATATCCCACATCTCCGCAGCACATCTCTTGTCGGGGCGACATATCGAGTTTTAAGACTCCAATTTCGTCGGCATTATATTCCTTTTCGGTGGCAAAAAACTTCACTAAATCACCCTTTTGAATCCTCCCGTTTATTATCTTGAAATAGGCAATAATCCCTCTAAAAGAGTTGAATACGGAGTCGAAAATCAGGGCTTGGAAGGGAGCGTCTAAATCTCCCTTTGGCACCGGCACCTTTTTTATGATGGTTTCGAGTATATCGAATACTCCTTCTCCAGTTTTTCCGCTAGCACGCAAAATATCCGTGCGGGGGCAGCCTAGAAGTTCTACAATTTGGTCTTCCACCTCTTCTGGCATAGCATTGGGCAGGTCTATCTTGTTGAGTATAGGTATTATTTCCAAATCATTTTCTATAGCCATATAGAGATTGGAGATTGTTTGAGCCTGTATGCCTTGAGCTGCATCAACAATCAGAAGGGCTCCTTCACAGGCCGCTATGGAGCGCGATACCTCATACGAGAAATCGACGTGACCAGGGGTGTCGATCAAATTTAGGATGTAGGTTTCTCCTTCGAAAGTATATTCCATTTGTATGGCGTGACTTTTAATGGTTATGCCTCGCTCTCTTTCGAGATCCATATTGTCGAGAATCTGATTTTTTGAATCTTTTTTGTCAATTGTCTTAGTGTATTCTAAGAGTCTGTCGGCCAAGGTGCTCTTGCCATGATCTATATGCGCAATGATACAAAAATTTCGGATATGCTTCATCAATGAACTGGGTAATATTAAAATAATTGAGGTGCAAAGATACAAAAAATAAAAGGACTCAATTAATATTGGGCCCTTTTATTTTGGTTTCAAATAGGTATTACATTTAAAGACAATGTAAGATTGTTTTAGGTTTCTATTACAAAGATGGGACATTTAATTTGTGCCACCAAAAAATAAAACCTATTCTATAACATCTTTTTTACAATATTGGTTAAAAAAGATAAATTTATTTTTTTAGTTAGTTAGTTATCAATAATATATAAAAACAAATAAAATTTATATATCTTAATATTTGTTCTTTTGTAAATTTACTATTTGTTTAATTCAAAAATTATACTATATAGGACTTGTATGCTCTCATATGCTCTCATTTTGGGCAAGAAGTTCTTAGTAAAATCTTCTAGTTGTTGGGGAACTCACTTTTGTATATTTTGAATAGGAGAATAAGTCCTGAAATCATTAGAGGGCCAAAAATAATGCCCCAAAAACCAAATAGATTCATTCCCAAAATAATTCCAAAAACCGTTACCAAGGGGTGTACGTCGGCATATTTGCTTAGAAAAAACATGCGTAATACATTATCCACATTTGTGATGATTAGTACTCCATAAAGCATTAGGCCCAAGCCAGGCCATAGTTCTCCATTATAAATAAGATTGAGACTAAGTGGCAGCCAGATGAGTCCAGTCCCTACAATTGGTATCAGGCCCGCAATGCCTACAAGAATGCTCCAAGTTATTGCGTTGGGAACTCCAAAAATCCAAAATCCTAGGCCTGCAAATAGGGATTGGCCTATCATAATCAGGGGTATGCCAATAGCATTGCTGACAATCATATTTTTGGTTTCTTTTTTTAATAATGAAATGCTGGCTTTAGACAAGGGTAGGTTGTCTTCGATGGTAGCCTCCATCTGCGAACTTTGCTGAAGCATAAAAAATAGGACCAATATCAGCATCATAGAATTAGATACTATGCTACCTGTCATGCTAAATAAATTTGGCAGCACTTTACTTCCAGACTGCACAGCTTTTTCGGCCATATCTTTGGAGAAAATATTATAGCCCGTTTTGTTTAGAATGAAGTCGTGGACATTGCTTATATTATCTCTTACAATTTGGGGGTCAAATCCTTTAATTTCCCCATATATGGTAGTGAAAAGAAAACTGCCCGCGGCAAAAAGAACAATAAAGGTCATAGCAAGCAAAAACGAGGTGGATGCTAATTTAGGCCACGATTTGGCTTGAAGCATGTTGTTGGGTGTTCGTAGCAACATATAGATGGTAAAGGCTCCCAGCACAGAGCTCACAAAATATATTAAGCCCCATATTACAAATATGCTGCTAGCCAATAGAAATAAAACGAATCCTATTTGCTTGATATTTTGATGCATTTGTCTTCCTGTATTCATAATGTTTTTTTTTGTTATTACATAATTCCTTTTTCGCGAAGTTTCATCTGCCAATTCCATGATGAAGCTAGGCTGTCTTCTATGCTTTTTTGGGCAGTCCATCCCAATTCATTGTTGGCATAATCAGGTAGTGCCCATACTTTTTCTATATCACCCTCTCTGCGATCCACAATTTTATAGGGTACTTTTACTCCTGTTGCTTTTTCAAAGATATTTATAAGTTCTAATACCGATAAGCCTCTTCCTGTTCCCAGGTTAAAAATTTCCACCTCTTTTTTTGTTTTTCCTTTGAGTAATCTGTCTATTGATACCACGTGAGCTTTTGCCAGATCAACCACATTGATATAGTCTCGTATGCAAGATCCATCAGGAGTATCATAGTCGTTACCATACACGCTAAGTTCGGTGCGTATGCCCATGGCTGTTTGTGTAAGAAATGGAATTAGGTTTTGTGGAACCCCATTGGGCAATTCTCCTATCTCCAATGAGGGGTGAGCTCCTATGGGATTGAAATAGCGTAAAATAATACTTTTATAGGGAACTCCAGAGTATACCGTATCTCTAATTATTTCTTCATCGATTTGCTTTGTATTGCCATAGGGCGACAAAGCGGGTTTTATAGGGGCGTTCTCATCTACAGGGAGTATGTCGGGCTGTCCATAAACTGTGCATGAAGAGGAAAAAACAATGCCTTCAGCACCATATTGTGGCATTAAATCAAGTAAGTTTAATAAGGAAACAATATTGTTTCTATAATACAATAGTGGCTTTTGTATAGATTCACCAACAGCCTTGCTGGCGGCGAAATGAATGATTCCCTTGATGCCAGTATTTGACTCAAACATGGATTTCAGACCTTCCATATCGTTGCAATCCAATTCAAAAAAAAGAGGGCGTTTACCCGTAATTTTTTCTATTCCATCAATCACTTCTACGTTTGAATTAGAGAGATTGTCGATAATAATAACTTCATAACCAGCATTTTGAAGTTCTACAACTGTGTGTGAGCCTATATAGCCAGCACCCCCTGTTACCAGAATTTTATTTTCCATGAACTATATTTATTAAAATTATATGAGCAACAAAGATAGTATATATTGGCCTAAATCACCCTAATTTTTTAATCTATATTTTTTGACATCTACTCTCGGAGTTCACACTCCTAGCAATCTTATTTGTTATGTTGCTAAATACAAATATTTAAAAATAATACCTATATTTGCAGTCTAGCTGTAATCTCTGTATTGCAAAATAAGTTTATGATAGAGCAAGAAGGTATAGTTTCGAATATTGAAGGTGGTTTTGTATGTGTAAAAATCGTACAAAATACTGCTTGTGCATCTTGTCATGCCAATGCAGCTTGTGGAATTTCGGAGCAAAAAGAAAAAATAATAGAGGTCCCTCTTTCTAATCAGGTGTTTGCCTTGGGCGATGTGGTTTTGCTTACAGGGAGTTCTTCTATGGGTTTGCAAGCTGTTTTATATGCCTTTGTATTGCCAATAGTGCTTGTTTTTTTATCACTTATTATTATCTCTCATTTCTTCGAGTCGGAAGAGCTGATGGCTATTTTTGCTATTTCTGTTTTAGCAATATATTATCTTACACTTTATTTCTTGCGCGACGAGTTCAAAAAGAAATTTGTCTTTACAGTGTCAAAGTGTTTGAAACAGAATTTATAGAAACAGAATTATAAAAAAAATAAGATTTTTAAAATAAGATAGTATATTATGAATCTAATCATTTTGGCTATATGCTTGTTGGCAACAATAGGTTCTCTAGGAGCTCTTATTTTGTTTGTAGCTTCCAAGAAGTTTGAAGTTTACGAAGACCCTCGTATTGGCGATATTTTAGCAATTTTGCCATCTGCCAATTGTGGTGCTTGTGGGTATCCTAGTTGTAGTGGTTTTGCTCAGGCTTGCGTGGCGGCAGGAAGTTTGGCGGCTCTTTCTTGTCCTGTAGGAGGGCAGGATACTATGCTAGAGGTGGCAGGTGTTTTGGGTGCAACAGTGCTTTCTGCAAATCCTATGGTAGCAGTTGTTAGATGTGCCGGAGACTGTCTTAATCGTCCTCGCACAAATATATATGATGGTATTGCAAACTGTAGAGCAGCAAGTTTGCTCTATGGAGGCGATTCGGACTGCTCGTATGGATGTTTGGGTCTGGGAGATTGTGTTAAGGTATGCAGTTTTGGTGCCTTAAGCATCAATCCAAAAACCCTTCTTGCAGAAATTGACGAAAGTAAATGCACATCTTGCGGTGTATGTGTAGCCTCCTGCCCAAAGAGCCTTATTGAAATGCGAAGGAAAGGGCCCCAAAGCAGGCGTATTTATGTCAGTTGCATGAATAAAGACAGGGGAGTTCTTGCAAGGAAGGCCTGTAGTGTAGCGTGTATTTCATGCTCCAAGTGTCAAAAAGCTTGCCCCTTTGAGGCAATTACTATAGAAGATAATTTGGCTTATATTGATGACGACAAGTGTAGATTGTGTAATAAATGTGTGGAAGTTTGTCCTACATCATCAATTAAAGCTTTTAATTTTCCTATCAAGAAAGTAAAATTAGTAAAAATAGAAGAAATATAATTTATATATTAAAACCATATTTGTGTAATGTTGAAGACATTCCGGATTGGAGGAATCCATCCTCCTGAAAATAAATTGTCGGCCAATGCGGAGATAGAAAATTTTCCTGTGCCCAGGCAGGTGATAATTCCTCTTGCCCAGCATATAGGTGCTCCTGCCAACTTGCTTGTAAAGAAAGGCGATCTTGTGCAGGTGGGTACTCTTTTGGCAGAATCTGCGGGTTTTATATCGGCGAATATTCATTCTTCTGTGTCGGGAAGGGTGGCCAAGATTGATCAGGCAATGGGTGCCAGCGGTTATAGAAAGATGTCGGTTTTTATTGATGTAGAAGGCGATGAATGGGATGCTGCGATAGACAAATCCGATATTTTTATAGATACTTGTGACTTCACAGCAAAAGAAATCATCAGTAAAATAGCCGCGGCAGGAATTGTTGGTATGGGAGGGGCAGCATTTCCCACACTTGTTAAGCTAAATCCTCCATTGGGAATGAGTGCAGAAATACTTATTGTGAATGGTGTGGAGTGCGAACCTTATTTGACTTCCGACCATGCTTTGATGATGAGCAAGGGCAAGGAAATTCTTGTTGGCACTCAATTGCTGATGCGCTCTCTGGGTGCTCTAAAAGGCGCTATTGGTATTGAAAATAATAAGAAAGATGCCATTAAACTTATGAAAGAGTTGGCTCTTGCATATACCGATATTGAGATTGTGCCTCTAAAAGTACGATATCCTCAGGGAGGCGAAAAACAATTGGTAGAAGCCATCACAAATCGCCAAATTGCTAGTGGCTCATTGCCCATTTCGGTGGGAGCGGTTGTTCAAAACATAGGAACTGTATTTGCAGTTTATGAGGCAGTACAAAAAAACAAGCCCCTTATCGAAAGGGTGATTACGGTTACCGGCAAGCATCTAGCAAAGCCCTGCAATCTGCGAGTTCGTATTGGTACGTCTATCGCTGACTTGATTGAGTATGCAGGAGGCTTGCCCGAGGATACGGGTAAGGTCATTTTTGGAGGCCCTATGATGGGAAAGGCTCTGGTGACGATGGCCGTTCCGGTGGTGAAAGCTTGTTCGGGCATCCTTATTTTGCCATCTTTGGAGTCTAAGCGCGAGTTTGCTAGTGATTGCATACGCTGTGCCAAGTGTGTGGATGTTTGTCCCATGGGCTTGGTTCCCAACTACTTGATGACGGTAAGCGATTTTGCAGACTGGGGCAAGGCCGAGAAGTTTGATATTGTAGATTGTATAGAGTGTGGTTCTTGCACTTATATATGTCCTGCCAACAGACCTCTTTTAGATTATATAAGGATAGGAAAGGTTAAGGTGGGTAGTATTATTAGAGCAAGAAAAAATTAAAAAACTGAATATATTTTATATGTCAACAAAACTTATAATATCACCTTCGCCGCATATTCATAGTGGGGATACGATAGAGAAAAACATGTATGGGGTTTTGATAGCACTTATCCCTGCCAGCCTTGTTTCCTTCTATTTTTTTGGCTTGGGCTCTTTGATAGTAACATTGGTATCTGTATGCTCCTGTGTGTTTTTTGAATTTTTTATTCAGAAATATATATTAAAAAGCAAAATTAGGATTAGTGATGGTTCGGCCTTTATTACGGGTCTTCTTTTGGCTTTTAACCTACCTTCCAATCTTCCAATTTGGATTGTTGTGATAGGAGCCCTGGTTGCTATTGGTATTGCAAAGATGCCATATGGAGGCTTGGGCAACAATATATTCAACCCCGCCTTGGTTGGCAGGGTCTTTTTGTTAATTTCATTTCCCGGACAAATGACAGTTTGGCCTGTTCCTGGAGTTTTCCCTATGCAATATACAGATGCCCTCACAGGAGCTACAACACTCAATATGATTAAGAATAATTTTGGAGAGATACCTTCGTATACCTCCATGTTTTTAGGTAATATGGGTGGAAGTGTAGGTGAAATAAGTGCCTTAGCCCTGCTACTGGGCTTTGCCTATATGCTTTGGAAGAAAATAATCACGTGGCATATCCCTGTGGTAACAGTTTTTACGGTATTTGCTTTTACGGGTATCATGTATGCAGTAGATCCTATGATATATGCGCATCCTTTGGTGCATATTCTTTCTGGAGGATTGTTGTTGGGCGCAATTTTTATGGCAACAGACTATGCTACGTCTCCAATGACAAAAAGAGGAATGATAGTATATGCTGTGGGTATTGGCTTGATTAGTACAGTAATACGTCTTTGGGGGGCATATCCCGAGGGAATTTCTTTTGCTATTCTTATTATGAATGCTTTTACGCCATTGATCAATATTTATGTTAAACCTAAAAGATTTGGGGAGAGAAAAAAAAATGATTAAATTAAAATCGTCTTTATTAAATATGTTTGTTTCCCTGACTGCTATTTGTGCGGTGGCGGCAGCGTCTTTGGCTACAGTCAATGAGCTTACATCAGCACCTATTGCGGCAATGAAGAAACAGAAGCTGGAGAATGCTATCAAAATTGTGGTTCCTGCATTTGACAATTCCCCAACAGAGGAGGCTTATTTTGTAGCGTCTGCAAATGGAGATTCCATAAAGATATATCCAGCCACCAAGGATGGAAAGCTTGTTGGCAATGCTATTGAAAGTAGTAGTATGCTAGGCTATAGTGGAGAAATAAAGATTATTATTGGTTTTGATGTAGAGGGTAAGATTGTTGATTATGCAGTTTTGCAACATGCCGAAACTCCCGGCCTGGGCGATAAAATGCAAGCTTGGTTTAGATCCGATAAGAATAATCAGAATATATTGGGTAGAGACTTATCCACTGGCTTACTGAAGCTCAATAAGGATGGGGGAGATGTGGATGCGATAACTGCGGCAACAATTTCGTCAAGAGCCTTTATAGAAGCTGTAAATAAAGCCTATTTGGTGCAATCAGGATCATCGGATGCATTCTCGGGAGCTACAGTCGACGCGGATTCAGCTGCTACATCAGCATATTAAATAAAATAAAAATACAAGAATAAACTAGGCAGAAGCTCAAAAATATTTTAATAATTAGGGCTACAAAAAAGAGAAAAATATGAGTAACAAGAAAATATTAACAGACGGTATAATAAAAAACAATCCAGTATTTGTCTTGCTTTTGGGGATGTGTCCTGCCTTAGGCACAACATCCTCAGCGGTCAATGGTTTGGCAATGGGTTTGGCAACGACCTTAGTGCTCATTTGTTCCAATGTGGTTATATCTATGCTCAAAAATTTTATTCCCGATCAGGTGAGAATACCTGGTTTTGTGGTTGTAATAGCCACCTTTGTGACCTTGGTTCAAATGTGTATGGAGGCATACATTCCCGCATTGTACGATAGTTTAGGTCTTTTCATTCCCCTTATTGTTGTCAATTGCATTGTTTTGGGACGAGCAGAAGCTTTTGCAGCCAAAAATGGGGTGTTCAGCTCATCTTTGGATGGCATAAGTATAGGTCTTGGTTTTACTTTGGCACTAACTCTTTTGGGTATGTTTAGAGAATTTTTGGGCACTGGCAAGCTCTTTGATTTTGCCATTTACCCCGAACAATATGGGTCTCTCATATTTGTGTTGGCACCAGGGGCATTCATAGCCTTAGGTTTTTTGATTGCCATAGTTAATAAGCTAAAGAATTAAAATCAGTATAATTTACAATTTATTCACGATGGAATATATTATTATTTTTATAGCAGCAGTCTTTGTCAACAACATAGTGTTGGCACAATTTTTAGGGATTTGTCCATTCTTAGGAGTCTCTAAAAAGATAGACACCGCAGTAGGTATGTCGGCGGCAGTAGCCTTTGTGATGACAATTGCTACATTGGTTACTTTCCTCATACAGAAATTCGCTTTAGATCCATTCGATTTACAATTCATGCAGACCATAAGTTTTATCTTGGTTATTGCAGCCTTGGTTCAGATGGTAGAGATTATATTAAAAAAAGTTTCCCCAGCTCTTTATCAGGCATTGGGAGTTTTTCTTCCTCTTATAACTACCAATTGTGCTATTTTGGGAGTTGCCATATTGGCTATTAAAAAAGACTACAACCTACTCACGAGTCTTGTTTTTGCAGTATCTTCGGCCATCGGTTTTGGTCTTGCCCTAGTTCTTTTTTCGGGTATTCGCGAGCACTTGGAATTTGTTCGTGTTCCTCAAGGAATGCGAGGAACTCCCATAGCCCTCATTACGGCGGGTCTTCTGGCAATGGCTTTCATGGGTTTTAGTGGCATCGTTTAATTGCGGAGTTCAGAGCTTTCCCAGGTATTTTTGTGGATGCGTTGTGAGTCAAACTTGTCTTTGGCCATGGTTTTACCCAGAGGGTATCCAATGGGGATGACGCATAGGGGAAGGATATTTGTAGGGAGTTGCAATGCCTCGGTCACAACTTCCATGCGGTCGTTGTAGGGATAGGCGGCAGTCCATACGGCACCCAAATGTAGGGCTTGGGCAGTTAAGAGTATGTTTTGAGCCGCAGTAGCACAGTCTAAATACCAATAAAAAGATTTTGAGCTGTCGCCACAAACCACAATGGCTAGTTGTGCTTCTTTAAGCATTTTGGCAAATGGCAATTTGTTGCCAAGCTGATTTAATATGTCTTTGTCGTCTACTACCACAAATTCCCATGGACGTATGTCTTTTCCGGTAGGTGCCGCCATGGCCGCACGCAGGAGGGTTTGTATTTTCTCTTCTTCGACCTTTTGTGAGGTGTATTTTCTTACGCTCTTGCGCTCATGGATGTTCTCTACTACCGCTTTGGCTGAGTCCGTGGAATTTTTTTGTGTCTGCATCACTACCACACCTATTAACACAAGTATTACTAAGGAAAGAATGAGACTTATTGTTTTAGAAGGCTTCATATATATATCTATTTTTTTATTGTTGTATTCTAAGGGCAAAGATAGGGTATTTTGGTCTAAATTACCCCAATTTGGTTGAACTAATGCCCATTGGGGATGATTATTTGTTGTCTATTCTAGGGGTTCACACCCCTAGCTAGTATGTGTCGCCCTTTCAGGGCTTTTTTTAGCAAGAGAGGCTGAAATTTATGCGCCTAAGTAATCCGATTATACAAGATTAACGAAATAATTGAATTATATTTGTGTCATGAAAGAAAATATTACGATAGAAGAAGTAATAAATGAAGCAAGACTCTTTTGTATCATGCAATTATTCTGGCTTGGCTACCACTTACTTGTTTTTGTCTACGACAAAGTGGATGATGCTAAAGGCAAAACCAGCAATCTTGATTTTGTAAGTTGTTCCTTTATTTCAAAAGAAAGAACTGCCGATTATACAACGACTTTCAGGCTTCGTGAAATGGTAGCTGACAAGGCTAATATAGAAGATATTATGGCTTATCTGAATGATAAAAATATTCCTGCCGACGAAATTACCTTGCATCAATTGGCGAAAGAAATACTTCAAACGCCTCCATTGCAAGGTTATTTGACCATATCCAATGCATTGCAGTGGAGGCTGCAATATCAGCGGATTGTCAATCTGGTAGAAGAGGTGAATGGAATAAATAAAATAATTAATAAAATAACAAGAAGCCATGAAAGTGTTTGAAGCAAATATTAGCCAGCAAGCGTCTGGTTATTTGCGTGAGAACTTAAAAAACATAGTTTCTTTTTCTGCTGCCAATCAAGCATTGTTTGTAGCTTTTGGTATACGAGATTTTTTTGATGACCAGGCTACCTTTAATGATTTCAAAGAAGCCATTGCAGTCTCTACTAGTGTGGTTCAAGAGCCCGACAGGGCAGAATATGGTGATTTTCAAACCAATGAAGATCTAGCAAATAAAATAACATTGCTTCTTGCTCGTCGACAGATTACACCCGAAATAGCCCTTGAGCCAACATGTGGCAAGGGGAGTTTTATTATTTCCCTGCTTAAAAACATTAAGACTCTCAAATATATATTTGGAATAGAAATATATAAAGCATATGTTTGGGAATCTAAGTTCAATGTTATTCATTACCATCTTCAAAACCCCAGCAACTACAGACCCGAAATAAGAATCATTCATGACAATGTTTTTTCCTTCGACTTTGAAAGGATAAAGAAAGAATATGGCTTGGGTTTTAAAGAGATACTAATCATTGGCAATCCTCCCTGGGTAAGCAATGCAAAATTGAGTAGTCTCAATTCAAAGAATCTTCCAAACAAAACAAACTTCAAAAACCATAAGGGCTTAGATGCCATGACTGGCAAAGGAAATTTCGACATTGCAGAGTATATTACCTTATCTATGATCAGCACCTTTCAAGAAATGAAAGGAAACTTAGCACTTTTGGTTAAAAATTCGGTTGTTAAAAATATTGTTTTAGAACAGAGAATCAATAAATATGCAATATCTAATATCGAAAAACATTGTATTGATAGCAAGAAAGAGTTTAATGTGTCTGTTGAAGCTTCCATGATGTGTTGTGAATTAAATATTGGAACCCAATTTGATTGCAAAGAGTTTGATTTTTATGATGGCGATAATAATGCTTGCTACAAGAGCTTTGGCTGGGTCGACAATCATTTCGTGTCTAATATAGACAAGTATTCCCATACAAAAAATATTGATGGGGTATCGCCTTTCGTTTGGAGACAAGGATTAAAGCATGACTGCGCAAAAATAATGGAGTTTGACAAGATGGATGATTGTTATGTCAATGGATTGAATGAAGAAATGCAATTGGAAGATGATTTGGTTTATGGCATTCTTAAAAGTTCAGACCTCAAAAACAAGGCAATCACTAATGCCAGAAAGTTTACAATCCTTACTCAAAAGAAAGTTGGACAAGAAACCCAATACATAAAATATCACTATCCAAAGACCTATCAATATCTGAATGATCATCAAATATATTTTGATTCCCGAAAGTCTAGCATATACAACAACAAACCCCCATTTTCAATTTTTGGTATTGGCGACTATTCTTTCAAGCCCTTTAAGGTCGCTATTTCGGGACTATATAAGACTTTCCACTTCACGCTCATACTACCTGTCAACAACAAGCCGCTGATGCTTGACGACACTTGCTATGCCTTGAGCTTCGATAAAATAGAATTTGCTGTATATACTTTAATGATTTTAAACTCAGAGCTTACAAAACAATTCTTACAATCTATAAGCTTCATCGATGCTAAACGTACTTTTACCAAAGATGTGTTGATGCGAATTAATTTTTACGAATTGGCTAAACACATCAATAGTGATTATCTAAGCCAGGACTTGGAGAGGCTCAACGAAGTATACAATTTTAATTTAACTCTTTCTGCTTGGGATCAATATATCGCTACCATGCTTCCTTCCAATAAGCATGGTCGGCAGCTTGATTTATTTCCCCAATACGATTGAATTATTGGTCAATAATACGTTTCAATAACAAAATAATAAATAGACAAACAAATGAAAAGAAGACATTTTATGCAAACAGCAGGCGTAGCATCAATTGCATTGGTAGCATCGGCCTCACTCAGTGGATGTAGCAATCAAGCTGCCACACTCCAAGGAGGAGAAATCCTACATACTGTGATGTTTAATCTAAGGTGGGAACTTGATTCAGCCCAAAGTAAGAAGTTTATTGATGACGCAAAAGCTATATTACCCTCCATCGGCACAGTCCAAGACTTTCAGGTTTTTAGGCAAGTGAGCCCCAAAAATGATTTTATTTTTGGCTTCTACATGAAGTTTGCCAGCAAAAAAGATTACGATACCTACAACGAGCATCCCGACCACCTAGCCTTCGTTAATGACCGTTGGATTCCCGAGGTAGCACAATTTCAAGAAGCAGACTTTATAAATGAATGACACATATAGATTTTGCCTATTGACACATAGATTTTGATTATGTTTATTTCTTTAAAAACATTTGTGTAGTTTGCGCAAAAGATAGACCTTTGTAGCGTAAATATAAAAAATAAAAGAAATGAACAAAGTTTTGTCAGTAGGATCTAAGTTTCCAGCATTTGAAAAAGAGGCAGTAGTGTCCATAGAGATAGGTAAGGAATTTGAAAAAATATCCAATTCGCTTTACGAAAAGTCGGGCAAATGGATGGTCATGTTTTGGTGGCCTATGGACTTTACCTTTGTTTGTCCTACAGAGATTGCTGCATTTGGCGATAAATTTAGCGATTTTGAAAAACTAAATACCGTTCTTGTTGGAGCATCTACCGACACTAAATTTGTGCATTTGGCATGGAGAAACAGCCATCCAGCACTAAAAAACCTTCCTTTCCCTATGCTTGCCGATGGATCTAAATCTTTGGCAGAAGAGTTGGGCATATTGCTTGCCGATGAAAAAATAGCATATAGGGTTACCTATATAGTTGATCCCAAAGGTATTGTCCGTCATGTGAGCGTCAATGACTTGTCGGTAGGTAGAAATGTTGATGAAATTATACGTATTCTTGAGGCATTACAAACCGACCAATTAACTCCTTGCAACTGGAAAAAGGGAGATAAAACATTATAATTTACCTTAACTATGTTTTTAAGACATCTTCTCTAAACAAATTATTTAAGATAAATGTTTTGGGAAGATGTTCTTTTTTATTGACAGATTTTTTTTAGCTTTGTAGGCTCAATCTAAAAAATATTCTTTTGATAGACGATATATTTAAGACAGTTTTAAGCCTTTCACAAGGCTCAATTTCGGAACAAAGGAGCAAGTTTATTTCGATACTCATACCTGTTAAAACGGTAGAGGATGTAAAAGGAGAAGTTGAAAAGTACCGAAAGCAATATTATGATGCCCGACATGTGTGCTGGGCTTATGTATTGGGAACTGATAGACTTTTGTTCCGTTCCAATGATGATGGAGAACCCGCTTCTACAGCGGGCAAGCCCATCCTGGGAGCCATCAACTCGCACGAATTGACAGATGTATTAATCATTGTTATTCGCTATTTTGGAGGCCTTAAGCTTGGTACCAGCGGACTAACAATAGCTTACAAGGCTGCGGCTCGTGATGCCATAGCAAATGCTCAAATAGTGGAACTCACCATGGATGATCAAGTTGGTATCGTCTTTGAATACCCCTTCCTAAATGGAGTGATGCGTGTAATAAAAGAAGAAAAACCGCAGATATTAGACCAAAAATTTGATATGGATTGCACAATGAGCCTGCAAATTAGAAAATCTATGATGGAGCAACTTAAAAATCGACTCCTTAAGGTCGATACACTCAAGATAATCAAAAAAGAAGCAGATATACATGAAGTATAAAGGCATTTTATTTCTATTAAGCACCTACTTGCTATCCTCTTGTAGTCAGGAGGAGAAGAAAGAATACCACCATTTCAGGGGGGAAGTTTTCCATACCAGCTTTAGTATAAAATATGAACATAGCGAGTCTCTAGACAAGGAAATGCGGGCTAGGCTCGATAGTTTCGACTTGTCGCTCAATCCATTTAATAAGGAATCCATTATTTATAAGGTCAACAACAATACTGATGTAGATTTGGATATTTGGTTCACCACCGTTTTTGAGCGATCTATGGAAGTTTCGGAGCATACATCGGGAGCTTTCGACATCACTTGTGCCCCTTTGATTAATCTTTGGGGTTTTGGTTTTAGTAAAATGGGCGATGTGAGTCCACGAAAAATTGATAGCCTAATGCAATTTGTGGGTTACAATAAAATTCGATTGCAGGCAGGTAGACTAATAAAAGAAGACGATAGAATACAGCTCAATACCTCTGCCATTGCCAAGGGGTATTCTTGCGACTTAATTGCCGAGCTACTGCAAGGCCGGGGTGTAGAAAATTATATGGTAGAAATAGGAGGGGAAATCAATGCCAGAGGGCTCAACCCCCGCGGTGAATGTTGGAAAATAGAGATTACCAAACCCAATTATGAACCCACAGGACTGCTTAGTGAGCGTCAGGGAGTAGTATCTCTGTGCAATAAGTCTATGGCAACTTCGGGCAATTATAGGAATTTTTATGTCAAAGATGGAAAGAGGTACGCACACACGATAGATCCACGAACGGCTTATCCAGCCGAAAAAGACATATTGGGAGCCAGCATTTTTGCTGACAATTGTATGACAGCCGATGCCTATGCCACAGCTTTTATGACCTTGGGTCTTGACTCGGCATGCCGCATAGCCGACAAAATTGATGGAATGATGTATTACTTCGTTTACAGCGATAGTGAGGGCAATCCACAAGTAAAATTTTCAGATAACATGCAAGAGTTTATACAAAATAGTGAATATTGAGTAGTTGATACCTATCCACTACTCGCTAATATGTAGGTAGTTGTAATGAATGACGGCTTTGTTGGCCTTTTGTCCAATCAGGGAGCTCAGTTCTAGGCTGTTGAAACTCACCTTTCCTAATCCAATAGGTACCTTGTTTTGGTCGAATATTCTTACAATATCGTCTTTTTCAAATTCGCCATTGATGGCAGTAATGCCCACTGCCAGCAGTGATCTAGCCTTTTCTCCAAGCAGGGCCTCTTGGGCTCCTTGGTTGATATAAATCTCTCCTTTGGTAAAACTTTCGGAGTGAGCAATCCATTTTTTAAGGTTGGAAGTATCTTTGCCAGAGCTTAAGAAATGCGTACATACCACATCCGCATCTTTTTGGAGTAAGTTAGGTAGAATGTTGGGACTTGTGCCGTTGGCAATTATTACCGGAATACCCTCTAGTGCTAGTTTGCGCGCAATATTGTATTTGGTAAGCATGCCACCACGTCCAAAAGAAGATTTGCTTGTTTGTATAAAATCGCTAATATCTCCATGCTCATTCTGAGAACTCTTGCTATAGTTTATTTCTCTGATTACCTTGGATCTAGTGTCGTTGGGAGGCCCATCATAGATACCATCAATATTGCTCAGAATGATAAGCGCATCAACGTTCATCATCGAGGCTACCAAGGCCGATAGCTCATCGTTGTCGGTAAACATCAATTCGGTCACAGAGATGGTATCGTTTTCATTCATTATGGGGATAACTCTATTTTCAAGCATAAGCCCCACACAATTTTTTTGATTAAGATAATGTCTGCGAGTACCCAAACTTTCCTTGGTAGTTAGAACTTGCCCACAGGCAATGCCATGCTCCTTAAAAAAATCGTAATAGCGATTGATGAGTTTGGCCTGTCCTACGGCAGAGTATAGTTGTCGTGCCGAAACGCTGTCTAATTTGCCTTTTGCCTTAATTTCGCTCCTGCCAGAAGCAACGGCTCCTGATGAAATGAGAATTATTTCCACAGCCTTTTTGTGAAGTTCGGCAATCTGATCCACTAGAGCCGACATTCTGGTGAGATTGAGCCTGCCATCTTGCCTAGTGAGCACATTGCTTCCTATTTTAACCGCTATTCGTCGGTATCGCATAAGCCCCTTTTATCATTCATTTAGTTGTCGTCTGCATTCAATCGGGTAGCCATGGCTCTGCCTAATGCACAACAAGCCTCTACTGTATCTATTTGTAGGGATTGTTTCATTTCTACAGGCTGTCCAACGAGTTCAAATCCTGGCAAGTCCGAAAAAGTAGACAGTCGCTTTATTGCAGCTCCCGCCCATGTGTAAGATCCAAAATATCCAAAATAGCGATTCTTCATATTTAAGCCCTCTAGCTTGGATATGAGGGATTCTATTTCGGGAAATAGCTGGTTGTTGTATGTAGGCGACCCTATCATAAGCCCCTTGTATTTGAATATATCCCTAATAATATATGAATGTGCTCTTTTAGAAACATTGTGCAATATAATATCTCTTATTCCCAATGCAGCAATTTCTGCGGCTATAGCTTCGGCCATTTGCTCTGTATTTCCATACATGCTGCCATAGGCAATCACTACTCCCTTGTCGGCCTCGTATTTGCTCATTCTGTTGTACATAGAAATAACCTGTGCGATATTTTTTTTCTCTGTCCACACAGGTCCATGAGTTGAGCAAATAACATCAAGTTCGAGGTGTGAGAGTTTTTCCAGAGCCTTTTGTACGGGCGATCCATATTTGCCCACAATATTTGAGTAATACCTGATCATTTCGTTCCAATATTTCTCTGGGCGTAATTGCTTGTCGGTAATTCCACCATCGAGGGTACCAAAAGTGCCAAAGGCATCGCCCGAAAATATTATTTTCTTTGTAGTTTCGTAGGTCATCATCGTTTCTGGCCAATGAATCATGGGGGTTAGATGAAACTGCAGCTTGTGTTTGCCCAAAGAGAGCTCTTCCCCATCTTTTATCAGCCTCACTCCTTGAGAAATACCATAGAAACCCTTCACCATATCCAAGGTCTTAGCATTTCCAACAATCTCTATATTTGGATACTTCAACCTTAGCAAACCCATTGAACCTGAGTGGTCGGGCTCCATGTGGTTGATAATAAGGTAGTCCAGTTGTTTTCCCTTGAGGGCGGTTTCTAACTTTTGAAGAAATATGTCAGAATAACAGATGTCTACAGTATCAAACAATGCTGTTTTTTCATCATTCAATAGATATGAATTGTAAGAAACTCCTTTTTGCAGAGGCCAAAGGTTTTCAAATAGGGCTTTTGTCCTATCATTTACTCCTACATAAAAGAGATCTTCTATTATTTCAATAGGTTTCAGCATTTTTTTATAATTAAAATAGAATATTTATTTGTTTATTTCTTGTTTTGTCCCTGCCTTGCTACTCAATTAGCCCTTGTCTTGCACTCCATTTTTATAGGCTCTATACATGAGCCAAAAGCCAAGAGCTACAAAGGGAATACTTAAAATTTGGCCCATATTTAATATCATTCCAGCCTCAAAATCTTCTTGGTTATTCTTGAAAAATTCTATGAAAAATCGAGATAGAAATATACCTACAAAAAATATTCCAAAAATAAGTCCTGGGAATTTATATGCTTCTTTTTTCCAATACAGCCACATACATAAAATCCCTGTTAGTGTATAAGCCAGAGCCTCATAAATTTGTGTGGGGTGCGATGGTGCTGAAAATATAGGATCCAAACCCCTTTCCCACGCCGAAATATTGGTGATAAACTTAAATGCCCACGGCACACTCGTTTCATGGCCATAAATCTCGTGATTCATAAGGTTGCCAAATCTAATAAAAGCTGCAACGAAGCCCACAGGAACCACCACTCTGTCGAGAGTCCATAGCATGGGTTTGTGAGTTACCTTCTTGGAATAGAAATATATTGCTATAGCAATTGCCGCAGTTCCTCCATGACTTGCTAGTCCGCCTTCCCAAATTTTTAGCATGTCCAAAGGGTTTGCAAGATAATATACAGGGTCATAGAACAAGCAATGCCCCAGTCGTGAGCCTATAATAGTTCCAAAAAAGACGTAAACAAAGAGTTTGTCTAACCACTCCTCATTGAGTTTTTCTTTTTTCCAAATGCGCGACATAATATAGAGGCCAATAGAAAAACCTATGGCAAATGCCAATCCATACCAACGAACTTCCCTATCTATAAATGGAATACTGAATGCCACGGGATCGGCCATCCAGGTTATAAAAGCTAGCATGGTTTATACTAATTTGTGTATCAATTCTTCTTGATCGCCATAAAGCAGATTGATGAGAGGAATTTCTATCATTGTGTAGGCTCCACTAGCTTGTTTCATGCTGGCACGTGCTGTGCATACCAATACCTGAGCGGTGAGG
>BHEP01000017.1 GCA_003851245.1 Bacteroidales bacterium | reverse complement strand
CTATAATGGCTCTAAAGCTTAATTTTAAAATGTTTTAATAAGTAGTTTATTTTACATCCTATAAATTATGTTGCAAATTTATGCAAAATTTTATATATTAGCAATTAATTACGCCTACTTTATTAAATAAATGCAAAAAAATGTCAGTTGCTAGGGTTTCAAAGCCCTAGCTAGCAAGTGTCGCCCTTTCAGGGCTAAGAAACTTTTAAGCTTTGTGGAGTCCACATATTTACAAATATTTTTAAAATAGCATAATAAACAGTCCCATTTTTCGACCAAAATACTTATTCCTTGTTCCAAATTGGTATTTATGGCAACTACCACATTCTCTTGTAATGAGAACGATATTTTTTGTATCGACAGCTCGTGGACTACACCTTATTAATTGTATACATCCACACAATTAATTACATTTATTTGCGTTCTAAGATCTCCAGATGGAGAAAAAATATGCCATATATGCCTTGCTCTCTTGTCTTTTGCTATCTCTTGGCATCAAGACAAATGCTCAGTATGATGCCCAACTAAGCAATTATTGGGCAGCATTGAGCTACTACAATCCCGCCTATGTGGGTCAGTCGGGCAATTTGGAACTAATGGGACTAAACCGCCAGCAGTGGGTGGGCATAGAGGGAGCTCCCAAGAGCCTTATTATAACAGGCGATATGCCCATAAAATTTTTGGGTAGGACGCATGGGGTAGGCGCATCAATGTTTTCAGAAAATATTGGACTATTTACCCATAGCATTATTTCGGGTCAGTATGCCTACCAAAAGAAGCTGTGGAAGGGCAATTTGAGTCTGGGCATAAAGCTGGGGATGATAAAAGAATCTTTTAGGGGCACAGGAGTAAACCTTGGCGAAGAAGTAGAAAACAATGAGGGAGAGGGCGAAACCATAGGCACCGACGAGGGTATGCCCAATACCGACCTCGATGGCTCGGGCATAGATCTGGGAATAGGCATATACTACACTCGCGGCAAGTGGTATGCGGGATTTTCTAGCCAGCACCTCAACCAAGCCAGCGTGGAAATCGGCGACAAGCATAATTTCGACCTTACCCGCTCGTATTATTTGGTGGGAGGATACAATATGATACTAAATAATCCGTTACTAGAATTGCAGCCTTCGGCTTTTATGAAGCAGGCAGCAGGCACAATGCAGGCAGAGCTCTCATTACGAATGATTTACAACAAATTGTTTTGGGGAGGTCTATCATACCGATACAAGGATTCAGGAATACTAATGCTCGGCGGACAGTATAAAAGCATTTGTGCCGGCTATGCCTACGACTTCCCCATGTCCGACATTGGCAAAGAATCATTTGGAAGTCATGAACTGTTTGTAAAATATGTGATGGAAATTGACTTGGACAAAAGAAAAAAAAGCAAACATAAGAGCATACGCATGCTTTAGGGGAATGAATAATGAATAATGGATAATAAATAATGAGAAATAGGCTTACATACAAAAATGCGCTAGCAGTGCTTTGTATCATCATCATCTTGAGTTCCTGCGGCAAATCTATGCAGGGCAATGGCGGCGAACTCACCGGGGTGAGTGCTCCTGCTTGGGCAGAGCCCAATCCTTTTGGAATGGTTTTGGTGGGCCGCGGAGCCTTCGACATGGGACCTTCCGACAAGGACTCTATATGGGGAACCTACCAAGATGCTAAGGGGGTTTCTATAGAATCTTTTTGGATGGACGAAACAGAAATTTCTAATGCCAAATACCGCCAATTTGTATACTGGGTAAGAGACTCCATAATCCGCGAGCGACTATACGACCCCGCCTATGGAGGCGACGACCGCTTTAAAATAGAAGAGGACAAAGATGGTGAGCCCCTAGAGCGACCCATATTAAATTGGGCGAGACCCATTCCCACCGAAAGACGTGCCAACGAAGACGAACTACGTGCCATAAATAGCGTATATTATATACACCCCATCACGGGAGAGAAAAAATTGGACCCAGAGCAGATGATTTATCGCTACGAATATTTTGACGAGACCTCGGCTTCCCTACGACGCAATAGACTAAACCCCCTAGAAAGGGAGAAAAATACCGATATTGTTGTAGACCCCAACGAGATAGTAATGATCTCCAAAGATACGGCATACATCAACGAAGACGGACTTATTGTTAGCGAAACCATCATGCGCCCTCTGGGCTCTATCTTCGACTTCCTACACACCTATATAATAAATATATATCCCGACGAAACGGCATGGATCAACGATTTCAATAATGCCTACAATGAGCCATACACCCGCCTGTATTTCAATCATCCTGGATACAACGACTATCCGGTGGTGGGCGTGTCGTGGGAACAGGCTAATGCCTTTTGTAGCTGGCGCACAGATTTCTTGAAAAAATCTATCACCATAAAGGGAGGGCGACATATAGAGCCTTTCAGACTGCCCACAGAGGCGGAGTTTGAATATGCTGCTCGCAGTGGCAAGACAGAAAACAAATACCCCTGGGCACAAGACGCACTAACTGGCGAAAAAGCCTGCTTCTTAGGAAATTTTAAACCCGACAGAGGCAACTACTCCAAAGATGGACACCTCATTACCGCTCGCGTAGCATCCTTCTCTCCCAACGAATTTGGACTTTACGATATGGCGGGCAATGTGTCGGAATGGACTTCTACAAGCTTCCTTGAGTCGGGGCCCGAAATAATGAACGACATAAACCCACAATACCGCTACGATGCAGCCAAAGAAGATCCATACGCCTTGAAAAAGAAAACCGTGAGGGGTGGATCATGGAAGGATGTGGGCCATTTTCTTAGATCCGATGTGCGAAGCTTTGAATTTCAAAACGAACAACGCTCCTACATAGGTTTTAGATGCGTAAGAACGCAGGTGGGATTTGCTAAAAAAGGAAAGAAAAAATAAACGAAGGCACCTAATAATTCGTAGATAGGTAATTCGTAGATAGATAATTCGTAATCGCAATAGATAAACATAATTCGTAATTGATAATTCATAAAAGATGGGAATAAAAAGGAGATATAAGAATATGGTAGAAAAATTCTTGTCCAAAGATCAGGGCAAGCGTTTTTTTCAATTCTTCTACAGCTGGGGAGCTGCCGTAGTAATCATTGGGGCATTGGCAAAACTCATGCACTGGCCCTACAATCTGGGAAATATACTCCTAACAGCAGGACTGGTCACAGAATTTTTTGTGTTCTTTATCTCTGCTTTCGACAGACCCCCTAAAGAATATCAATGGGAACAGGTTTTTCCCATATTGGACTCCAATGATAATGACGACAGACCTCGCTTTAATGGAGGCGGAGGAAATGGAGGAAACGGAGGAAATGGTGGAAATGGAGATGGCAGCAGCAACGTAAATGGCGATGGAAATGCAAATGGAAACGCAAATGGAAATGGAAACGGCAGCAGCAACGGAAATGGCGGCGGCGGCGGAAACGGTGGCGGCTTTATGGGAAATGCCTTTATGGGCGGTGGCAGTGGCGGCGGCAATGCCGCAAACGGCAATACTGGCAATACTGGCAATACTGGCGGCAACTTTATAGGCGGCAGCGGCAACAGCAGCAGCCATGCAGGCGGAAACCATGCTGGCGGCAATACTGGCGGCAATGCTGGCGGCAATGCTGGCGGTGCTGGCGTATCAACAGGGACTGGGCTCAATATATCTGATCAAGACAGCGAGATACTTTCCGAGAGCATAAAAAAAATGGCGAGCGCTGCCGAGCAAGTCTCCAAAATGGAAGACCTGGCACAGGCTTCGCAGCTATATCTTGAGCAACTTGCAGGAATGTCTAGCAATATGCAAAGATTTAGTAGCGTCACCAACAAGCTATCCGACGTATCGGACACTCTATTGGATTCCTACAAAAGTATTACCGACAATTCCGAAGGTATCAATGAGAACTCTAGGGGCTATGTGCAACAAATAGAATCCCTCAATCGCAATTTGTCGGGGCTCAACACCATCTACGAGATACAACTTAAGGGCGTAAGCTCACAGATTGATGCCATAGAACGCATCAATGCCGGACTAATGCGCATAAAAGATCTCTATGAAGGCTCTATTGTCGATAGCTCGATATTTAAAAACGAAACAGAGAAAATGTCTAAGCAACTATCGGCACTAAATGCGGTGTATGCCAGACTACTAGACGCTATGACAACAAATGCGCCAGGAGGGCACTAGTTTTTTTCAGTAAACAGTGAGAAATGGGTAGTGAAATAAAAACTAAACAAAAAAACTAAACAAAAAAAATGGCGGCAAACGGTTCTAATTCTCCTAGGCAAAAAATGATCAATCTTATGTATCTGGTCTTTATTGCCATGCTTGCGCTCAACGTATCGTCGGAGGTCTTGGATGGCTTCGAGCTGGTAGAAGAGAGCCTCCAGCGATCGTCGGAGTCGCTAGACAAGCGCAACGAACTAATATTTGGAGATATGCAAGACTTCTACAAAAATAATCCTGAGAAAACCGAAATTTGGTATCGGCAAGCCAAGGAAGTGAAAGAAAAATCCGACTCGCTTTTCTCGTACATACAAGATATAAAACTCCAAATTGTGCGCAGAACAGACGCTAAGGCTATGTCTACAAGCCCACTAAAATATCCCGACGACTTAAATGCTGCTGGCGAGGTACTCCTTGGCTCCGGCAAAACAGCAGGCGCCGACCTCAAAAAAGAAATAGACCTCTACCGAGAGTATGTATCCCAAATGGTGAACGACACCAGCAAGTCCGAAATTATAAGGCATAACCTTAGCACCGAAACATCGGCTAAAGCCAAAGAAAATAATAAAAATTGGGAGGAGTCTATGTTTGCACAAATGCCCCTAGCGGCAGCGGTAACTATTCTCACCAAAACGCAAAACGATATTCGCTCAGCACAAGGAGAGGTATTGTCGGTACTACTAAAAAATATTGATATAGGAGATATGCGCGTAAACCAAATTAAGGCATACGTAATACCCGAATCGCAGATAGTGATGAGGGGAGGTAGCTACTCCGCACAAATAATACTCTCTGCCGAAGACTCTACACAAAAGCCCAAGGTCTTTGTAAATGGCAAAATATTGGACCAAGAGGCTGGCGGCATGTTTAAAGTTGGCACGGCAACTAGTGGAGCCTTTGCCGTAAGCGGATATGTAGAGACACAAACTGGCGACGGCACCCCCCTAAGAAGGGACTTCTCTTCGCCATACTATGTGGTAGAGCCTAGCGCAACTATTGCTCCTACCCTGATGAATGTGCTGTATGCTGGCTACGACAATCCCATTCGCATAGCGGTGCCTGGCATATCTAGCCAAAATGTGAGCGCCTCCATGAGCAATGGCACGCTCACCAGAAGTGGCGATCTGTGGATAGCTAGACCCAGCAAAATAGGGCAGGAAGCTATCATACAAGTTTCTGCAAAAATGAATGACTCGCGAACCCAGGAGATGGCGAAAACTAGCTTTAGGGTAAGAGCCCTTCCCGATCCTCTGGCGTATCTGGAATATCAAGACGACAATGGAAACCCCCGCAAGTTTAGAACCGGACGCTTTGCCAAGGCATTACTTGTAGCAAGCGATGAGGTGAAGGCAGCTATAGACGACGATTTGCTGAGAATAAGCTACTCTATACTTAAATTTGAACTCGTCATATTCGACTCAATGGACAATAGCCTGCGAGAGGTATCTGATGGAGCGCGCTTTTCGCAAAGACAAAAAGATGCGCTAAGGAAACTCTCCAAGGGCAAGACGTGCCTGATAACAGGAATAGTTGCCAGAGGCCCCGACGGAGTAGACAGAACCATACCCTCTATTGACATCACCGTCAATTGAAATCAATGATTTAATAATTCAACAATCAACAAAGAATAATGAATAAGCATAGCCATAAAAACGTAGAGTCATGCCTTGCCAAGATCAATCATAGAAAAGTATTTATATACCTCTCTCTATTCCTATTCTTGTCGTGCGAGCTGATGGCGCAAGATGTGCAAAGCTCGCGCCGCAGAAGAAGCCAGGAGACGAATCAATCGGGACTGCCCGAACTTACCGCCCGCGCGCTATCAAAAAACCTAGAACAAGCAAAAGAGGCGGAAAATGCAGTGTGGACAAGGGAGATTTATCGCTGGATAGATCTTAGAGAGGAGCAAAATGCCCCCCTTTACTTTCCCGAACAGGCTATTGGCGATCGCATGAACCTTTTCTCATTGATATTCAAACTAATGAGCGAAAGCAAAATTCAAGCCTACGAATACCTCGATGGCAGGGAGGTTTTTACCGATGCCCACCTTGTGGATTTTGAAGATGTGCTGAAACGATTTAAAATTTTATATACAGCCAATCGTGTAGATGGAAAAACAGCCTACGAGGTTGATCCTAGCGACATACCTAGCAATGAGGTATTGCTATACCTACTCAAAGAAGTTACATACTTCAATCAGGCCAATGGCACCTTCGACACACAGGTAATAGCCCTATGCCCTATGCTGGTAAGAAATGAGGAGGATTTTGGCGAAGACACCCGCTCTCCAATGTTTTGGCTGACCTACGAAGAGATACGCCCCTACATTGCTCAATCGTATATCATGACTTCCAATCTCAACAACTCTCTGACATACACTACCGACGATTTTTTTAATAAAAAAATGTATAAGGGCGAAATAGTGAAGACTACAAATTTGATGAACAAAACATTGTCGCAGATGGCCGGCGATAGCATTGGGGCCCTACAGCATGCGCAAGATAGCATAGAAGCCCAAATAAAATTTTTTGAAGCCCAACTATGGGTGCCTACCGATAGCTCGCAAATGGTGGTGGATAAGAAAACAAAGAAAGCCGACAAAAAAAAGGCTAACAGCAGGGCTAGTAATACAGCATTGGCTAGTGCCGAAAACAATGCCGAAACAGAAAACTTAGAGGGAGAGCAAGCCCCGGCAGAGAAAAAAAGTGCTGTCAAGGCTGAGAAACCTGCAAAAGCGCCGAAGCCTGCCAAAGCACCTGCCCAAACTAAGAGCGTAAGACGCACTAGGTGAAGCTATTCTGGATCTTTGCGCGCATAGGAGCCTTCACCATTGGTGGTGGATATGCCATGATCCCCCTTATAGAAAAAGAATTGGTAGACAAGTACGCATGGCTCAGCAAGGAGGAGTTTGTAGATGCCCTGGCAATAGCGCAGGCTACTCCGGGCATTTTAGCCGTCAATATAGCCGTACTCACAGGTCACAAACTCCAGGGTTTTAAAGGCAGCCTTATCGCATGCTTAGGATCGGTGCTGCCTTCGTTCTTGATGATATTGGCAATAGCCATGTTTTTCTCAGAATATCAAAACAATATCTATGTAGACAAGATGTTTAAAGCAATAAGGCCTGCCGTCGTTGCCCTTATTGCCGTTCCCGTCCTTACCACTGCTAAGCAGGTGAAGATAAATACAAAAACCATAATTATACCTATAGCTGCGGCAATACTAATATGGGCTTATGGCATCTCGCCCATCTACATTATTCTTGCGGCAGGCATAGGAGGATGGATTATTGGTAGGATGGAAAGAAAAAAAATAGTATGATATACCTCCAGTTATTTATGGTGTATTTCAAAATCGGCCTCTTCGGTTTTGGTGGAGGCTATGCCATGCTTTCTCTTATTCAAGACGAGGTGGTGATAAAGCATGGATGGATAAGTTCCGAAACGTTTGCCAATATCATTGCCATCTCTCAAATGACCCCTGGTCCCATAGGCATTAATTCGGCAACCTACATAGGCTACGAAATAACAGGCAGCGTTTGGGGCTCCATTGTAGCAAGCTTTGCCGTCTGCCTACCCTCATTTATACTGCTCCTTGTAATCATCTATTTCTTCAAAAAATTTCACTACAGCAAAATTGTTAAGGATGTATTTAGTGGCCTGCGCCCAGCCACAGTGGGACTCATAGCTGCCGCTGCCCTGCTGCTGATGAATAAAGAGACTTTTATAGACCATTATTCCTATATAATATTTATTATTGCATTTATCCTTACCTACTATTTTAAGTTGCACCCCATTATATTGATCATAGCAGCTGCTATAAGTGGTCTTTTCATCTACTAATGCCCAGTTTTTCCTTCAGAAACTGCCCTGTATACGATTCTTCGCAGGCTGCTACCTCTTCGGGCGTACCCACACAAACTATATGCCCTCCCTTGTCGCCTCCCTCAGGGCCCAGGTCAATGACGTGATCGGCACATTTTATAACATCCATATTGTGCTCTATCACAAAGAGGGTATGCCCCCTCTGTATAAGTGCATCGAAGGCCTTGAGTAGGGTTTTTATATCGTGAAAATGAAGGCCTGTAGTAGGCTCATCAAAAATAAATATCGTAGGCTTACTCCTCTCCTCACTGAGGTGGAAGGCTAGCTTCACCCTCTGATTTTCTCCCCCCGACAAGGAAAAAGAGCTCTGACCTAGCTGCACATAGCCCAGACCTACCGACTGCAGACAGAGCAATTTCTTGATAATCTTCTTTTCCATACTGCCCTTGACTTGCCCAAAAAATACAATGGCCTCATCTATAGTCATTTCCAAAAGCCCATTTATATTAGTGCCCTGATATTCAACATCTAGCACCTCTTTCTTAAAACGCTTGCCCTCGCAAGACTCACAGCATAATACTACATCTGCCATAAACTGCATTTCTACCGTAATATATCCGTCGCCCTTGCATTCCTCACAGCGACCGCCCTCCACATTGAAGGAAAAATATGCCGGCGTAAATCCCATCTGCTTGGATAGTGGCTGCTCTGAATAGAGCTTGCGAATGTCGTCGTAGGCCTTGATGTAAGTTGCAGGATTGGATCGGGAAGAACGACCTATAGGATTTTGATCCACAAATTCTGCGGCATATGCCAGTTTCATATCGCCCGCAAGCGTATCCATGGCAATGGAGGCATCGCTGCTGTCGTCATAAAAACGCTTAAGCGCCTGAAAAAAAACATCGCGCACCAGCGACGATTTGCCAGAGCCGCTAACTCCCGTAAACACCGTCATCACATTGAGGGGAAATTTGACATCAATAAATTTTAAATTGTTCTTGCGCGCTCCCCTTATCTCTATATAGTTGTTCCAAGGCCTACGCACTGCCGGAATATCTATCTTGTCTTCGCCAGTAAGATAGCGCACAGTATGGCTATTGGTATTCAGGGGAAGGGCATCGATAGCTCCCTCAAAAACTAATTCGCCGCCCCAACGTCCGGCATCGGGGCCTATGTCTACGATGTAATCGACGGCTCTAATTATCTCTTCGTCGTGCTCCACCACAATCACCGTATTTCCCAAGGCTTGCAGAGAGCGCAATACCTTTATCAGCAAGTAGGTATCCCGCGAATGCAGACCAATGCTGGGCTCGTCCAAAATGTATAGAGAGCCCACCAGACTACTACCCAAAGAGCTTGCCAAATTTATACGCTGACTTTCTCCTCCCGATAGGCTGGCCGATAGGCGGTTGAGTGTGAGGTAGCTCAGGCCTACATTGATAAGAAACTGCAGCCTACTATTTATTTCTAATAGCAATCGCTTTGCTACTAAGGCATCGTGATGATCCAAAACCAGCTTGTCAAAAAATATCTGTAGATCTTTTATTGGCATATCTACCAGGGCATTAATTTTAATTCCCCCAAGCTCCACATACAGTGCCTCAGGCTTCAATCGCCCTCCCTTGCAGCTATGGCAGGTAGTTTTTCCACGATAGCGCGAAAGCATTACCCTATATTGTATCTTGTATAAATTTTCTTCTACATACTTAAAAAAAGCATCAATACCCAACAAATCCTCACCGCTACCTCGCCAAAGAAGTTCCCGCTCCTGCTCGCTCAGTTGGTAGTAGGGAGTATGAATAGGGAAATTGTATGCGTCGGCCCTTTCTATAAACCATTTTTTGAACTCCCCCATTTTTTCGCCGCGCCAACAAAATACAGCGTCTTGGTATACCGATAGTGCCTTGTTGGGAACCACCAAATCTTCGTCTATGCCCACCCTCTTGCCAAAGCCCTCGCATGCAGGGCAGGCTCCCGCGGGACTGTTGAAGTTGAACATCAAATCACTGGGCTCTTCAAAGCGCATGCCGTCGACTTCAAACTTATTGGAGAAATGGTGCTGCTCAATATCGCCATTTTCCAAATAAAACTTAAGGATACAGTAGCCCTCTCCCTCAAAAAAAGCCGTCTGCACAGAGTCGGATATGCGGGCAATATTTTGACGATCCTGGCTGGCTGTAAGTCTATCAATCAAAAGATTGAGATTGGGTGACTCCAAAATATCAGCACTATGCTCATCCTTCAAGATATCAGAAATATCAAGGACCTTGCCATCCAAGTCTAGCCTAGAAAAACCCTCCTTGATCAAGACCTCCAACTGCTCCTGCATGTTTCTATCATTGCGCAGGGAAATGGGAGCCAATAAAACTAGGCGGGTGCTGTCGGGATATTCAGCAATAGCATCAACAACATCACTCACCGAATGCTTTTTAACCACAGCTCCCGAAACTGGCGAAATGGTCTTGCCCACACGGGCATAAAGCAGGCGCAAATAATCGTATATCTCTGTAGATGTGCCCACCGTAGATCGCGGATTGCGCGTGTTTACCTTCTGCTCAATGGCTATTGCTGGCGGAATACCCTTGATATAATCGCATTCGGGCTTGCTCATTCGCCCCAAAAACTGCCGGGCGTAAGACGACAAGCTCTCTACATAACGCCGCTGCCCCTCGGCATAAAGCGTGTCAAAAGCCAAGGACGACTTGCCAGAACCTGAAAGTCCCGTAATCACTACCAGCTTATCTCTAGGGATTTGCAGATCAATATTTTTTAAATTATTGACCCTCGCTCCCTTTATCACAATATTTTGTTCGCCCATAAACCCTGAATTATCACTCCTGCCTAGGCTATCTTTCTGCTCCTGCATTGCTTTATTTTCAATTTCAATTTCAAAGCGCAAAGGTAAGGTATTTTGGTCGAAATAAGCCCCAATTTCGTTGGACTAATGGACATTAGGCATGTTTTTTTGTCATAAATCGCCGCTCGCATCATTCTACGCAAGGGCGGGGGCGAGTCCAGCCCCTACAGCGAATATCAATGTGTAAATATAATTATTGTGTGGCACTATTTTTGTTGTGTTTTTATATTACTTTTGCATTGATTTTGCATTGCTTTTGCATTACTTTTGCATTGCTTCTAAAATTTAATTCTTCATTAATCATTAAACATTAAAGATTAAACACTAACGACTAACGACTACTCCCTAATGACTCACAACAAACTCATCACGGTGCTTTTAATAGCCCTGCTACTAGCTTCCTTTGGCACGATACAATCGCAGAGCAATCCCAAGCGGGAGTTTAGGGGTGCTTGGATCCACGTTATTGGGCAATCGCAATATGCCAATATGACGGCCGAGGAAATAAAAACCTACCTCACAAAGTCTCTCGACGAGCTGCAGGCCCAAGGCCTCAATGCCATTATTTTTCAGGTGCGCCCCTGTGCCGATGCCCTCTATATGTCTGATATAGAGCCATGGAGTCGCTACCTTACGGGCATACAGGGAGAGGCTCCAGAGCACAATTTCGACCCTATGGAATTTATGATTAGGGAGTGCCACGAGCGCAGCATGGAATTTCATGCCTGGCTAAATCCCTATAGAGTGACGGCCTCCGAGAATGATGTACTACATTCCAGCCACGTATATCACGACAATAAGGAGTGGTTTGTAAAATATGGCAAACAAATATACTTCGATCCGGGAGTGCCTGCCAGCAAAAATCATATCAAGAAAATTGTAAGGGATATTGTTAGCCGCTATGATATTGATGCCATACATATGGACGATTATTTTTATCCCTACCCCATTGCAGGGCAAGCCTTTCCCGACGATATAAGTTTTCTTAGATATGCCAAGGTTCAGGGCTTTTCGTCGGAGCAAAGAGACGACTGGCGACGCAACAATGTAAACCAATTGGTGAAAGAAATAAAAGAGACCATAGTCTCTGTAAAGCCTTGGGTGCGTTTTGGAATTAGCCCCTTCGGAATTTACAGAAATGCCCAAAGCACCCCCGATAAGTCGGGAAGCAAAACCAATGGACTACAAAACTACGACGACCTCTATGCCGATGTAAAGCTATGGGTAGAAAGGGAGTGGATAGATTACAATATACCCCAAATATATTGGGAAATTGGGCATAAGGCTGCCGACTATGAGACTCTTATAAAGTGGTGGAGTCGCAACAACTATGGAGCACACCTATATATTGGGCAGGATGTGGGAAGAACTGCCAAGGCTCGCGACACTAAGAATCCCAAAAGAAACCAGCTGACTCAAAAAATGGAGCTCGAAAGATCCCTCCCCGCCGTCTATGGCAACTGTTTCTGGCCTGCCTATGCTCTGATAAAAAACACTGGCAGCATTGGCGATAGCCTAAAAGCAAACTACCACAAGACCCCCGCACTAATACCGCCCTACCTGCACATGCACCACAAACAACCCAAGGAAATAAAAGACCTTAAAACAAGCTGGACAGATAGGGGCTACCTGCTACACTGGAAGCGCAATGGGGAAGTTACAAAACCCGAAAATGCACAGTATTTTGTTGTATATAGATTCAGGAAAAATGAAAATAAAAATCTTGACGACGCCTCTAAAATTGTGGAAATAACCAATAAAACAAGCTACACGCTACCATACAATGGTGGAAAAGAAAAGTTTAATTATGTGGTAACAAGCGTCGATAGATTCCATAATGAATCCAAAAAAGGTAAACAAAAAACAATTAAGCTGTAATTATGAGTGAAAGATCAATAAGCAAAGATCATTGGAAACCATGTACCACCAGCAAGCAAAAAGAAGCCCGACAGTGATACATAATTAACAAATTATCTTTTATTTTTTCCTTGGCAATGTGAATGTATAAGTAATTGTATTGCTAGAGGACTGTCCGGCTTCAGTGCCTGTAGCTGTAAAACTACCCGTGTATTCAAAAGTCAAGACTCCTGTTGCAATCGTATATCTGGCACCAGTTGTAGTAAGATCCATATCAACATTCTTGACAATAAAATTTATTTGGTCGGAAATAAATTTGGGCACATTTCCTTCTTTGTAATTTGCCTTAATTTCAGAAAGACTAAAGGCAGCATAAGTACCCTTATTTTTAAAATTGGAAGACTGAACATCGCTCACCCACAATCCTACACTATCTAGGGTGATTTTATCGCCCAAAGAGACATTCAAGATGCTGGTGTTACTTGCACTAGGGGTAAATGAGGCACGAAATTTATCATACGTCAGACTAACCTTTCCTATCACAACTTTCAAAGAGCCCTCGTACTCTCCAGTAATATTGGATTTGTCATAGTCAGGATCTGGAATAGGATCATCATCACCACCACAAGACACAAAACCTAAGCATAAGACGCTAAAAGCCAAAAACTTCACAAAATTTTTTTTCATACGTTTATTATTTATTTGTAATTATAAAACAATGCAAATGTACTTGTTTTTTGTGATACTACAAAAATAGAAGAGAAAGAAAAGAAGTTATACGCAGCTTAAAGTTGATAGGACAAGGCACGAAGCATTTAAAAGGCAAATTAAAGAAATATTTCATTAATTATTTTTTTAGAATTAAATTAAATTAGTACCTTTGTAAGAATAATTGTTCTGTACTACAAAGAACTTATAAGACAGATAATTAATTAGACAGAAAAACAATAATTAAATTAATTTTTTTTGAAATGACAAAGTTAGATTTAAGCAAGTATGGGATCAACAGCAGCATTGATGTTGTTTACAACCCCAGTTATGAGCAGCTATTTCAAGCTGAGATTGATTCCAAAAATCAGGGTTTTGAAAAAGGCACGCTGACCACCACAGGAGCCATGGCTGTAAACACAGGAGTTTTTACAGGCCGTTCGCCCAAAGATCGCTACATTGTAAAAGACGCAGTATCCGACAAAAACATCTGGTGGGATGGCAAGATTAACCAGCCAGTTTCTACCGAGGTATGGACAGACCTTAAGGCGGTATCCATCAATCAACTCAACACATCAAAAAAACTTTATGTGGTAGATACCTACTGCGGAACTAATGAAGACACTCGCATGAAAGTGCGTTTCATTATGGAAGTAGCATGGCAGGCGCATTTTGTGACCAACATGTTTATTCGCCCCTCTCTATATGAATTGCAAAACTTCGGGGAGCCCGATTTCGTTGTTTTCAACTCTTCAAAAACTACCAATCCTAAATGGAAAGAGCAGGGACTAAATTCCGACGTATTTGTATTGTTCAACCTCACTCAAAAAGAGCAAATCATTGGAGGTACCTGGTATGGTGGCGAAATGAAAAAAGGTATGTTCGCTATGATGAACTACTACCTACCATTGAAGGGCATGGCATCTATGCACTGCTCGGCAAATGTGGGTGAAAAAGGCGACGTTGCCGTATTTTTTGGTCTTTCGGGAACAGGAAAAACAACCCTTTCTGCCGATCCTAAGCGCTTCCTAATTGGCGACGATGAGCACGGATGGGATGACAATGGCGTTTTCAACTACGAAGGTGGATGCTATGCCAAGGTTATTAACCTAAGCCAGGAAAACGAACCCGATATATGGAGGGCTATCAAGCGTGATGCCCTACTAGAAAATGTGACAGTACGCCCCGACGGCACTGTAGACTATGCCGATGGGTCTATCACCGAAAATACTCGCGTGTCATACCCTATCTTCCATATCAACAAAATTGTTTTGCCCTCAAAAGCCGGACATGCCAACAAGATAATTTATCTCTCGGCCGATGCTTTTGGCGTATTGCCTCCAGTATCCATACTCGATGAGGCACAAGCACAATACCACTTCTTAAGTGGATATACCTCCAAGCTAGCAGGAACTGAGCGTGGCATCACTGAGCCTACTCCGTCTTTCTCTCCTGCCTTTGGCGAGGCTTTCTTGACTCTTCACCCCACCATGTATGCAAAAACATTGGTAGGCAAGATGAAAGAACATAAGGCTAAAGCTTATCTGGTAAATACAGGATGGAATGGCACTGGCAAAAGAATATCTATCAAAGATACCCGCGCAATTATTGATGCCATCATCGATGGTTCTATCGACAATGCGCCAACAGTAAAAGTGCCTGTATTGAATTTGACGGCTCCAACAAAATTGAATCATGTATCTGAAGGAATCTTGGATCCTCGCTTGACTTACAGCAATGTTAGCGAGTGGGAAACTAAGGCAAAATCTTTGGCTGCTAAATATATCAAAAACTTTGAGCAATATTGCGACAACGATGCTGCAAAAGCATTGATAGCTGCTGGACCTCAGCTCTAATTAATTGCCAACAAGGCTGGCACGCATCACAAAAGAGGCATTCCTGATGTAGGCCCAATTAGCAAATGACAATTCAATAGGGGCAGATGTATTAATCTGCCCCTATTTATTTTTTGATTGATAAAACATTTAACCACACTTTAGCGTTATAACTACAGAATAAAGTAACAAACAAAAAGAATAAACATTCAAAAAAAATGAAAATAACCTTATACACCCTCATTTGCATGATTATGTTTTTCTCGTGCCACACAAAAGAAGAGCCACATTATACCATAGAAGGAAATATTAGTCATCTGGAAAATAAAAAAATATACATAATAAGCTACCTAGACGACGATATAAACACCACTGAAATAGATAGCCTTACCTGCTCTGAAGAGGGACATTTCATTTTTAAAGGGAAATCAAAAAACCTCTCCAGAATAATTATCAATATGGAAGAAGGTAGCGTATGGACTAGCGTGTAGGTTCAAAATGAAGAAGAATTTAGTATCAATGGCGATGCCAGATACCCTGAAGCCCTACTAATAAATGGGGGAGAGATCAATAACGAACTTACAAATTTCAAAAAAGAAAATAAAAAACTTCTCAAAGAAGCTAGAGAACTCACCGACAAAGCCGACAACAACAGACTACTGGATACATTGAGTGCCGAATACAACCGATCGCACTACTTGTCGCAAGTAAACAACATAGACCACCAACTCAAAGAAAAAGCAGAAGATTTTATCCGCAATAAGCCTTCGTCAATGGCTAGCCTGGTATTGATACAAGACTATCTTGTAGAAGAAGACAATCCTGAAAATATGAATACCTTCCTGCAGCTAATTAATGGCGATATAGTGGAGAGCAATCTATACAAAAGATTGAGCCATCTCAACAACACCCTGCAAGGATCTAAAATCGGTGCCATCGCTCCCCCCTTGAGCCTAAAAGATACCAAAGGATTAGAAATTAGCCTCGACACATTCAAAAACAAATATTTTATACTCTCCTTTGGTGCTTCTTGGTGCGACCTATGCCTTGAAGAAAATGAAGGAATGAATGAAATTAGAAAAAAATATAAACCCAGTAAGTTGGGAATGTTAAGCGTTTCCTTAGACAAGGAAATAGACCAATGGCTGCAAATAAATCCCGAAAATAACAAAAATTGGCTTACCGCCGTCGATAAGCAGGGCTGGAACTCCAATTTAGTGCCCCTATACAACATTAGATCCATACCCCTAAATTTACTCATAGACAAGGGTATGACCATCATATCTAGGGATCAATCAATAGATAGCCTCAATATTCTACTTAAAAAACATATAAAATAATAAGAAGGCGAATAATTATTATAAATTATCATAATAATGTAGTAGTAATAATAGAGTAGTAATAGAGTAATAATAATGGAGTAATAATGGAGTAGTAATAATAATAGAGTAATAATGTAGTAATAATGTAATAATCAGAAACCATGCTAATCAAAACCTACGCCGCCGCACTACATGGAGTAAATGCAACAATTATTACAATAGAAGTCAATTGCTCCAAAGGCATAAAATTTTTTCTAGTCGGTCTTCCCGACATTAGCATCAAAGAATCGCACGAGCGAATAGTATCGGCACTCGCTGTAAACGGCTACAAGTTTCCGCGAATGCAGATACTCATCAACATGGCGCCCGCCGATATACGCAAAGAAGGTGCAGCCTACGACTTACCCCTTGCCATAGGCATACTGGGAGGTGCCGAAACCATCAAAGCCGACAAGATAGGGCAATACATGATGATGGGAGAGCTCTCTCTCGACGGCACACTAAAATCTGTGAAGGGGGTCTTGCCAATAGCCATAAAAGCCAAAGAAGAGGGCTTCAAAGGTATCATCCTCCCCAAAAGCAATGCGCGAGAAGCCGCAGTGGTAGAAGGATTGGAAGTATATGGCGTAGACAATATAAAATCTGTAATAGAATTTTTTAATGATCAGATTGAATTAGAAGCTACCAAAATAGATACACAAGAGGGATTTTATACCATCAGAGATAGATTTGAATGGGACTTCTCGGACGTAAAAGGCCAAGAAAATGTGAAGCGTGCCATAGAAGTGGCCTGTGCAGGAGGGCACAACATCATCATGATAGGACCTCCGGGAGCAGGAAAATCTATGCTCGCCAAGCGTATACCCTCCATTCTCCCAGCCCTAAGTCTCAAAGAAAGCCTGGAAACCACAAAAATTCATTCCGTAGCAGGCAAAATAAACCACAATGGCTCATTAATAACCGCACGCCCCTTTCGCAGTCCCCACCACTCCATATCGACTGCCGCCATGGTGGGTGGTGGCTCCTATCCCCAACCTGGAGAGATAAGCCTAGCGCACAATGGCGTACTTTTTTTGGACGAGCTACCAGAATTTTCACGACTGGTGCTTGAAATGATGAGACAGCCCCTAGAAGACAGGACTATAAGTATCTCCAGAGCTCGATTTAGTGTGGAATATCCCGCAGGATTCATGCTCGTAGCATCTATGAACCCCTGCCCTTGCGGCTACTACAACCACCCCGACAGAGCCTGTGTATGTAGCCCGCAACAGGTGCAACGCTACCTCAACAAAATATCGGGGCCCCTACTCGACCGCATAGACATACAAATAGAAATAGTGCCTGTTCCTTTTGAAAAAATATCCGATACCCGACCTGCCGAAATAAGTAGCAACATACGAGAAAGGGTAGTAAACGCCAGAAAGATACAAGATCTGCGCTTCGCAAACGACGAGGGCATATACTCCAATGCGCAAATGCACAGCAAGCTGCTACACAAACACGCCCAGCCCGATAATGAGGGACTAGCACTATTAAAACACGCAATGGACAAACTCAAGCTATCCGCCCGTGCCTACGATAGAATTTTACGCGTGGCGAGAACTATTGCCGACCTCGACAATGAGGAAAAAGTCCTCTCCAAACACATAGCAGAAGCCATAAGCTACCGCAATTTAGACAGGGAAAATTGGTCTAATGGATAAGGACTTTTAAAAAAACAGCAAGTTGGGGCGGCATACCAACTATTACAGCACAGTTCATAAAAAAGCCCTGAAAGGGCGATACATGCTATCTAGGGGGGGTGAAACACAACAGAGACCTCTATAAAGAACAAAATAGCCTCAAATAAAAGTTTATAAACTTTTATTTGAGGCTATTTCGTATGGGTGAAAGACGGGTTTCGAACCCGCGACCTCTTGAACCACAATCAAGCGCTCTAACCAACTGAGCTACAATCACCATGTTTTGCGGTGCAAAGATAGGTATTTTTTTTGCATTATGCAAGCCTTTTTGTTCAAAAAAAATTGCTTCTTTCGTATTTATTTGCTATCTTTATTTAATAGGCTCTTCTTTCCTGCCAAAAGGGTGTTGCGCATCAAAGAGATAATTGTCATCGGCCCTACTCCCCCTGGAACAGGAGTAATATACGAGCATAGAGGGGCAACCTCATCGAACTTTACATCGCCCACAAGGCGGAATCCCGACTTTGTTTTGTCTGAAGCCACGCGGCTGGTGCCCACATCAATAACAACGGCTCCTTTTTTTACCATATCGGCCTTCAAAAACTCAGGGCTACCGAGGGCGGCAACAATAATATCGGCCTGCAAGCAAATTTCTTTTATATTGGGCGTGCTGCTATGGCAAACAGTCACCGTAGAGTCTCCAGGAAGTGTTTTTTGCATCATCAAGGCAGCCATAGGCTTACCCACAATATTGCTCCTCCCCAAAATAACACAGTGCTTGCCCGAGGTAGGAATCTCGTAGCGCTTGAATAGCTCTAATATTCCCGCAGGCGTTGCCGAAACAAAGGCCGGAAGACCAATAGATACCTTCCCTACATTGATGGGATGAAAACCATCGACATCCTTGCGATAATCTATGGCTTCTATCACTTTCTGATCGGAAATGTGCTTGGGCAATGGGAGTTGCACGATAAAACCATCGACATCGGCATCCTTATTCAGCAAGTCTATCTGCTGCAAAAGAGCCTCTTCGGTAATATCGGATTCAAAGTGTAGGAGTGTGGATTTAAAGCCTACCTCCTCGCAGGTTTTTACCTTTGAACTGACGTAGGTTTCACTACCCCCATCATGACCCACCAATATTGCCGCCAGATGCGGACGCTTTTGTCCGGCAGCAAGCATTTCTCTAACTTCTTGTGCAATCTCTTCTTTTATTTGCGCTGCAATTAATTTTCCATCTATTATTTTCATAGTAAAAAAAATTTATTTTATCTCCTCATCATATTTTTTCCTGGCATTTTTGAGGAAGTCATCATTTTCATCATTTTGCGTGTTTCTTCAAATTGTTTTAGCAGCTTATTGACCTCTACTACATTGGTGCCACTGCCTTTGGCAATTCTTGACCTGCGCGTTCCATTGAGAATTTCGGGATGCTCCCTTTCTTTGGTCGTCATAGAATATATAATAGCCTCAATACTTTTGAATGCATTGTCATCAATATCAATATCCTTCATAGCCTTTCCTACGCCGGGAATCATTGATGCCAATTCCTTGAGGTTCCCCATTTTCTTTATTTGGTGAATTTGTGAGAGGAAGTCGTTAAAATCAAATTGATTTTTTGCAATCTTTTTTTGCAATCTTTTTGCCTCTTCCTCATCGTATTGCTCTTGAGCTCGCTCTACCAACGACACTATATCGCCCATTCCAAGTATGCGGTCGGCCATACGTTCGGGATGGAATGGATCTATGGCATCCATTTTTTCTCCTGTTCCCACAAATTTTATAGGCTTGTCTACAACCGTGCGAATTGATAGGGCTGCACCTCCTCGGGTATCTCCATCGAGCTTGGTGAGTACTACTCCATCAAAATTTAGTCGCTCATTAAACTCCTTGGCTGTATTTACAGCATCTTGCCCCGTCATGGCATCTACGACAAACAATATCTCGTCGGGCTTGATAGCGGCCTTTATGGCTTCTATCTCCTTCATCATCTGCTCATCAACAGCCAGTCGGCCAGCGGTATCTATAATAATTACATCATTGCCATCAGCCTTGCCCTGCTTTATTCCATTGAGGGCTATTTTTACGGGATCCTTACAATCCTCTTCGGTATAAACGGGCACTCCTATTTGCGCTCCCAAAACTCGCAATTGCTCTACTGCGGCGGGCCTATAAACATCGCAGGCCACAAGAAGAGGATTTTTAGATTTTTTTTCCTTGAGCATTTTTGCCAACTTGCCCGAAAAGGTTGTTTTTCCTGAGCCTTGCAGCCCCGACATCAGCACCACCGAGGGATTGCCCGTAAGGTTGAGTTCTACGATGCTTCCTCCCATGAGGGCGGCAAGTTCGTCATGCACTATCTTCACCATCAATTGGGCAGGCTTAACAGCTGTAAGCACATTTTGACCCATGGCTTTTACCTTCACCGTATCGGCAAATTGCTTGGCTACCTTATAGTTTACATCGGCATCCAAAAGGGCCTTACGCACATCTTTAAGTGTTTCTGCAACATTTATTTCCGTTATTTTTCCCTCCCCTTTTAGGAGTTTAAACGAACGATCTAATCTTTCACTTAAATTTTCAAACATATTTGAAGTTTTACGAATTATAAATTATATCCATGAATGGCAAAATGCCTATATCGGTCTTGCAAAAGTACAACAAAAGCAGCAAAGCGCAAGAGGCGAATCAGAAATTAATCTGATTCGCCTCTTATTAGCATTTTAAATATAGTAATTAAAACCAGACTTTGCTTTTCTGGCCCTATAAATTACTCTTTAATCAGCTTATGCGTTCTACTGTCGCTGGCAGTAATTACTTTTATCAGATAGCTTCCCTTGCTCCATGTGCTGGCATCCAATACAAGTTCTCTTTGTCCTATATTGCTCTTAGAGTAAATCAAGCGACCATTAAGGTCATTGACCTGAACCGACACTATGGCGGCATCACTCTCAATATGCAAGTTGTCACTTACGGGATTGGGGTAAACGGCAATAGTTTGCGCTCCTACCTCGTCTATGCCTGAACTTATATCTACAAGTTCTATATATTTTTTAGCCTTGTAAAGACCTCCTTCCTCGCCGGATGAGCATGGGTGCGACATTTCAAAATATAGGGTATCCGACATAGGAACTGGGCCAAAGGTAACATATGTTGCTTGCAGCTGCGAGCCTTCGCCCTTAATAAATACAGCATTCTCATTGCCGAAGCTCCACCTATAATGAGTAGCATCGGTGTAGCCATAAAAACCAGGCTGACCAATCTCTATCTTGTAGAGAGTGCCCACCACTGCCACATCTGGCACATCTACAAAGCTAAGGGGCAATTCCAAGGGCTCTACCACCCAGAGGCGGGATACGGCACTCATGCTTGAATGGTTGTCGCAAAAGCTAGTTCCCAATACCGAGTATCTATTGTAGTCGATTTCCACCTGCATGTTTTGTACAAGAAATGAATCGCTGGTAGCTCCAGGGACTGAATCTCCATCGACATACCACTGATAAGCCAGGGCATCGGACTCCACCTTGAAGGTATAGTCGCTTCCCTCACAGAGACCAACATTGGCTTCTAAGTTTTTGTAGAAAATGGGAGCCACACCAAACTTAAGAAGTATGGTATCGCTGATGCGGGTTTCGCAGTCGCTATCGATATGCATGTAGTAGTAGCCGGTGCGATCTGCAACGAGGTATGGGCTTATTGAATCTTGCAAGGGCTCAAAATTATTATTGTTGTTGGCACTGAAATACCATTGGTGCTTCAAGCCCGAACCATAGCTTCTAACGAAAATCTGTTTCTTTGTTAGGAAACAAAATTCACCTCCCACAGGCTGAATTTCTATGGTCGTTGTGGGATGAATACGAATCACCGTCATTGTATCGGTAATTTCAGATTTTCCCAAAGCTGCTTTCTTAGCCTTTGCCGCAGCAATATCTGTAATTGACATACCTGTAAAATCAGGATTGTAGCCATCATAAAGAGAGGAGCAGATAATACGGTTTTTAAAATACGGCCTTATCCTGATGCTATCATCCACGCTATATTTGTAGTTGTTATGTGCCACATAAGACGGAAAGATACTTACATTGCCCGTTAGCAGCTCCCTAGTAATTGTATCTTTCAAGACGCCAGTAAGAAGATGTGGTTGGTAATCTCTCCACTCGTAATATACGGTGTCTAAGCCTGTTTTTATCTGTGTAGACAAAGAAATGAGGCGTGTCTGATACTGGTTACATACTGTGTCGTGAAGGGCTACTATCTTTACATTGGGGGTAGGATTGACTGTGATGCCGAAATCAATAACACCATACTGACCATCATCATTAGCACCATAGTTGCCAATACCAATACCTCCCGCACAACGACCTCCTCGATCATTGGTGTAGTAAGGTGTTACTCGTATATAGCTTTTCATAACACTATCGGAAGCATTTTTAGCCACGAACTCAGGAATAGAACTCCAACCAGAGGTCTCAATCATACCAATTGCAGTGACATTTTCATTTGGACGACTAGGACTTCCAAAAGCTTGAACAGTGAAGCTTGGATTTATCCAAACCCAAGAAAAACTCATATTTGCTTTATGCGTATAATCAATATTAACACTCTCAAAAACCAACTTATTCACAATATCTTGGTTGCAAACAATTGTATCTTGGTGGAAACTATCGCCTTGAACATTTAAACCATTGTGCCATTTCAAGTAAGGAAACTTGACAATAGGACGAGGGTTGTAATAGACAGTATCAGGCCTAGTTAATGGGCTTGTAACTCCATTTGAACAAGCATATAAGTCGGTAACTTTAATACTATTATCCAGATTATAAAGAGTAGTTGTATGCTTAGCACCTCCACGTATGGATCCCACTTCAACTACTGGGTTTGGCCTTTCCCTAAATTCATCAACATTATATAGTCCTCCAAGATTGGTAAGACTTCCTGATGTTGCTGTTCTTTCAGCAGAAGACCCATCCTTGGTGTAATGAAAAACAAAAGGTGCTGTTCCTGTAAGGAGAATCTTTATTCTTGCGCTATCCAGCAAGGGATTACTCCCATAGCAAAGAGTAGTATCAGCAGCTATAAGGTCTGCAGTAGGATCAGGACGTACTCTACCAATAGTGCTAGTTCTTGTAAATTCAGCTCCGCCAAGATATGTTGCTCCCACATTATTAAAATAAGTTCTCATCTCAGCATCTATCTGAGTAGTGATTGCTTTAGGGGTTGTAGCTGTATAACTAGTAATAGCTGCCACTAATTGTTCGGCCACTGGGGAGCTTATCGCTCCTCCTCCCGAAGCCTTCAGAGTGTATGAATATGTAGCATTAGGGTGATATCCTTTCATAGTATAATTTGTTGATGTAGTAACATTACTACAAACTACGTTATTCAGATAAGGAGCTGGGTAAATCAAAAACTCAGCCAACAGGGGGTAGGTTTGACCTGAGAAAATTGCCCAGCCTGTTCCCCAAGAAGTAGAATATGTACTAGCAAGCATTAGCTCCGTACTTGTTTTATCTGTGCCATTATAGTCACTTGTAGATACTATTGAGCCATTAACAGTCATTGCAGAATTTGCGATGCAATCCGTCACTGTACCTTCATTGGCAATGCGAGCAGCAGCACCTAAATTGCCAGAAACTCCTACACTGCCATTGGCAGCCATACAATCTAAGATATCACCTGTATTTAACCCCACAAGACCAGCAGCATTACTTGAAGAAATAGTACCTGTAACATCTCCTGTGGCATAAGAATTGGTAATAGTAGCAGAACTAGAACCTACCAAGCCGCCAATATCACTGCCGATTTCAGTAGTAACATCTCCTGTGGCATAAGAATTGGTAATAGTAGCAGAACTAGAACCTACCAAGCCGCCAATATTACTGCCGCTTGCAGTAGTAATATTGGCCGTAGAATAAGAATTGGTAATAGTAGCAGAACTAGAACCTATCAAGCCGCCAATATTACTGCCGCTTGCAGTAGTAATATTGGCCGTAGAATAACATTGATCAATAGACCCTCCAGTGGCTTCACCTACCATACCCCCAACATTGACACCTCCAGTAAGAGTAAGGCTACCAGAGATTTCGCAAAACTCAAAACTTGTATTGGTGGATGTTCCAACCAAGATACCTACATTGCTACTGGATACAACATTAAAATTACCAGTAACTCTGAGGTTTTTAATAGACCCCCCATTTGTTTGGGTAAATACAGACCCTCCGGTTGAATTTGTTATTGTATGCATGTCTCCATCAAGGTGCCCTCGGAATAAGCTTATAGAAAACGCTGCGACAAGACTGGCAGTAAGGCGATAGTATTTGATGCCTGTAGCCGATTGAAGCTGTGCAAATGTACCAATCAATATTGGATCTGCGGCACTATCTCCAGCAGCGGCCCACGACTTCCCTGTTGTAAGAATTAAGAATAGAGCAATTACGAGTAAAATTTTTCGTTTCATAGTTTAAAATTATTATTAAATTATCATAAAGCAAGAAGTAAGAATCAAAATATATAAGATCAACGATGCCTGTTTGAGGCAAAAACCACATTCTTGCATGTGGCATTGAAAATACAAGGTAAAAAGTGGCAAAAAGTATACCAAAAAAAAATCTTTCCCCATTTAACTTACACATAAAAATCAAAGACAGATACAAAGCCCTCACAGGACTTGTTTTTAAACGAAGACATGTACCCCATTCTGTAAAGTAAGCCTGCCGACAATTTCTCTAGAGCTGCAGAAGGCTACAGGCTTGCTGCATAAGGCATTATGCGAAACGTGTCGATAGCAGGGCAAACGCATACGGCCCTCCCGCGCTGATTACAGGAACTTCCAACTATATAGTGAAATCTACAGGTGGCGATTCGAGTAAAGACGATGTGCTCTATATTAGTGATCAAGAATTAAGCCTCCCTACAGGTATTTACCTTGTCGGCGTGCAGCTAAACAATGGAGAGATGAAAACGGAAAAAATCATTGTAAAATAAGCCTATATATTTGCCAATGAGCTATCAAGGATAGCAATATCACTTACTAAAAAAACCGCCCGAAAATATCGGGCGGTTTTTTTTGCTAAAGATGGGGACATTTCAGCAAAAACGATGTAATTTTGTGCCAACAAAACAATTTGTATCCGCGTATGAATATTGCAGCATTAGTTTCGGGGGGAGTAGACAGTTCGGTGGTAGTGCACCAACTAAAAGAAGCAGGCTATGACCCTAGCATTTTCTATATAAAGATAGGTATGGAAGACGAGCATGGGTATATCGATTGCCCTGCCGAAGAAGACATAGAGATAACTTCCTATATTGCAAAAAAATATGGCTGCCGCTTTGAGATAGTTTCTCTTCATGAGGAGTATTGGGAGAATGTGGTGAGCTACACCATTGATGCCGTCAAGCGGGGCCTGACTCCCAATCCGGATATGATGTGCAACAAGCTCATCAAATTTGGCTGCTTCGAGCAAAAATGGGGACATGCCTTCGACAAGATAGCTACAGGCCACTATGCTTCCACAAGTATTATTGAGGGGAAAACCTATCTTTCGACGGCTGTAGACAAGGCCAAGGATCAGACTTATTTTTTGGGGCAGGTAGATTACTTACAAATTTCTAAGCTTATGTTTCCCATTGGCATGCTTCCCAAGTCGGAGGTACGCATCATAGCTCAAGCGCAGGGACTTCCAAGTGCACAGCGCAAGGATAGTCAGGGCATTTGTTTTTTAGGAAAAATCAACTACAACGATTTTATCAGGCGCTATTTGGGAGAGCTTAGGGGAAAAATAATTGATATAGAGACGAATGCCATTGTAGGTGAGCATCAGGGCTACTGGTTTCACACCATAGGTCAGCGCAAGGGCTTGGGTTTGAGCGGGGGGCCTTGGTTTGTTATAAAAAAAGATGTTGATGAAAATATTGTATATGTTGCCAAGGGCTATGACCCCGCCATGCAATATGGGAAAACCATCAATCTACAGGGTTTCGATTTTATCACAGAAGATCCCTGGGGGGAGTTTGATGGAGAGAGAGACATCACTTTCAAAATTCGCCACACCCCCGAATTTACTCAGGGCAAGATAAGCAGGATAGGCGATTTGTATAGCATAGCCTCCGACGATAAGATACAGGGAATTGCCGCAGGGCAGTTTGGCGTTGTCTACGACCAGCATAGCAGGCTATGCCTTGGTAGTGGGATGATAATCTAGCAAGCGCAGGCCATGCTCGTCCATCAGGGCATAAGAAAATAGTTGTAGCCAGTCGCCCAAAATAATGACGCGACTCTTCTTGCTAAGCATGAGGTCTAAAGGTATATGTCGGTGACCAAAAACGAAGAAATCTATGCTAGGATCTTGCTGCAAATATTGCTTGGCATAGCATACTAGGTGCTCCTTGTCTTCCCCCAAATAAGGTACAGGAACTTTCGTCCCTTTTTTGCGGTTGTGAAGAGACCAGGCCTGTCCAAAGCCCATTCCCCAGCGAGGGTGAATAGAGGCAAACATTTTTCTACACCAGCTATTATGAAAAATTTTACGCATTAAATGGAGCTTTTTTGAATTATCTCCCATGCCATCGCCATGAGCCAAATAGCATTTTTTACCACAAATTTCTACAATAAGAGCTTCTCGGTGAATGATAACTCCTATTTCTTTGGGCAGATAATCATACATCCAAATGTCGTGATTTCCAATAAAAAAATGCACCTCAATACCAGCATCTGTCATCTCAGCAATTTTGCCTAGGAAGCGAGAAAAGCCCTTGGACACTACATGCTTGTACTCGAACCAAAAATCAAAAATATCGCCCAAAAGGTATAGGCTTTGAGCATCCTCTTTTATATAATCTAGCCACCCCACAAATCGTTTTTCTGTAATGATGGGATCTTCAAAACAATCGGAGCCCAAATGCAAATCGGAGGCAAAGTAAATTTTATTTTTTTCCTTCATAAACAATGTTTCATAAAAATCCAAGCTCTAAGAGAGCCTCCTCACTCATCATATCCCTGTTCCAGGAGGGTTCAAAGACAAGTTTTAAGTCCACTTTCTGAACTCCCTTCACCGATTCTACCTTCATCCTTACATCTTCCATTATAAAATCTGCGGCGGGGCAGGCGGGAGCCGTGAGGGTCATTGTGATAAGTACGTTTTTATCCTCGTCTACATCAATACCATAAATCAATCCCAGATCATATACATTGACGGGAATTTCTGGGTCGTATACTGTTTTGATCATCTTAACGATCAATTCTTCTGTTGCTAATAGGTCTTCACTAAATTTCATAATTTCATAATTTATACGTTTGACAATCATTGGCAGTTAGCTTTCCAGCTATGCCTACAATTTACCCTCGTCGGCATAGCTATAATAAGTTTTTTCGCATACAATTATATGATCCAGCACAGTGATGTCCATACATTTGGCTCCTTCCTTAATTTTATTGGTAACATTATCATCTGCCTCACTAGGCTTCAGGTTTCCCGAAGGATGGTTGTGGCATAGCACCAATCCCGAGGCTAGTCGCAGGAGAGCTTCTTTGAAAATAATTTTGCTGTCTACCACCGTTTCCCACACGCCTCCCTGACTAATTCTCACCCTGTCTATAATTTTATTGCCCCTATCGAGGAGTAATATCCAGAACTCTTCGTGAGGCAGGTCGCACATAAGGGGCTGAAAATACTTGTAGATATCTAGGCTACAAGTAATTTGCTGGCGTTGGGCAAGGCCTGAATTTCCACGTCTCTTCCCCAATTCCATGCATGCAACAATGCTAATTGCTTTCGCCTGACCAACACCTTTAAAATTGGCTATGAGCTTGCTTATCTCTATCTTTCCCAGGCGGTTTAGATCATTATCTACCGACAGCAATATGCGCTGCGAAAGAGCTACTGCCGTTTCTTTGCTGCTTCCAGAACCCAAGATTATAGCTAGCAATTCGGCATTAGAAAGCGATGCTACTCCTTTCAAAAGCATTTTTTCTCTGGGTCTGTCTTCCTTTGCCCAGTCGGTGATACTAAGTTTTGCTGCTGCATCATTCATCTTTATGGGGTTTTTGGTATGGTAATGGGGCTTCTCGCCGCTAGCTATTATTTGGCTCTTTCCAAATAAGATCCTGTGCGAGTATCTACTTTTATTTTGTCGCCATCATTTATAAATAATGGAACGCGCACTGTTGCACCAGTCTCTAGGGTTGCAGGCTTTGTGGCATTGGTTGCGGTATCGCCCTTAATGCCAGGCTCTGTATAAGTAATGAGAAGAACAACGTGTATGGGGAGTTCGACAAATAGAACAGTTTCGCTTTCTACATGCGTCACTACCTCGGCAATATCGCCTTCTTTGAGGAAATCTACACCGGTGATGAGGGCTTTTTCTATAGAAATCTGTTCAAAAGTTTCATTATTCATAAAATTATATCCCATATCATCTTGATACAAGAATTGGTATGGTCGCCTTTCTATGCGCACCTCATCAATTTTCACTCCGGAGTTAAAAGTTCTCTCAAGCACCCTTCCAGAGGTCACATTTTTAAGTTTTGTACGAACAAAAGCGGGCCCCTTACCGGGTTTTACATGCAAAAACTCAACAACATAGAAATATTGTCCTTCTAAATCAATGCACAAGCCATTTTTTAAGTCTGCTGTAGTAGCCATAAATATAAATAAATAATGAATAATAAATAATATACGAATCACACGATAACTCAAGCATGCCTACACTCTAAGGCAACGACAGGCAAAATTAAGTAAATTGCACTAAAGAAACAAGTTCCTAAAAGGATTTTTTAAAAAACAGAGGATAAAAGAGTTCTTTTTTTTGCATAAGATAAAAAGTAATCTTATCTTTGCAGCCTTATTTGTATGTAGGCAGTGTCTGCATCAGTTAATTATTAGCAATTGTAGTGAAAGATTATTTAGCATAAAATAAAAATTTAAAATATTCACAAATGAAACGGACATTCCAACCATCAAACAGAAAGAGAAAAAACAAGCACGGATTTCGCAGTAGAATGGAAAGTGCTAACGGTCGCCGCGTATTGGCTCGTCGTCGCTCCAGGGGCAGAACAAAACTATCTGTGTCGGACGAATACAACAAGGGTTAAGGCCCAGCAAACAAGAGATTCTTAAGAGGAAATAAGCTCAATTACGGTTTATTTCCTCTTTTTATTTGTCACTACATCAATATTTTGTACTTTTGGGTTTCAAACATAGAGGATTAAACAATATATTCAAAAAAAATATGGCCGAATGAAAATATGGACACCTATTGTCACAAATATATACTTACGACATTTTATCCTTGCCTGCATTATATTTGCCTGCATTGTTGTGGGCATATTGTGGTGGCTAGACATCTATACTAGGCATAATGAGGCTATTACAGTACCCGAACTCAATGGGCTTTCTATAGAAGAAGTTGCACCATTGTTGTCGAGCAGGACTTTGCAGTATGTTGTTGTAGATTCTGTTTTCAACAAAAATTTTGCGCCAGGCAAGATTGTCTCTTCTGTTCCCAGTGGGGGTTCTAAAGTTAAGCAAGGGCGCACTATATACATCACCCTCAATTCTAGGGGCGACAGAATTATCAGCCTGCCAGAGGTTCGCGACCTATCGCAGCGTCAGGCCTTGTCCATGCTCACAAGTCTGGGCTTGGTCAATGTGCAGGTAGAATATGTGTCGGGGGCTTATGTAGATTTGGTGACAGGCCTTATTTACAATAATGAAGAAGTCTCTTTGGGCGACAAAGTTCCTAGCAATGCCCTCCTATATTTAAGGGTCAGCATGGGCGATGTAGATCCTAATGAAACTGCTCCATCAGAGGAGCTTGATAATGATAATAATGATATTTTAGACGAAAATTTCTTCTAAGACCAATTATATTAAACACTATATAAATCGAGTACTCGAGAGATAAAACAATGAAAGATAGAAACAAAGAAATAGAAGAGATTGATGAGATTGATGAGATTATAATTACTGAAGAACTCAGTGATGAATCAGATATGCGCTACGAGCATTTCCGTTTTGTGGCCGACAAGGGACAAACGCCTATGCGTGTAGATAAATTCTTAACAGTGCGCATGGAGAATGCCTCGCGCAACCGCATACAGACGGCGGCCGATTTGGGCTGCATACTCGTCAATGATAAGGCTGTGAAATCCAACTACAAGATTAAGCCCGAAGATGTGGTAACAATTGTGATGGATACCCCCCGCCGCGAATTCGAAATTATTGCGGAAGACATCCCTCTCAACATCATTTATGAAGATGAGTATGTGCTGGTTGTCAATAAAGATCCAGGCATGGTGGTGCACCCAGGTCACGGCAATTACAATGGGACTATGGTAAACGCCCTGGCATGGCATTTGCGCAACGAAGACAATTTTGAATCCTCCGATCCTAGGCTGGGATTGGTGCATAGGATAGACAAAGATACCTCGGGACTCTTGGTAGTTGCCAAAACTCCCGAAGCTAAGGCTAATCTTAGCGCGCAATTTTTCGAGAAAACTACAGAGCGAAAATACGCCGCTCTTGTTTGGGGAAGAGTAAAAGACGAGGAAGGTCGCATAGAGTCGCATTTAGGACGAGATCCACGCAACAAATTGCTTATGACGGTTTTTCCTGATGGCGACTATGGCAAATTGGCAATCACACACTACAAGATTTTGGAGCGACTGGGCTATGTAACACTAGTAGAATGTGTGCTAGAAACTGGCCGCACTCACCAGATAAGGGTACATATGAAATCTATAGGTCACACCATTTTTAATGATGAGCGCTATGGAGGCAATGAGATACTTAAAGGACTTCCCTTGGGCAAGTACCGGCAGTTTGTTCGCAATTGTTTTAGTACCTGCCCCCGACAAGTTCTTCATGCACAGACACTGGGTTTCACCCATCCTCACACAGGCGAAAGAATGCGTTTTGAGGCCGCCTTACCCGAAGATATTGAGGGTCTTCTTGACAAGTGGCGAACCTATGTAAGTTCGGCCAAGGAGGGGAAAAATGAATAGCAAAAGAAATATTGCTATCGTTGCCGGAGGCGACTCTTCGGAGGCAGAAGTCTCGCTGAGAAGTGCCAAGGGTCTACTTTCGTTTATAGATACTCGCAAATATGAATTATATTTGGTATTCATCAGTCATGGCAAATGGCAGGTAGAGATAGGCGAGGGCACAAAAATTGCCATCGATAAGAATGATTTTAGTTTTATCGTAGGAAACAAAAAAATAAATATAGATTTTGCCTACATCACCATCCATGGTAGGCCTGGCGAAGATGGTAGACTACAAGGCTACTTCGATTTGGTAGGCATTCCCTACTCTTGCTGCGGGGTGCTAACATCGGCCCTTACTTTCAACAAATATACCTGCAATCGTTTTTTGGGGAGCTTTGGCATTGCCGTAGCCGATTCTATCCGCTTGCTGAGAGGAGATAAAATTGAAAATAAAGAAGTTGAAAATCGCCTAGGGCTGCCCGTTTTTGTAAAACCCAATGATGGGGGTTCTAGCTGTGGCACATTTAAGGTAAAATCGGCAGACGGCCTTCAAAAAGCAATAGAAGAAGCTTTTAAAGAAGGTGAAGAAATTATTATAGAGCGCTTTATGGAAGGCAGGGAACTCACCTGTGGAGCCTACCAGAGGTCGGATAAAGAAATTGTGCTTTTCCCAATTACGGAGGTTATAAGCAAGAATGAGTTTTTTGACTTCGCCGCAAAATATCAGGCAGATAGGGTTGAGGAAATAACGCCCGCAGAAATTGGCGCAGAAAAAACCCAAGAAGTAAAAGAGCTCACCCGCAGAATTTATAAAATTATCGATGCTAAGGGCATCATTCGCATAGATTATATTATGTCGCCCCAAGGCTTGGTGCAGTTGCTGGAAGTTAATACTACTCCGGGAATGACGGCTACAAGTTTTATTCCCCAGCAAATAAAAGCTGCAGGCCTTGATATACGGGAGGTAATGACAGAAATTATTGAAAAAAAATTCAAAAAAATTGATTGATGATAAAGAACAGTAAATTTGATGATATTCGCCCTTACTATGATGATGAGGTGGTAGGGGCAATAAAACGATTGATGGGCGACAGCGAATTTCAGCGCGTGGTAAAATTCTTAGACCCCGAAATCGATTGGGAGGGATTTAAGAAATTGATGTATTCGTTTACCAATAAGTTTGACTTCCAGCATAGCATCATCAAAGATACGGTTTCTAAGATTGCCGAAAAAACTTCCCATTCAAGCAATATTGGAGGGCTGGACAATGTATCTAAAGATGGGGCATACACCTATATCTCCAATCACCGCGACATCATTCTTGATGCCTCTCTTCTATGCACCTTTCTCTCTAAATCGGGCTATGACACCACCGAGATAGCCATTGGCGACAATCTCCTGCTGCAGCCTTGGATAGAAGATATAGTGCGCCTCAACAAGAGTTTTATAGTTAAAAGAGGGGTTTCGGCCCGACAAATGTTAGAAGTTTCCAAGCACCTTTCGGAATATATTCACCATACCATACAGAATAAAAAACAATCGGTATGGATAGCCCAAAGACAGGGGCGGGCAAAAAATTCGGACGACAAGACGCAGGAGAGTCTCCTGAAAATGCTGAGCATGGGTGACGACAAAAAATTCCTTGCAAGCATACAAGCTCTAAATATCGCTCCTCTTTCTCTTTCGTACGAATACGATCCTAGCGATTATCTCAAGGCTCAAGAATTTCAAGAAAAAAGAGATAATCCCGAGTTTAAGAAATCTGCCAATGACGACCTTATAAATATGGAAACGGGCATCACAGGGTATAAGGGCAATATACATTTTCAGGTAGGCAAGCCCATCAATCCTATTTTAGAAGAACTTGACGCTAGCATTCCAAAAAGCGAACTTGTAGCGGTTCTCGCAAAAATTATTGATAAGGAGATATACCTAAATTACAAGTTCTATCCCATAAATTATATTGCTTACCAAAAGCTTTTCGGCAGCGCTATTTTTGCTGATAAGTATACAAAAGAAGAAGAAGAAATGGTAGATAGCTATTTTAAGACCCAATTAGACAAGATTACCTTGCCACAAAAAGACCTCCCATTTCTCGAGCAAAAACTTATGGAGATGTATGCCTTTCCTGTAATCAACTATATAGAAGCAAAAAAATAATAATCATGGATAATCATGGGTAATCATGGGTTTATAAGGGTAGGAGCGGCTATACCATTGCTTAAAGTAGGCAATTGCATGTATAATGCTCAGGAGATTGTGCTACTTATAGAGCAGGCTTATAAATCTTTAGAGATACAGATATTATGCTTCCCCGAACTATGCCTTACGGCATACTCCTGTGGCGATCTCTTTCATCAAGACTATCTTTTGGAAGGTTCTGAAAGGTCTGTAGAATATATCCTGCAATACAGCCGCCATTTGCCCATCACCTTCATTATAGGAGCACCAGTAAGAGATGGTCATCAAATTTTTAATGCCGCTCTCATTTGCAATAAGGGAAATATTGTGGGCATAGTTCCCAAAACACACCTCCCCAATACGGGTGTTTTTTACGAAAAAAGGTGGTTTTCGTCGGCCTTAGAAAGCAAGTCTACAGAGATAGAATATCTTGGAAAGACCCTGCCTTTCGGCACTCGCCTTTGCTTCGGCGACAAGCATTTTTCTTTTGCTGTAGAAATTTGTGAAGACCTGTGGTCAAATATTCCCCCAAGCAGTTTTCATGCACTTGAGGGAGCATCTTGTATTTTTAATTTGTCGGCAAGTCATAATTTGGCAGGCAAAAATAGGGAAAGAAAAGCCCTCATACAGCACCAGTCCAAAGTCTGTAAGGCTGCATATGTTTATGCCTCGGCAGGCTGGGGAGAGTCTAGCAGCGATTTGGTATTCACGGGCCATGGTTTTGTATATGAACTTGGAGAGTTGATAGCCGAAAATAAAAGCTTCGATTTGGAAGCACAAATAGTATGTGCCGAGATCGATATAGAACTACTCAAGCACAAAAGGGCGACAAATACAGTATTCAAGACACAAATAAATTCAGAAAGTTACCGATTTTTAAAAATCGAACTTGCCGCAATAAAAATTGACAAGCTAAACAGAAAAATTAAGGCCCTCCCCTTTCTTCCCGAAGAGAGAGCTTGCGACGAAATTTGCAGCGAGATACTTTCCATTCAGTCCTTAGGACTTATCAAAAGACTAAAACATACGGAGATAGAAAAAGTTGTGATTGGCATCTCTGGAGGCTTGGACTCTTGCCTGGCACTACTAGCTTGTGTGGAAGCCTTCGACAAACTCTGGGGCAAGAAGGTAGAGACACAAAGAAAGAATATTATTGGCGTAACTATGCCTGGCTTTGGAACGTCGCAAAGGACGCTTGATCAGGCAAAAAAACTAATGATCTTGCTGGGCGTAAGCATCTTGGAAATAGATATTACCAAGGCCTGCGAAATTCATTTTGCCGATATAGACCATGATATAAATAAGCATGACACAACTTTTGAAAATGTGCAGGCACGAGAGCGCACACAAATATTGATGGATCTTGCAAATAAAGAGAACGCGCTGGTAGTAGGCACGGGCGATCTTTCGGAACTCGCCTTAGGATGGGCAACTTACAATGGCGACCTCATGTCGATGTATGGACTCAATGCCGGCATTCCCAAAACTCTTGTCAAACAACTTGTGGCATGGCATGCACAACACTGCAATATGCAGGAGCTTAAAGACGTGCTGATGGCCATAGTAGAGACTCCCATAAGTCCCGAATTATTGCCACTAGACAAGAATGGCAAGATGCTACAAAAAACAGAAAGCAGCATAGGCCCTTATGAGCTCCACGATTTCTTCCTTTATCACCTCTTGGGAGCAGGATCCACTCCACAAAAGATACTTTTTTTGGCATCGCAAGCCTTTGAGGGAACATACGACAAGCAGACTATTGCAAAGTGGCTGAAGGTTTTTATAAAACGTTTTTTTCAGCAGCAGTTCAAAAGATCCTGCCTGCCCGATGGACCAATGGTAATTAGTCATAGCCTCTCTCCTCGAGGGTTTTGGAAAATGCCCTCGGATACAGACCCCCCCGATATGCAATTTTAATTATGTTTTTCAATTCTATAGACTTTGCAATATTTTTGCCAATTGTATTCATTATATACTGGCTAACAAATAGAAACCTCAGGCTACAAAACATTATAGTAGTAGCTTCAAGCTATTTTTTTTATGGATGGTGGGATTGGCGTTTCCTATCCTTGATACTATTCAGCACAATTACTGATTATAGCATAGGCCTTATGCTCAAGAATCAAGAAAATCAGCTCAAGAGAAAATATTTACTCTGGCTCAGCATCATTGTAAACCTGGGCTTTTTAGGTTTTTTTAAGTATTGCAATTTCTTTATCGACAATTTCAATACCGCTTTTACATTCTTTGGAAGCGACATTCAAGCCAATTCTTTGAATATAATACTACCTGTTGGAATAAGTTTTTATACCTTCCAAACACTGAGCTACACCATTGACGTATACAAGCGGAAGCTTGAGCCAACAAGCGATTTCATATCTTTTGCGGCTTTTGTAAGTTTCTTCCCCCAACTCGTAGCTGGCCCCATAGAACGAGCAAGCAACCTCCTACCCCAATTTTATGTAAAGCGAAATTTTGATTATGCCAAAGCCATTGATGGGCTCAAGCAGATACTCTGGGGACTGTTCAAAAAAGTTGTTATTGCAGATAATTGTGCAGAAGTAGCCAATCAAATTTTCAACAACCATTTAGATCAATCGGGAAGCACCCTACTCCTTGGCGCAATATTTTTTACATTCCAAATATATGGAGATTTTTCTGGCTACTCCGATATTGCCATCGGTACTGCCCGATTGTTTGGTTTCAATCTACGCAAGAACTTCTCTTTCCCCTATTTTTCTCGCGACATTGCCGAGTTCTGGCGACGCTGGCACATATCGCTATCCACATGGTTTCGCGACTATCTCTACATACCCCTTGGAGGAAGCAAGGGCGGCACCTTGATGAGGATACGCAATACATTTATTATTTTTATTGTCAGCGGATTTTGGCATGGAGCCGACTGGACTTTCATAGCATGGGGAGCTATTAACGCCCTGTATATTATGCCGTCAATAGTATATAAAACCAATCGTAAAAACTTAGATATGGTAGCACAAGGCAGAAAGTTTCCATCGATAAAAGAATTTGTGCAAGTTTCGCTAACCTTCATGCTTACAGTCTTTGCATGGATATTCTTTAGGGCTCAAGATATGACACATGCGATGGACTATATAGCTGGCATTTTCTCCAAATCCTTATTTTCAGCACCCGAACATTTTTCTATTGTAGACGGGGCACTTATAAGCACATTTATGATAGTAGAGTGGATCGGCAGAGAAAATGAATACGCAATAGCGAAGATGGGAAATACTTGGCCCAAATGGATGCGGTGGACTGCTTATTATATCATAATCGCCATCATTATCATGTATTCAGGTAAGGATCAGCAATTTATTTATTTTCAATTTTAATAGATGAAAGCTTTTTGCAAAAATTTTATTATTTTCCTAATTCCTTTTGCCATAGTATGTTTGATATATACATATTTTGACCCTTTCAAGGTAATATATCATTACGACAACTATTACGAGGCACAAGGAGAAGCTTATATGACTCTAAATAGGGACTTTGTGAGCTCCTCTAATTATGAGAATAGATACAAAAAGGAGGCCTACAACTCCTTTATATTGGGAAATTCAAGATCACTTTTCTATGAAATAGAAGACTGGCTACCTCATTTAGATAAGGCCAAAGCATATCACTTCGATGCCTCTGGAGAAACTCTTTATGGGATCCATAAAAAGATAAAATACATTGACAATAGGAGTAAGATAGAGAACCTCCTTTTGATTCTTGATCATGCAACATTGATTCAAGACGAGCCAAAAAACACTTATTTGTGCTATATATCCCCACAATTAGAGAATAATTTAGGTGTAAAATTTCAGCTCAATTATTTGACGACTTTTTTTTCTCCAAAATTTTTCCTCTCCTACTTTGACTTGAAAATATCCAAGGCATACAAGCCATATATGGAAGTAATGGGCATAGACAATAGACCTATGTCGTATGACGAAATATCCAATGAAATAAAATTTGATTATTTTGAGAACTTGATCTTAGAAGAAAAATACTATACAAAGGATAGAATGCTGGTATTTCATGAACGAACAGACTCTGTAAGCATGCCCTCTATAAAAAAGTCCCAGAAAAAAATGCTTGAAGATATTGCCGATGTACTAGAAACTCACCACACAAATGTAAAAATAGTAATAAATCCCCTCTACGATCAAATAATGCTGAATAGTGAGGATGTTTCATACTTGGAAAATTTGTTTGGAAAAAAGAACGTTTTTGATTTTTCGGGAATAAATGCCATGACTCAAGATTATCGCAATTACTACGAAAGCAGCCATTATAGGCCACACATAGCACGCGAAATAATTAGAGTGGCCTATCTAAAAGAAAGCTACGATATTTCTGATTGTCAAGATTAAAATATGCTCTAGCCAGTCTTTGGATCTGCTATATTCAGTTTGAAGCTATCTACCATTTCCCAGCCTTTCATAACAATAGCTACCAATTGCAGATTCTAAGTTATGGCTAATAAACTCAAACACGGGCTTCCATTCGCCATTGTAAGCCATGGCTTTGGTTTTTGGGGTTTCAAAGCTACTCTTATTTTTTATAATTACAAGAAATTAGGTGCTTGTGACAGCCTTGTGGTCTGCATTTGTTGCGATTCCCCTATTGCTGTTTTACCGTAAAGAAACTACCTCCCCCAAAAATTAATTTGCGAGGCATAATTCAAAAATCATAAATATTTCCTTACCTTTGCAAAGAGCTACAATAAAAAGAATGTGGCACCTTATTCTTTAACATAATTTATTCTTTAATGTATATTAATACCACAGGATATTTCGTTCCTGAACAAAGGGTTCTAAACCAATATTTCCTACCCATCAATGGATTAAGTGATGAGTGGATTTATCAGCGTACGGGCATAAAATCTCGTTCCAAGGCCTCGGAGAGTGAGACAATGGATTTCATGTGTATTGAGGCGGTAAAAGACGCAAAAAAAACATTGACTTACGACATCAAAGAAGTTGATCTCATCATCTTCGCTTCGTATACTCCCTCCGATTTGGTTGCCACCACGGCCCATGTTGTGCAACGCGCTTTTGGAATAGAAAATGCCAAGGCTTTTTTTATTTCTTCGGCATGCTCCTCGGCTATTAATGCTACAGAAATTATTCAATCCTTTTTCATCTCAGGCAAGGCAAAAAAAGCATTACTTATTAGTGCCGACAGAAACTCTTCGTATGCCGATGAATCGGATCCCAAATCGGGACACCTCTGGGGAGATGCTGCTGCTGCCGTTTTTTTCTCTAAAGACAAGGAAGAAAAAATGCAAGCTAAGGTTCTCGATGTAGACACCTCTGGACTCGGATGTATAGGCAAGGGCCCTGGGGGAGTTTATCTAAACCCTCAGGAAAAAGGAATCAAGATGCCCGACGGAAGAGATGTTTTTATACAAGCATGCTCCTATATAGCAAAAAACACACAGGCAATTCTCGACAAGAATAAATTTACAATAGAGGACTTAACTTATTTCATTGGTCACCAAGCCAACATGCGCATTCTTAGCCATGTAAGCAAGGAGCTAGGAATGTCCGCAGAGAAGTGCCTCAGCAATATTGAGGAGCTAGGAAACACCGGATCTGTAAGTTCCATATTGGTATTTGCCCAAAACTACAGCCGTTTTAAGCCCAATGATTTGATTTGTATAAGTACGTTCGGTGGCGGATATTCTTCAGGAGCCTGCCTGCTGCTATTTGAATAAGTAAAAAACGTATGAAGCAGAGCAGTAATTTCAAGCAATTGGTATTCAAAGATACCTCCTTTGCCAACCTGATGAACAAGCGCATTCTCAACATCTTGCTCATTGCCACCAAGTATGATGCGTTTATGCTCGAAGACGATGGGCGAGTCGACGAGCAAATATTTAATGAATACACCTCACTAAGTCTGCGCTACCCCCCACGATTTACGCAGGTTAGTACCGAAGAGGAAGCCTTGGAGATACTTGACAAGTTGAACTTCGACTTGGTAATTTGCATGCCCAACATGGACAACTCAGATACCTTTGCTGGAGCCCGTCGCATAAAAGGTCTTTACCCCCTAATCCCCATTGTTGTTCTCACCCCATTTTCTAAGGAAGTATCAAAGCGCGTAAATCAAGAAGATCTTACGGCAATAGACTATATATTCAGCTGGCTAGGCAATGCCGACCTACTCTTGGCAATCATCAAACTCTTGGAAGACAAGATGAATGCCGAAGATGATGTAGCCTCTGTAGGTGTACAAACAATATTGCTGGTAGAAGATTCCATACGATTTTACTCTTCAACCCTCCCCCACCTCTATAAATTTATACTCCAACAATCTAAGGAATTTTCTAAGGAGGCCCTCAATGCCCACCAGCGCACACTAAGGATGCGTGGTCGTCCCAAGATACTGTTGGCAAGAACCTACGAAGAGGCTGAGGCTATCTACAAACAATATCACAAAAATATGTTGGGCATAGTTTGTGATATGTCATTTTCTAAAAGAGGAAAAAAAGAAGCACTCGCAGGCTACCAGTTTGGCTGTATGGTGAGAAAGCAAGATCGCTTTATCCCCATTATATACGCCTCCTCAGAAACAAGCAATAAGGTGTATGCCGACAAATTGAATTGCAGCTTTATAGATAAAAATTCCAAGACATTTCCTCAGCGACTGCGCCGGGAGATAACCAACAACTTCGGCTTTGGCGACTTTGTACTGATAGACCCAGCTACAAACTTAGAGATAGTGCGTATAAGCTCCCTAAAAGATCTACAGCGTAAGATCCACTCGGTGCCCGATGCCAGCCTTATTTATCATCTTTCGAGAAATCATTTTTCACGTTTTTTCTATTCAAGAGCCATGTTTCCTGTTGCCGAGCTCCTCAAGGGCATAGATGTTTCGGACTATATTGACATGGACGAAGCTCGCACAACGATATTTGACGCAATTGTAAGCTACCGAAAAATCAAAAATACTGGAGTTGTAGCTGTTTTTCTAAAAGATAGATTCGACGAATACTCCAATTTTGCTCGCATGGGCGACGATTCCCTAGGAGGCAAGGGCCGAGGGCTGGCCTTTATGGGGCAAATGGTAAAGCGACATGCCGTAGAAGCCGATTTGAACTTCGCGAATGCACAGATAAAGATACCCAAAACGGTAGTCTTATGCACAGACATATTCGACGAGTTCATGGAAACAAACGACTTATATGAAGTAGCCCTGCAAGACCTTCCCAACGAAGAAATTTTGCGCTATTTTCTCAAAGCCAGCCTCCCCACAAGACTTATAGAAGATTTTATAGCCTTTTTTGAAGTTGTAAAAACACCCATCGCCATACGCTCCTCAAGCCTCTTGGAAGATTCCCATTATCAGCCTTTTGCAGGAATATACTCTACCTACATGGTGCCCAAGGTAGACGATAACTACCGCATGCTGGAAATGATTGGCGATGCCATTAAGTCGGTCTATGCCTCGGTATTTTTTAAAGATAGCAAGGCATATATGACGGCTACACAAAATCTGATAGACCAAGAGAAAATGGCCATCGTCTTACAAGAGGTTGTAGGTCAGGCTCATGGAAAAAGCTTTTACCCTACACTCTCGGGAGTGGCGCGCTCCCTGAACTTCTACCCCATAGGCAATGAAAAGCCGGAAGATGGCATCGCCAATATAGCCTTAGGTCTTGGCAAGCACATAGTTGATGGGGGCACAACCCTACGATTTTCTCCCAAACACCCGCACAACATACTCCAAACAAGCACCTTGGATTTTGCACTTAGAGAAACGCAAACAAAATTTTATGCACTAGACTTAGAAGCCCTCAAAGAAATTCAATTTTCTACTGATGATGCTTTTAATCTACTCAATCTTTCGGTTAAAATAGCCGACAAGGACAATACTCTAAAATATATTTCGTCGACATACGACCCCTATGATCAAGTCTTGATGGAGGGCTATTATCCCGGACCCAACCGCAAGGTAATCACCTTTGCTGGCATACTGCAGCACGATGTATTTCCCCTGGCAAGCATACTTGACTTCGTACTCAAATTGGGAGAGAAGGAAATGGGACGGCCTGTGGAAATTGAATTTGCAGTAAATTTAGAAGACAATCAAGCGGGAGAAATGATGGGTATATTTTATCTACTGCAAATAAGACCCATAGTAGACAGCAAAGAAATGATGGAAGAAGATTTGAGCCTCATCAAACCAGAAGACTGCCTGCTGTATTCTCGACATGCCCTAGGCCATGGAATTACAAATGATGTGTGTGATATTATATATGTCAAGACAGATTCTTTTTTAGCATCCAACAATCAGGCAATTGCCTATGAGATAGAGAAGATAAATAAGAAAATGGTAGAACAAAACAGACCGTATGTACTGGTAGGGCCTGGCAGATGGGGAACTAGCGACTCCTGGCTTGGAATACCTATCAAATGGCCGCACATATCCAATGCCTGTGTAATTGTTGAATCTGGACTAGAAAATTATAGGATAGAACCTAGTCAGGGCACCCATTTTTTTCAAAATCTAACCTCCTTTGGTGTAGGATACTTTACAATAAACCCCTACATTGAGGGAGAAGGCGTATTTGACGAGGCTTTTCTAAACCAGCAAGAAGCTGAAGAAGAAAGCCTCTTTCTACGACATATATGCTTGAAATCTCCCATGAAAATTATGATAGATGGAAAGAAAAACATTGGAATTATTACCCTAAACAACAATATATAAGCTCTACGGAACTTCTCTATTTATTTAATACTAATGACCTTGGGGTAGTCTGTCACAAAAGAAGGGGAAATCGAAGGGCTTGTTGTTATAACATCCAGATAGTGCCCAAAACTGGTTTGAGGCAATTGGGGATACCAAGCAAGTCGTATATCTATGGTATTGAAAACCAAGAAATCATTTCTCAGACGGAATCCAAGTCCCAGACCGGTATAAAAACTATTGCTATTAAATAGTTTATCTTCGCTACTTAGCCAGCCAATATCAAAGAAGGTATAAAAAATAGATCTAAATCCAGCAATATTGATTGGGGTAAACAGATCTGTTTCAGAGTTCATCATCAACAATTCTTTTCCTTGAGTGCTACTAGCAAAATCTTCCGTATTCTGCGTACTTAGATCACTGTAAGCAATCTGATTGCGAGAATAAATCATAGGGTTTATAACCTTAGCGTATCGCAAAGTTATAAATTGTCGGATTCGGCTACTTCCAATAGGCAAGCGATCGCTAAAATATTTAAGCTTAGATTTGATAAGCGTTTCTTGAATTTTGTTGTCAATTAAATAAGACGCAATGGCATTTTCAAAATAATAATTTCCCAGACTAGAGCGATCACCCCAGGCTGCATGTATAGAAGTGTAAATTCCTTTTTTTTTTTCTTGAAGTAGTGATAGCCGAGCTGTGAGCTAACATTAAAGCCGTGGGCAATATTTTCTGCCTGACCAAAGCTTCTAATCATAAAGTCTCTATAATAAGACTGTTGGTAAATGCTTATTTGTCCCAAAAAAAGATTACTCTGAATATTCTGGTAAGGATACAATTTATCTGCTGGACGTTTATCCTTATAAAGTGGGGAATCGTGAAAGAAAGAAAATCCCCAACTAGTACGAGTAGAGGAATAACTAAGAGGAAGACTCAAGGCATGCCCCAAGGAAAAAGAAAAAGAATGCTCAGAATCAGGACTTATAGAGTCCCAGACAATAATATCATTTCTGCTGCCTGTAAAATTATATTCTACCCTCCCAAAAGTTCTAATAGATGCTTTCAAAGGCCTCTCAAGAACCAAATTTAAGTTTTTTTTATCTATATTGTCTATATAACGACCATCGAAATCAATGAAGCTACTCCATAAATTACGCTGTCCATAACTTATCCCATAGCCCCATTTACGGGCCTTGCTAGACTCGTAATATAGCTCAGCGTGCAATTCATTGCCCCAGCCCATAAAATTTTTGTCGTACAAACCAATGTCTAAGGCCTTGGTGCTTATTTTGCCCAAAGAGCCTCCCACGGAAATAAAATCTTGAACGAATACAAAAATGTCTACTTCCTCTGAGTGAGGAAGCTCTACTATCTCTATTCTTGCATCTCTAATGTAGGATGCAGCCCGCAAGTGGGCCTCCGTTTCGGCAATCAAGGGAGGACTAACCTCCTGCCCCTCTTTGAATTGCAACTGCCTAAGAATGATTCTTTCTTTTGTGTTGACATGAATTTTATTTACAAATCTTTCAAATCCCAAATCATACTCCGAGCTATCTCTGCCTCCTATATTTGAGCCAAAAGGATCTATCACTTTTATGTGTATTTTACGAATATGTCGTCCTTTAAATGGAAGAAAGAGCTTATCAATTCTCTCTGTATTAGCATAATTTAGCATCACCGGATTTTTTACCAGCGAACTATACAAGCGTTTTGTCCACCCTCCACGAGTTTGCGATTTCTCTTGCAGCTTGACATAAAAATCAGGCAGTACCAACTGTGCAGTATCAATTGCTTCGAGATCTATCTTCGTAGACTTATGATTCGAGGGCTCTTGTGCTACCACAAAAGAATGGATACAAATAAAAAAGAATAAAAACAGGGAAAGTCCTTGTTTTCTGGCTATATGATTGCTACTGAGAAGTTTCATTTAAACTGATTCTTGATTTGTATTTATAAATAAATTGTTCGCTCTTCTTGAGCACTTTTTATCCCCAATTCAATAATTTTTATCACATCCCTTGCCTCTTCTGGCCTCACTATCAATGGAGTTTCTCCCATAATTGCAGCATGCACGTTCATAAAATAATCTTCAAAACATCCATTGGCAGTATGCACACGAGAATAATGAGAAGTCCCTGCCTCGTTTTCTACACACAAAGTTCCCCAAGCATCTTCTGGATCCACGCCCCATCCTTCGCTATTGGGGAGCAGCCCATCTTTCAATTGTTGCTCTTGCACATCCATCCCAAACTTAACAAAAGAACCTTTAGTGCCATGAATGGCAATAGTAGGGCCCGGTATTTTATTGAGCATCCCTCCATGAAAACACACGCTAAAATGAGCATATTGAAGCCTCAACAAAAAATAATCTACAGCATTCACTCCCGGGCGCTGCTTATCTAAAAAAGCATTTAGCGACTGGGGCATACCAAAAAGCATGAGCGATTGATCTATCTGGTGGGCACAGAGATCATAAAATATTCCTGATGCCTTATAGTCGGCTTCGCGCCATGCACCAGGTCGCAAGCCAGGCCTAAACCTATCATAGTGGCTTATAAATTCTGAAATGTCGCCCAATGTTTGCTCTTTCAAGAGCTTGCTCACAGAAATAAAATCGCCAGTCCATCGTCGGTTGTGGTTCACACTAAGGATAAGACCCTTCTCCTTAGAAATCCTTATCAGATCATCAGCCTCTTCCGTGCTCACGGTAAATGGCTTTTCCACAATAACATGCTTCCCTGCCAAGAGTGCATTTTTTGCCAAAGGATAATGAAATACATTGGGCGTAGCTATAATTACCAAGTCAATACTTGCATCCTCAATAATACTTTCTGAATTGGCAACAATCGTAGCCAAGGGATATTTATTCTTTGCTAACGAGATAAATTGTGCATTGGTGGTACTTATCTTGTCCAAGGAAAAACCTGCCAAATAATGTATAAAAGGAGCATGAAAAACCTGCCCTGCTGCACCAAAACCAATAATACCTGTGCTAATTTGCGTCTTCATTTCTTATTCATTTTTTTAATACCTTCTACAAATATACACTCTTAATTTTTATTTTAAGACTAAAAGAACAAAACTATTAAATATAAGAGTAGATACGACAAAAAAACATTGTTTTTTCTTACTATATATGCTCCTTATCCAAGAAATCAAGACCCGTCCTTTGGCATGATATTTGTTCGTATAAGTAGTAAGTAAGGGGCAAATTTTGGACAAAAATGCCCTATTTTAGACCCTTATTTATCAAACAAAAAATGCCAAACGATTCAAAAAAAGCAATATACCCATTCGTCCATCTTCACGTACACTCCCACTACTCTCTGCTAGATGGAATGTCGAAGATACCCTCATTGGTAGACAAGGCTATAGATTCAGGAATGAAAGCAATAGCACTGTCTGATCACGGCAATATGTTTGGCATAAAAGAACTCTTCGACTACGTAAAGAAAAAAAATAAGGGTAAAGATACCCCAGATAAATTCAAGGCTATTTTGGGCGTTGAAGCATATTGCGCAAGCCGCACTCGTTTCGACAAGTCGGAGAAAGAAGATAGGAGCGGCTATCACCTACTTTTATTGGCTAAAAACAAGGAAGGTTATAAAAACCTATGCAAATTAGTATCAAGCTCGTGGATAGACGGGTATTACTATCGCCCTAGAATCGACAAAGAGATACTAGAAAAATATCATGAAGGAATAATAGTATCTTCGGCATGCCTAGGCGGAGAAATCCCCAGACGCATAGCCAACAACGATATGGAGGGAGCAGAGGCTGCAGTACAATGGTTTAAAGGTATTTTTGGAGATGACTATTATCTGGAAATACAAAGACATCAAACTAATAAGGCGGGTGCAGACCAAAGCACCTATATAAAGCAGATGGAAGTTGGCGAAAAGCTTATAGAATTGGCAAAAAAAACCAATACCAAGCTCATTGCTACCAACGACGTACACTTTGTAGAAGAAGAGCATGCCGAAGGGCACGACAGACTGATATGCCTAAGTACAGGCAAGGATCTCGACGACCCCAATCGCATGCGATATACCAAACAAGAGTGGCTCAAAACCCCAGAGCAGATGTCTGCCATTTTTGCAGATATGCCCGAACTTCTCGCCAACACAGTAGAAATTGCTGACAAGGTAGAGTTTTATGACATAGACTCGGATGCCATCATGCCTATGTTTCCAATACCTGCAGAATTTGGAACAGAAGAGGAGTATAGGGAAAGGCATTCCGAGAAAGATTTGCGAGAAGAGTTCAACAAAGAAGACGACACGCGCTTTGACAAGCTAGGCGGATACAATAAGGTGGTGCGCATAAAACTAGAAGCCGACTACTTGAGAGAACTTAGCTTGCTAAAGGCAAAAGAAAGATACGGAAACCCCATTGCCCCAGAAATTCTGGAAAGAATAGAATTTGAACTAGAGACAATGAAGACCATGGGTTTTCCTGGTTATTTTCTTATCGTCCAAGACTTTATACAGGCAGCACGAGATATGGGGGTCGCTGTAGGGCCCGGTAGGGGCTCGGCGGCAGGGTCGGCCGTTGCCTACTGCCTAAAGATAACAGATATAGACCCATTAAAATACGACTTGCTTTTTGAGCGATTTCTTAATCCCGACCGTATTTCTATGCCTGATATAGACATAGATTTTGACGATGATGGACGAGGAGATGTCTTGAAATGGGTAACTGAAAAATATGGTAAAGAAAAAGTTGCGCATATTGTCACCTATGGCACTATGGCAACCAAATCCTCCATCAAAGATGTTGCTAGAGTACAAAGACTCCCGCTTTCAGAAGCCGACCGCCTGACAAAACTTATACCCGACCGCTTCCCAGAAAATAGGGCTTCAGGAAAGGCACCCAAGATAAATATTGCAAATTGCATTCGCTACGTTCCCGCATTGCAAGAAGCTAGAAACTCTTCCGACACCAACCTTTCAGACACCCTAAAATATGCAGAAATGCTCGAAGGGACTGTGCGTCAGGTGGGTGTGCATGCTTGTGGAGTAATTATTGGAGCCGACGATTTGACAAACTATGTGCCCCTAAGCACTGCCAAAGAAAAAGGTAGTGATGAAGATTTATTGGTAACTCAATACGATGGATCCGTAATAGAGTCGATAGGACTAATAAAAATGGACTTCCTAGGACTTAAAACACTGTCTATCATAAAAGAAGCCATTTCCAATATCAAAAAATCGAAGGGTATAGAAATTGATATTGCAAACATTCCCATAGACGACGCAACAACCTACGAGCTTTATAGCAAGGGGCAGACTGTTGGCACATTCCAGTTTGAGTCGGCAGGAATGCAAAAATACTTGCGCGAACTCAAGCCCACCAAGTTTGAAGATCTGATAGCGATGAATGCCCTTTATAGACCGGGGCCTATGGCATACATCCCCGATTTTGTAGATAGGAAACACGAAAGGAAGGCAATAACTTACGATTTTCCCGAAATGGAATCGCGCCTCAAAGAAACCTATGGTATCACCGTTTATCAAGAGCAAGTGATGCTCCTGAGCCGCGATTTGGCTGGATTTACCAGAGGACAATCCGATGAGCTTCGCAAGGCAATGGGCAAGAAAATGGTTGATAAGATGGAAGCCTTAAAAATAAAATTTATTGAAGGTGCTCAGAAAAATGGATTTAGCCCTGTAGAAAAATTAGAAAAAATTTGGGCAGACTGGGCAGAATTTGCAAAATATGCCTTCAACAAGTCGCATGCTACCTGCTATTCGTGGATATCGTATCAGACAGCCTTTCTAAAGGCGCACTACCCCGGCGAATTTATGGCCGCCAACCTTACCCGCAACAAAGACGACATCTCCGAAATAACCAAATTTATGGACGAATGCAAGAGCATGGGTATCTATGTAAAAGGGCCTGATGTAAATGAATCGGAACTAAACTTTACGGTAAATAAGGCAGGCGACATACGCTTTGGACTGGGAGGAATTAAGGGTGTGGGACGAGGAGCTGTAGAAACAATCATTATCGAAAGGGAGAAAAATGGACCCTTCAAGGGAGTTTTTGACCTCGTAGAGAGACTCAACCTAAGCTCCTGTACAAAGAAGAACATAGAAGCTCTTTGCCTTTCTGGGGCCCTTGACGCATTTTCTGAGATCAAGAGGGAACAATATTTTGCAGAAAATAGCAAGGGCGAGCTATTTTTAGATAGCCTAATGAGGTATGGCAATAAATTTCAAATTGATAAAATGAGCTCTGCAAATTCTCTATTTGGAGGATTTGAAACCCTAGAAATTGCAAATCCAGAGATTCCCCCAGCCAGCCCTTGGAATACCTTAGAAAAGCTTAGCAGAGAAAAAGAGCTGGTTGGCATTTATCTGTCTTCACACCCCCTCGACGAATTTTATATCGTGCTTAATCACGTTTGTAACGCCAAAATGAAAGAAATAAACGAAGACAAGGATGCACTCAAAGGAAGAGATCTTGTTTTTGGAGGCATTGTAAGCGCGTTTAAAGAGGGCATGACAAAAGCAGGCAAACCCTATGGCATATTAAAACTCGAAGACTATTCTGCAAGTGCTGAAATCCCTCTCTTTGGCAACGATTTTATTGACTTTAGCAAATATTGTAGACCCAATATGTACCTCCTTATAAAGGGAAAATATCAAGCTAGGCCATACAATGAAAATATGATAGATTTCAAAATTGCCTCTATAGAGCAACTTCCCGACATAAAAGACAAACTTATTGAGAAGATAACCATACATATGGAACTAGAGAATCTCAACGAACAAATTATTACCGATATTGCGGCACTAACAAAGACTGCAAGTGGCAATACAAGGCTAAATTTTAAGATAGAGCAGGCAGCAAAAAATATGAATATACTGCTAAGTGCTCACAACAATAAGATTAGCGTTTCTTCTAAATTAATTAAGTACTTAGAAACATCCAATGTAAATTTTAGCATAAACTGAACAAAATAAGGATTCACAAAATATAAAATATAAATTTTAAAAAACAAAATCATGGCACTAACAATTACAGATGCTAATTTTGACGAATTAGTAAAAGGAGATAAACTACTGGTAGTAGACTTTTGGGCAGAATGGTGTGGCCCCTGCAGAGCAATAGCTCCAATCATTTCTGAACTTGCTCAAGAATATGAGGGCAAGGCCATTCTCGGCAAACTTAATGTTGATGAAAACGACAATGTTGTAGGACAATTTGGCATCAGAAACATACCTACCATATTATTCTTTAAAAATGGAGAAATAGTAGACAAGCATGTAGGCGCCGCCCAAAAAACTCTCATTGAAGAAAAAATAAAAGCCCTATTGTAAGCTAGGGATACACAAGCCTAAAAAAAGCAGCAAAATAATTTTGCTGCTTTTTTTTTGCCGATAATAGCGAAACAACAAATTGAAAATCAATAAAATAAAGAACTCCAAATGTAATTTATCATAAAACATTTTCTCTAAAAATACGAGCATTTAACATTATTTCAAACACCCACAATTCAAAACGATACAAATTAATAGTTATTGACAAACAGGACTAAAAGATTAACTTTTATTAAATTAAAAAGTTTGGAAAACAAGGCCCAAGTAGCCTATCTTTGTACTGTGGTTTTTTCATAATAGTATTAGATTTAAGGTTAACAAAGATTGGATTAGGGAGTTCGTGAGAATTCCCTTTTTCTATTTAAATTGCACTATTTAATAAACCTAGAGCTTACATAAACCTAGGGGCTCACACCCCTAGCTAGGTATGTGTAGCCATTTCGGGGCCAATGAAAGCCCTAAATAGATATTAGTTCAAGGAAACTGGGGTTATTTAGACCAATATATCTTATCTTTGCTTCTCCTTGCTAAATAAAGGAAACTCAAAACATAATAATAATACAAGCAACAATACAAATAATGAAACAAGCATCTTTTAAGAAACAATCTAGGCTAAAGAGCTTTGCTCTTGCCTTTGAGGGGCTAAAGGTGCTGACGCTAGGAGAAAGAAACTTTCGCTTTCACCTGCTGGCAGCAGCTTTGGTGTTCTTAGCAGCCTTCTTCTTTGAAATACAGACATACGAATGGCTAGTTTTATTACTTACTGTAGCCCTCGTATTATGCGCCGAGGCCGCCAACACTTGCATAGAGCATGTTTGTGATTTTATTTGCCCCGAACGAAACTATAAAATAAAGATAATAAAAGATATTGCCGCAGGTATGGTACTGCTTGCTAGCATCTTTGCTGCAATCATTGGTGTCATTATTTTTGGACCCTATTTGGTGGGGCTATTCAAATAGATATTTACAAACAGACAAACATGTTCATTGTGTAATTGAAAACTCATCTTAAAGCTAGTTCTCTTTTGTTTAAATAATCCAAAATCCTTCAGTAGTCCAAATTTTCGGCTTAATGTTCAAAACCAAACAGCTTTTATCTCGTTGAGATATATTTTTTTATTTTCAACATAAATTGCTTTATTAGACAAATCAATCTTGAAGTCACTTTCGTAAATATCAGAGTAATTCAACCTAAACACCGGATAATTATAATACTTGAGCCAATCAATTACCACATCAGTGGTATAATCGCCTAAATAGCTAAATATTAATATCATATTCTATTTATTATTCTATCATTAGATTCAATTCTTCAATTATAGCAGTAGTTGGACTTTTTATTATTGCAGTATAAGATCCTGGGGGAAGTTCCAAATTGGGCGATTTATTATCACTCATCAAGTAGTTTATAAGGGGGACGGCATTAAAACGCTCTTCAGCAAATTCTGTCTTGTCATAAACCATTAGTAGCAGTCGTCCGTGTTGCTTTATTTTGTTTTTTACCATTTCAGACAATGGAATGGTAGTCGTTTTTGTATCGACATCAGGAATGATTCTAAAATCGTATTCAGGAATATTATTGTAGATGCGCACATCGTATTGACCACCTTTCTTTGTGGTGTCGTCATTAATTGCCAAGTAATGCTTTCCAAGTCTACTAGCATAGGGATCTCCAGAGGTTTGTTCGATCGTAAGGGGATCAATTTTAGACATCTCCTTCAAGTGATATGCCATTTTGGGATCCTCTGATTTCTCTTCATTTATGTGACCAATACCTGCCCATACCAATACCTTGGCGTCTTTGTTTTCTTTAAATGTTTTATCATAAATATTTTTGGCTTGTAAAAAATCCCTATTTTCGCCCATTTGTTCATACTCAATAATCTCATAACCCATTCTTAGAGCATTGCGAATAAGATTGCCAAACTGTGGATCTTTTGTGTAGAGCCCCAATTTTTGTGTGGGATATTTACGTATATTTAGCGAGTCTTGACCTTTCCAAATTGCCTCAATAGCCAAATATCTAAATCCCTGACTATAAATATATTCCAACAACATATTGCCTAAATAACGATGTTTGGGCTGCCAATGTTGTTCGTTGATCATTACCAATTGCTTACCTTCAATCTCTTGTTTTAAATAATTTAGAGCTTCCGTATCGTATTTTGTGGTCTGTATGCTTACCGTCTTTGATGGTCTATAAATTTTAGACAATAAATCATCATATGTGGCATTATTCTGAATAAAAGCATTGTAGGTAGCTCCCACCTGTCTGTAATTCCATTTCTCATTTTCTGTAAAAAAAAACGGTTCAATAGCCCTATGCGCGGATATTGCAGACAGGTAATTGCCACTATCAGCCATGGCTTTGGAGTAAATTTCAAAAGGATTAGGAGGACTTGTAATTTTATATTCTGATCCAAAATTGATTCCGTCACGAATATGCTCTGCCTCCATTTGCAGAATTTCAATATACGAATCGCCATGCTGCTTGTCTAGGGTTAATAGATGAAAATACGCCGAGCCATCTCTCTGAAAATAATGAATTAAAGTTCGTTTGGGAATATTTAGAATAATGGAATCGCTATTGCTAACAAACTTGTTGGGAATACAGAAAAAAGCAGAATGATAATACGGTTCTATAAGTGTGGATGCTCGAAAAATAAAGTTGTCTTTGCCTACATTGAGTTTAGGGAAATATGTATTTATCAGCTTTTTATCCAGTCTATACGTTTTTCTATCGATGCTATTGTGGTAATCAAGTATATTGGTGCATTTTCCTCTAAATCTATAATCTCCAAATAAGTCCAAAGATACTTTCAGGCTATCGTTATAATAATTATACGCATCTCCAATAATAAATCTATTACTCGCTTCATAGCCACTCTTATATACGGAAGAACAAGACATTACGAAAAATGACGCAATGATTATAAGAAACTTTATTTTCATTTTATTATTTTTTTGAGGTTTTACAAATAAATATAAAAAATAAGCCTACTCTATTTATCCTTATTATCATACTGCCTTGCTTGATGATAAAAATAGATGCAAATACCCATTTTTCCATAGAACAAACCAACAGGTATTGTTTCGTTAACTTGCTCCATCAAAATCTTATTCAGTCTTTTGATTCGCTCTTCTAATTTAGATTTAGCCTCGTTTATTTATCCCATAATTCTAGACTTCTAATAATTGCAAGCACATATTGCAATTCGGGTCAAATATACAAAAAAAAATGTGTTTTCCAAATTTTTTTACACCTATATTCAATAAGCTCACCATTACTGTACAT
>BHEP01000016.1 GCA_003851245.1 Bacteroidales bacterium | reverse complement strand
CCTTATTCTCCTTTTCTAAGACTATAATACGCTTGAAATGCTCGGGAGTAATGCCATGGGCAAAACCTGCTTCGCCCATGGTCTCAACCTTCTTTTTCCAAGAATAGAAACTGGCAGGATAAACAGAATATTTTTCTAATACTGCCTTAACGCCATGCTCTGAACATTCTTTGATGATCTTTAGCTTTCTTTCCTACTATTTTTTCTTTTTCCATAATACAAAATTACACATTTTAATTGATAATCTTGTCCGATTATTTAAGGGGCTAAAAAACTATTTCAGCACATTGCTGTGACAGAAATAACTTTTTAGCTGACCCTTCGAGCTCTAAAAATTTATTCTCGATTTATGCCACTCTGTTGTATTGAGTTCGGCTATTAGCTACAATAATGCTCTTATGACAAGTTTTATGAGCTTAAAACTACTTTATTCGTTCAAAATAGAGCAAGTCTTGTAGAGAGACATCAAAAGTGATGGTTTTTCCTCCTTTTATTACCTTGCCTTGCCTGTCTTTCCAGTTTCCTTTGGGGAATTGGACTTCTCTTTTATTTTCTTTAGAAATTATGGGAGCTACAAGATATTTTTTGCCTAGCATAAATTGATCCTTGCAAGTAGCAAATCCTTCCTCGGGGAAGGCATATTCTAGATGCTGCACGATGGGTTCGCCTGTCTGGGATGATTCATTGGCACAATTGAGAATGTATGCGCCCATTTGCTGGTGTAGGTGCGCCATTTTTCTTACAGAAGATAGATTTTCCTTATTCAAAATTCTCCAGGGGGCGACAGAAAATTGCATCATGGGCATCAGTGCATGTACTTGGCTTGATCTGACAATGAGGTCTTGGTCAAAATCCTCATCTTTCATATCCAAGAACGAAGTAAATTGTCCGCCTCCAATAAGATCGGGGCAGGTGTAGGCGTATCCCAACAATCCGGCGGTAAGCATTTCGGGAATAAGAGTTCCCACAGCATCCCAAGAATAATTTTTATCTCCAAGACGTTGAGCCAAGGGCTGTCCACCCATTTTCCATCCAGCACGGTATTCGTTGAAAGGAAACTCTAGCCCAATGCGTGCCCAAGCTTCGGTATGATCTACCGAAATTGCGTCTTTTTTGTAGCTGTCGATGCGTCGAGGATCATAAAAAGAATTATCACCAGCATCAAACTTATATCCATCAACACCATATTCATCTTGCATTTTTTTGAGTTGCCCTACAAAATGTGCTGCTGCTTCGGGATTAGTAAGGTCGTAACAAGCACTTTGTCCATTCCACCAATGAATCATTGCAGGATTTTGTGTGCCCTTTTGCCTGATCAGATATCCTTTTTTGGATAGGAAACGATATTCAGGACTGTCGGCACTCACAAAGGGGCATACCCAAAGCATGATTTTGAAACCCATTGCATGGAGTTCTTCTATCATTTTTTTTGGATTAGAGAATTTCTCTTCTTTGAAATCGAAATTACCATAATATCTTTGCCAATTGTCGTCTATCATAAGAATGCCTTTGGGGAAATCGTTGTCCAAAATATTTTGCGCATAAAGCATAATATCGTCTTGATTTTGATTGTACATCAATTCTATCCACGTATTGTATTGCGGCATGGTAAAAAATAAGGGGTCAGGAAGTTTTCCTGTGGGAGGAAAATGCTCCTTGCAAGCTGCCAAATAAGCTTCTTTTAAGGTGCTGCCTGCTTTTTGAGTTTCAAGTTGCTCATATACAGATTTAATTTCTATGGTTTTACCTTTTACCTCGAAGGTATAGGGCTTGTTACTCCATAGATAGCGTCCTTTATTGGAAACGAGCAGGGGCACAAGTTGATTGTTGTGGTTGTGAAGTGCCAAATCAAATTCGGCAAGATCTTTCAGATACGGCATTTGAGAACCCAATGCCACAGCTCCTCCCCACCAATATTCGTCTTTATCGAATGCGATTGTAGAGGAAAATACTTGTGCTTTTATTTGTAGCACTATCAATAGAGATAGAGATAGAAATAATAATGTTGTTTTTTTCATTTTTTTTGACACATAAGAGCTTGGGGTGGGTGAGACCCCAAGCAAATTCATCAATATCCTGGATTCTGAACAATTACACCCTTACCCTCATCAATCCACGATTGAGGAAAAGGATATATATATCGAGTTTCGTCGACCAATGTTTTCATACCTTTTCTTTCGGCCTTTGCCTTAATTTGGTCAATATATTTGCCGTGACGAATTAAATCTGTTCGACGCGCACCTTCAAAATAGAGCTCCCATCCACGTTCGTCAAGAATTGCTTGCAAGAGTTGGTCGGCATTAGTAAAATCCGACAACTTGTATCCCTTGCTTGGCAAAGCACGCTCTCTTACCTGATTCAATAAGTCTACAGCCTCACTGGTAATGCCTTTGTTTCTAACAATTGCCTCAGCGGTGAGAGTCAGTACATCTGCATATCGATATACAATCCAATCTACCTGCGAATTTTCTCCAGTGGTGGCAGGATCGATCTCATATTTCAAAGGAATACAGCCTAAATACAACTGAGCACTAGGATTGTTTGCATCATTTTCTTGGCTATGATGAACCCCTGCTTTACTTGTATAATCATATATCAGTGTTTCCCTGCGTTTGTCATTCAGGTCAAATGTATTAAAATAGTCCCAAGTCATTTTGAAGCCATTCCATTTTGTCAATGAGCTCAAAAAAGGCGTATAATCATAATCATTGGGCAAGATGTGCGGCTGCCATTTGTGTTGTTGAAAGCCTGTTTTGCATTGCACAGCCCAAATAATTTCTGCATTTTTTTCATTTGCCAGTTTAAAAATATCAGCATATTCAGGCACGAGAGAATAAGCATATTCCGATTTCATTAATTCTCGACCCATTGCTTCAGCCTTTTCCCACTGTTTGGTGTGCATATAAAGCTTTAGAAGAACGGTATTGGCAAGACCTTTAGTGAATCGACCATATTTAGCATCTCCTTTTTTGTAGTTGTATGGCAAAACCTTAGCAGCCTCGCTTAACTCTGTTTCGATGTAAGTCACCATCTGCTCATTTGTCATTCGAGGCAAGTTTATTTCGGCGATTGGTTTTTTTAATGTTTCTGTGTCCGCAATCACAATGCCACCATAGTAATCAAACAGCAACATTGCCAGCCATCCGCGTCCTAAACGAAGTTCAGCCACATACATAGCCTTAACTGTTTCGTCCATTTGCACATTCTTAATACGGTCGAGAGTCAATGTCATTTTACTAATAAATGGCATGTATTCATATTGTTGAAGAATCAAGTCTTGTTTGGAGACTTCATATTGCACGTATGCAAGGTTGTCCCACGACCACGCCCAAGAGCAGGCCCCATAGTCTGAGCAAATGTCATTGATGGTATTTATTCCATGTGCTACATTAAATATTCCAGAATATCCATCATTTCTGAATACACCATATGCATTGGCAGTAACTAAGGCATCGACATCGGCTGCTGTTGTGGGAAAAATTAATGGATTGATGGCATCATATATTTCAGACTTCAGCTCACAGGATTGAACGAGCACAATTGTGCTCACAAGCAAGAGTATAGATTTTAATTTGATTAATATATTTTTCATTTTTCTATTTGTTTTAATTTATTTAGAATGTAACATCTACACCAAAACTGAAGCCAGTAACATTGGGGTATGCAAAGTTGTGATTGTCCGTTTCTGGATCTTGCCCATTCCAATTTGTAAATACGATAGGGTTATTGACATCTGCATATATGCGCACCTTATTGAGCAATGTTTTCTTAACAGGCACATTATATCCCAGCGTTATGTTGCGCACACGAGCGAAAGAGATTTTCTTTCTAAAGTAGTCGCCAGTAGAACCAGGTCCTAATATACTTGGTCTTGTTGTATTTACATTGTCGGACGACCAAGCATTTATATATGCTGTAGATACGTTTTCTCCCAGTTGCATTTTATGAGCATCAGACCCCCAGGCATCATAATAACTATTGGCACTATTTATTTTATTTACCTCTCCATATAAATACAAGTTAAAATCGAAACTTTTATACTTTAGGGTGTTGTTGAATCCAAAAATAAATGCAGGATCTGTTTTTCCTATCAATTCCACGTCGTTGTTATCTAGTTTTCCGTCTCCATTTAAATCTTTTAGCTTCACCTGCCCAGGCAATAATAAAGGCTGGTGTTTGGGAGCTGCTTCTCCTGCTTGCAATAGACCCTCAGAGCGATAGGTAAAAACAGCACGTATTGGATCGTTTTCTTTTTGGTAAGATGCAGGTTTCCAATTAGGATCACGGCTTTTCCATCGGTCATTGTAGGTAGAAAATGTGAAATCGGTGTTCCAAGAGATATTTCGGCTAGCTATATTTTGTGTGTTGAGGGTAATTTCCACCCCATTACTTCTTGTAGAGCCAATGTTTGCTGCAATCTTATTTAATTCATTGTAATGAGGCAGTGATTTTTCCGCTACCAATAGATCAGATATAGTTCGGTCAAAATATTCGGCAGCAATATTAATTCTATTATTTAAAAAACCAAGATCTAGTCCAATATTAGTTTCAGTAGTAGTCTCCCAAGTAAGGTTTGGATTTCCCAATTGTGATGCCACCACTCCAACATAAGCATTGTCGCCAAAAAGAGTCGTGTAAGCTGTTTTGTAGAAATCAATAGCACGATTACCCACATTTGAATTTCCTGTTTGACCCCAACTGGCACGCAGTTTACCATTAGACAGCAATGTAGGATTCACTTTAAAGAATGATTCTTCGGTAAATCTCCAACCTACCGACAGCGATGGAAAGTTGCCCCATTGATTACCCTTGGCAAAATTGGAAGCTCCATCAGTACGTATTGTTGCTGTAAATAAATACCTGTCCATGAATGAATAATTGATACGGGAAAAAAACGAACTGAGCGAACTTATTCCTGCTTTTGAACCTACTGATGGTTTAGGATAGTTTCCAGCACCAAGATTGTTATACAAGAAAGCATCTGTAATAAAATCTGAATTTGCGGCATTAAATCCCTCATAACTAAACTCTTGATAAGAATACCCCCCTAAAGCTGTAAAGTTGTGATTTGCGATTACCTTAGTGTAATTTGCTGTTAAGTCCATCAAATAGTCATTGCCATCTTCCTGATAAATTGAGGCTGAACCATTTGCCGAGCCTCCATAACGCGTGGATTTGGGAAGGTAATTTTTTCTTTTTTGATATTTTCGATCAGCTCCAAAGTTGGCTCTAAGTTTTAGATTTTTAACAAGTTCGGCCTCAATATATGCCGACATTAGTATGCGATCTTTATTTGTTTTGTCTACAATTTCAAGTAAGGATACAGGGTTGGGCACCTGAGGTAGTTGGGGATTGAGCATGTAGTTTCCGTCTTGATCATAAATAGGCAGAGCTGGATTGAACGACACAGCAGAAGTAATTAGTCCAGCATTTTCCCATTGACTGCCCCCTAATGGCACGTTGTCATATTTATTTCTACTGATATTGAGAGAGAGTCCTGCTTTTACAAATTTTGATATTTGTTGGTCTAAGTTTAATTTTACAGACATACGCTCCATATTATTGTTGCGTACAACTCCTTTCTGCTCAGTAAAATTCATAGATGCCATGTACTTGGTAGTACTTGTTCCGCCATTTAAAGATAGGTTATGCTGCTGTTGAAAACCCGCTCGTGTCACCTCATCAAACCAGTCTGTAGTTCTGGCATTTGCTATTTGTTGATCCGTATAGGAAGGGACAAAAGGCGATGGATTTGGATTTGGAGTGATATAATCGGCATAAACACCTTGTCCGTTTTCTTTCAACCAGGTTTCATGATAATAACGGTTGTTTTGGAGCATAAAATCTTTGGCTCCTAATATTTTATAAGAGTTGCGCATGGACTGTGCTGTAACAGTACTGGAATAATTTGCAGTAACCTTACCTTCACGACCTCGTTTGGTGGTGATAATGATCACACCATGACCTGCACGAGAGCCATAAATGGCTGTAGAGCTGGCATCTTTCAATATTTCTATGGATTCAATATCATTGGGATTGATTGATTCCAAAACATTGTCGGTCGATCCTGCATCATAGCGATTTCCTGATTCCAGAGAACTACTGGAAGAAATAGGGAATCCATCGACAATAAACAACGGACTATTGCCAGCACCAATTGATGCAGCTCCACGAATATTGAATGTGGCACCACCTCCAACTTGCGCACTGTTTTGGGTAACTTTCAAGCCAGCGGCCTTACCAGCCATTGCATGAGAGATTGTAGAAAAAGTTTGAATAGGAGCATCTGCCAATTTTACTGAAGATACAGCACCAGTAAGATCTCTTTTTTTCATTGTGCCATAACCTATCACCACCACTTCGTCGAGAGCCTGTGCATCCTCAGTCAAGAGAATATCCAAAGAGGATTTTCCTGTTGTAGCCAATTCTTGGCTACTATACCCTACATAAGATACTATCAGTTTGCCATCTGCGGGAACGTCCAAGCCAAACCTCCCATCAATATCAGTAACTGTACCAATAGTACTTCCTTTCACCACCACACTAGCTCCAATGATAGCCTCTCCATATTGATCTGTTATTCTTCCCGAAATCTTTTTGTTGTCGGACTGTTGCAGATCGGCATTTTTTTTCGATAGAATGATATAATCATTTTCAAACTCATAGGCTACATCTGTATTACTAAGAGCCTCTTGTAAGTAAGTAGAGACCTTTGATGACTTGGCTTTGAGTTGCACGCTCTTGTTTGTATCAATCTCTTTGGCACTATATACGACCAGATACTCTGTCTGTCGTTCAATTTCGGAGATTAATTGACCCAGAGACAATTGATTCTCATTTAGGTTTATGACGGCACTCTGTGCCTTGGTACTTGTAGCCAGAAGTTGTAAGCTACATGCAAATAGTAAAAGTGTTGTTACTTTCATAATTCTATGATGGCTTGTAATATGTTTCATTGTTGCGATAAAACATACTAACAAAGGGTTTATTTTCATATCTTTGTTTATTGTTAGGTAAATACTAATTTTTGACTGGTGTTAACTTTTCAGTTTTCAGCAGATGTTGTAGCATCTGCTGATTTTTTTTTATTTCTTTTTGAACTCTTCTTATTCATTTATTCCATAGGCAGGCTTTCTATTTTAATGTTATGGTATTTTCTATTTCATCTCTCACGATCTCAAATTTTTGCACTTTCTGCATGATTCTGAGTATTTCATATATCCCGTCTCTTTGTCTAAATTTGCCTGTATATTGTAGCTTTCGTATGCTCTTGTTTTCGACCACAATTTTCACATCATAGTATAGTTCAAGCCTTTCAATCAAACTTTCCAAGGGTTCTTTTTCAAAACAGTATATCCCCTCTTTCCATAGAAGGTACTCATTGCTGTTAGCCTTTTTAACGAGCATATTTCCATTTTCGTAGTGTAGCAAGTCATTTGGTTTTAAGATGCGTCCATCTTTTTCATAGCCTTTTTTATAGACTTTTATGCTCCCTTCGAGCAGGTGTGTTTCTATAAATTTTGAATTTTCATAAGCAAAAACATTAAATTTAGTTCCCAACACCTTCATATCTATATCTTTGCTCGAAACAACAAATGGTTTACTATCATCTTTGGCAACATTAAAATAAGCTTCTCCTACAAGGCTTACTTTTCGCTCTTTTCCCGAAAAATGCGCAGGATAAGAGAGTGTAGACTGTGCATTCAACCAAACTTCGGTGCCATCATTGAGCATTAGTTGCGCCCTTTGTCCGGCAGGAACAAAAAGCGTATTCATTGCATTGCTCTGATCAACCTCTTGATTTAGTTTTGATATATACCAAGTTGCCCCTATCAATAGGGCGGCAATGGCGGCATTGCGAATAATCTGTATCCATAGTCTCTTTCTGTGCCGGCCTTTTTGTTTTTGCTTAAAATTGAGATAGCTTTTTTCTCCCATTTCCTTGTCGTCGGTGCGTGGAAGCAATTGTGTAAGAGCATATGTGCTCTGAAAACAAATAAATTCCTTTTTTAGGGAGGCATCCGTTTCGAGTTTTTTAAATAATTGAATACTTGCCTCTTGATCTAAGTGACCAAGAAAATATTTCTCTATTTGTTGTATCTCTTTGTTCATTTATTTTCTTTGATATATCAATAGACGATTGAGAATCAAAAATCCGCTAATAAAAAATTAATTATTTTTTATTTATTTTACACTAATTTTATATTTTGAGGCTGACAAGTCTGTACAACAAGTGTTTATCCTCATTGTAGCAGATCTGTTTTTTTAGGCAAATAAGGTTCAAGATAAGAAAAAAAGCAGTGGGAGGTAGTCTTTGAGTTCTACACGCAGTTTTTTATATGCAAGTCCCATCTGGCTTTCTATTGTATTGATTGATATATTTAGTTCGAGGGCAATTTCTTTGTGTTTTTTCCCTTCTATTTTACTCATTACAAAAATTTCTTTACATTTTTCGGGGAGCGTATCAATTGCTTTCTGTATTAGAGCTTCCAAGGCATTTTCATCAGCAATATTTTGATCAAAGGCCTCAAGGGACTCAAATTTCATTTGAAGGATCATGTTTTGCTCTTCTTTCAAGTACTTACTTGTTTGCCGAACAAGCATTTCATGCTTTAGATAATCCATAGAACGGTTTTTAATGGCTGTAAAAAGGAAGGCTACCAGATTTATTGGGAAATTTAATGCCTCTTTTTTTTCCCAAAGTTCGAGAAACACATCGTGCACAATATTCTCAGCCTCAGCCTCAGAGATAACGTATTCTTTTGCAAAGCGTTTGAGTTTCGCAAAATAATTAATGTATACACGCTCATAGTCATGAGGGTGAAAGGTATTCATAATAAAATAGTTAGTTCCGACGCAAAGATATATATAAATGTGTGTTCACAAATAATAAATCACCTAATATTTAGCAAACATTTAAGAAGGATGTAGTTTGCAATTTATTTTGTGTATCTTCATGCCGAAATATTTTAAGGAGCATGACGAGATACAGATATTTTGATAGAGACATAAGTTGGCTTTCTTTCAACTACAGAGTATTGCTGGAAGCCACAAACGAATTTGTACCAATCTACGAACGCATCAAATTTTTGTCAATACACGCATCCAATTTAGAAGAGTTTTTCAAGGTTAGGGTTGCCCAAGGCATAAGCAATATTGTCAAAGAAATAGAGCTAGGCAATGATGTGCAAGAAGCAGAGGCTAATTTAGCAAAAATACGAGTAGAAGTAGATCGTCAGCAGCATGAATTTTCCGAAATATTCAGGCTTCATATAATACCCTCTTTATATAAAAATAATATTATTCTATATCACAACCAAGAAGTTGAATCTTTTCACATCGCTTTTGCCGCTCATTTTTTCAGGGAAGAGGTTTTCCCTTATCTACAGCCGGTGATGCTATTGAGAAATGATGTTCAGGTATTTATACGAGACAGCAGATTGTATTTGGTGGTTAGGTTAATAAAAAAAATAAAAGACGAGACCTTCTTAAATAGTGAAGGTTATTATTATGCGCTCATAAAAATCCCTTACTCCAAATCTTCCCGCTTTGTAGCCCTCCCTTGTGAAAGAGGTTTTTACTACTACATGTTTTTGGAAGATTTGATTAAGTCCAATCTATCGAGTATCTTCCCTGGCTTTATTGTAGAAAGTGCCTATTCTATAAAAACCTCTCGTGATGCTGCTATACTCATAGAAGACGACAAAACTGGAGGAGAAGATTTGGCGCAAAGGATTTCTAAAAATATAAAACGTCGTAATTTGGGAGAAATGACTCGCTTCGTTTACGATAGAAATATGCCGCAAGATTTTAGAGATTACCTCTGCGAGACTTTTGGCATTTTTCCTGACGATATGAGTCCCGACAATCCCCACCTGAGTATGGAGTACCTGCAAAAGCTGCCCAATCCTATAGGATACAATTTAGAGCAAGAAGTAATGGTACCTATTCGTATTGCTCACATCGACAAGAGTCTACGGATTTTTACTCAAATAAAAAAGCGCGATTTATTTTTATACTATCCCTACCATTCTTTTGAATATTTTTTGCGCTTTTTGCGAGAATCGGCGGCAGACCCCAGAGTTGAGGAAATAAAGATTACCCAATATAGGGTAGCCCAAGAGTCTGCTGTTATAGAGGCACTGATTGCTGCCAGCGGTCAAGGAAAAAAGATCACTGTTTTCGTAGAAATAAAAGCCCGTTTTGATGAGGCAAACAATATTAAAGAGGCAAAAAAAATGAAAGACGCAGGCATAGATATTATCTACAGTTTGTCGGGACTAAAGGTGCATGCCAAAATAGCATTGGTTGTCCTTAGAGCTTCTAAGAATGGAGGTTGCCGACAATCTTTCGCATATTTTAGTACAGGCAACTTCAACGAAAAAACAGCAAAACTGTATGCCGATATGGCTGTGCTCACTGCTAAGAAAAAAATATGCACAGAGGTTTACAAGATTTTTGAACTCCTAGAAGGCAATGATAAAGACATAAATTTTGAAACAGCACTGGTATCTCAATTCAATATGGTATCTGAGATAAAACGGATGATAAGTAGGGAGATAGCTCATGTAAAACAGGGTTTTGAAGGACGCATAATTCTTAAGATGAATGGATTGCAAGCTCAGTATTTGATAGACGACCTATACGAGGCAAGCCTTTGTGGCGTTCAGATAGATTTGATTGTGAGGGGAATTTGCTGCATAGTTCCCAAGCAGGCTTACAGCAAAAATATACGCATCACGCGCATTGTAGATGCCTATCTGGAACATGCTAGAATTTGGTATTTTTATAATAAGGGCATAGAGAGTGTGTTTTTAGCATCTGCCGACTGGATGGAGCGCAATTTATTTAGGCGCATAGAAGCGGCTTTTCCTATTTTAGACCTCCAGATAAAAAGTAATATCATTTCCATCCTTAACATTCAGCTCCAAGAGACTGTGAAAGCATGCTTCATTGACGAGCAATTGCAGAATGTATTTAAGCACAAGGAGCGCGAAAATAGCCCTAGTGGACAGCAAGAAATTTATCAAAAAATTAAAACATGGATCCAGTAAGTATACTACTCATCATAGGCATTTATTTTGCCATCTTGCTACTAATATCTCATTTTATTGGCAGGCTAGATTCGGGCAATGCCGCTTTTTTTACAGGCAACAGGCGCTCGCCATGGTATATTGTTGCCTTTGGAATGATAGGGTCTACTCTCTCAGGCGTGACCTTTGTTTCCGTTCCGGGCATGGTACGCAATTTTGATATGACATATATGCAAATGGTGTTTGGCTTTTTTGTGGGATATATGATAATTGCTTTTGTGCTATTGCCACTTTATTATCGTCTCAATCTTGTGAGTATTTACACCTACCTTCAAGAGCGCATAGGGCAACGAGCATACAAAACTGGTGCTGGGTTCTTTCTTGTCTCGCGCACCATTGGGGCTTCTGCGCGCTTGTATGTTGCTGTAATGATTTTGCAGACCTATGTATTTGATGCTTGGAATATTCCTTTCGTGCTCACAGCAAGCGGTTTTTTATTGATGATATGGCTTTACACATACAAATCGGGGGTGAAGGCTATTATATGGACTGATCTCTTACAAACTTTTTTCCTGCTCTCTGCCATGGTTTTGGTGATATGGCAAGTTGCCGACAAGATGAATCTTAATATGGTGGGTTTGGCTATGGAGATAAAAGAGAGTGAGCACTTTAGGATTTTTGTGTTTGACGATTGGGTATCTCGCCAACATTTTGTCAAGCAGTTTTTAAGTGGAATCTTTGTAACCATTGCCATGACAGGAGTGGATCAGGAGATGATGCAAAAAAATCTATCATGCAAAAACCTACGTGAGGCACAAAAAAATATGTGCTGGTATAGTTTTGCATTTATTCCCGTAAATTTTCTTTTCCTTTGCCTGGGAGTTTTATTGCTTTGCTTTGCCTCAGCCAATCAGATAGCGTTGCCTGCCCTATCGGACGATATATTCCCTATGCTGGTGACACAGTTTTATTTTGGTAAATTGGCTCTAATATTTTTTGTAATCGGCATTATTTCCGTCACATTTGCAAGCGTAGACTCTGCCATAACAGGGCTAACGACCTCTGTCTGCATTGACTTTCTAGGACTGTCTACCAATGAAGAAGAGCGATCTAAGAAACTGCGCATTAGGGTTCATTTTTTCATTTCCATATCATTTATACTCATCATGTTGCTGTTTAAAGCAGCCAATAATTCGAGTATTATAACTGCTATATACATGATAGCCTCCTATACGTATGGGCCTCTTTTGGGATTGTTTGCCTTCGGTATTCTATTAAAAGGTAAAACTAGAGATAAATATGTGCCCTATGTATGTGTGCTCTCGCCAATTATATGTTTTGCGATGGATAGGCTTGTTTTTAGACTTACAGCCTACCAGTTTGGCTACGAAATGCTCATTATCAATGCCGCGCTGGTAATGCTGGGCTTATACCTACTTGAAGTGATACATTTGAGAAGGAGTCGTTCTTTTTAGGGCAGTGACATTGACATCTTTTCCAATTTTAATGCCAAATTGAGCCATTGCAAGTTCTACTGTTTTGAATGCCAATTCGGGATGATTGTTGTCTCTGCTGAGGTGGCAAAGCCATATATTTTTTAGCTTGAGGTCGAAATTTTCTGCAAGGAAGTTGGCAGTTTGCATATTACTCAAATGGCCTGTGCCGTTGGTTATTCTTTGCTTCAGAAAATCGGGATAGCTTCCTTTTTTTAGCATTTCTAAATCATAATTGGCCTCCACAATCAGGTGGTTTGCCATAAGCATATATTTTGCAACGGTATCACTGATATGCCCAATATCTGTGGCAAGAACAAATTTGTGCTCACCAAACTCTATTAAGTAGCCCACACAATCAGACGAATCGTGAGGCACCTCGAAAGCTGTAATTTTGAAATCTCTTATTTCTATCGGATTTTCTTTGTATATAACTCTCTTTGAACCAACAAGTTGCTCTTCCACATACCTGCTTCTTGCAATACCTGCATGCACAAGTTCGGTGGCAAAGATAGGAATGTTGTACTTCTCTCCCAAGACTCCTACCGACTTTACATGATCGGCATGATCATGGGTAACAAAAATACCCATAATCATTTCTAAGTCTATTTTATTATCTTTGAGGACTTTTTTTATTGAACGTACTGCAAGCCCAGCATCCAAGAGAATACCGTAATTTTCTGTTCCCAGAAAATAACAGTTCCCACTACTTCCACTTGCTAAACTAAGAAATTTTAACTCCATTTTGCTTTTATTTCTTACTGAAAACGATTCTAAAACGAGGACAAAAGTAAAAAAAATATCTGTCATTTGCAATTCATAACCGACAATTGATAATTGATACGTATCTTTACGTCCAAAATTAAGATATATAAATGCAGAAAAGGTTTATTTTTATTATACTTCTTTTTAGTTTTATTTTTGCCAAAGCTCAAAAGAAGCATGAAATACGGGCTGTTTGGCTGACAACGAATTATGCCTTAGATTGGCCTAGTCGCCCTTTCGATTCTCCTGCAGGAATTGCTAGACAAAAGAACGAGTTGGAACAAATTTTGGATAAATTGGAAGCCGAAAACTACAATATGGTATTTATTCAAACCCGCTTAAGGGGCGATGTTATCTATCATTCTGCAATTGAACCTATGGCTACTGTGCTTAGGAAGGGAGAGCAAAATTTTGGCGACTACGACCCCTTGGCCTTTGCCATTGAAGCCTGTCATCTCAGAGGTTTGGAATGCCATGCCTGGTTCGTTACCTATCCCTTGGGGACAATTGGCAAAAATGGAAGGGTGGCAAAACAGTTGATGAAGAAAAAAAATATGGTCAAAATACATGAGGGAGAATACTACCTAGACCCAGGAGAACCGGCAACAAGCACCTACCTATTGGGCCTTATAAAAGAGATTGTTAGAAATTATGACATCGATGGATTTCATTTCGACTACCTTAGATACCCCGAAAAGGCAAAATCATTTCCCGACCAAAGCACTTTTAAAAAATTTGGGGCTGATAAAAAGCTAAACTCCTGGCGACGAGACAACATCAATAAATTTGTGTATTCGGCCTACGATACAATAAAATACATAAAGCCATGGGTGCAGGTAAGTAGCTCTGTACTTGGAAAATATCAATATATTCCGGCATCGCCAAAAGCCGGGTGGACAGCCTACGAAGAGGTGCATCAAGACCCTGTAGATTGGCTTCGAAAGGGCAAACATGATTTCATCGTGCCCATGATGTACTATACCGACGACTTGTTTTTTCCTTTCATACACAATTGGATAGATCAGTCGCATGGACGATTTGTGGTGCCTGGCATTGGTTTGTATAGGCTAGATTTGAATGAGGGCAATTGGGAATCTAAAGTAATAATGGATCAGATAGCCTATTCGCGAGAAAATAACACACAGGGCAACGCTTTTTATCGTGCCAAATACCTTGCAGACAATTTTAAGGGTATCCAAGATAAGATTTTCTCTCAATTTTATGAGCACAAAAGTTTACTCCCCGCCCTTACTTGGCTTGATAATATTGCTCCAGCAGCCCTACAAGAAATATCCGCTATAGCCCAAGACTCTGTTTTGAGATTGAGCTGGGAAAATGCCGACCTTGAAGAAGTCTTGTATTATAACGTTTATAGGTCACAAAAATATCCTGTAGATATTGGGGATCCTGCAAACATTATATTTACAGGCATACGGGCTACGGAAATTTACTGCCGCATAGACTTGCGCCAAGAAATAGGCTTCCACTATGTGGTCACCTCCAACGATAGATACCACAATGAGAGTTCAGTGTCAAGGAATGTATATTTTTGCACTGGCGATTTCGAGAAATAAACCTTTCAGCGGACTTTTGAGGTCCCAAACCATTCATAAGAGTACTCAGTATGGATTTTTTTTTAGACATAGAACTTTCAAAACTACTAAATCCCGAATTTTATATCAATAATGGAGGTCTTTGGCTTTTGTTGTTTGTGGTGTTTGCAGAAACAGGATTGTTCTTTGGCTTCTTTCTGCCTGGCGACAGCCTCCTATTTATAGCAGGCATATACAGCGAAAAATTAATCTCCTCTTTGATAGAAGGAGGGGTGGGTAGTGAGATAGGCAACCTCCTCTTGCTAATTATACTTATCAGCCTGTGCGGTATTGCTGGCAATATGGTAGGCTATTGGTTCGGAAAGCAAGGCGAGGGTTTTTTTCTGAAAATAGAAGATGGATTTTTTTACAAAAAAAAATACCTCATACAAACCCAGCAGTTTTACGAACAATACGGAGCCCAAGCAATCGTTATTGCTCGCTTCCTACCCACTATACGCACTTTTGCTCCCATCATTGCAGGACTAGTAAAAATGGATATACGACGTTTTATTACATACAACATCCTAGGCTCCCTACTCTGGGTGACAAGCATGACAATGGCTGGGCATTATTTATACGTTCTTTTTATGAAACAATTTGATATAAATATCAAAGAACATCTCGAATTTATTATACTAGGACTCTTTGTAGTCACCTCGATTCCCTTTATATGGAAGTGGATAAAAAATAAGTGAAAAAACTTCGAGCCCAAAACCTTATTAAGGCAAAAATCGTATCTTTGCAATCTTAATAAAGAAGATAAATGGAAATTAGCAAGCACGAAATAATAAGTAAATTACAAGATAAGTTATTTCATAACATCAGCCTTTGTGCCGACGAGCTCAATGTAGAAACATATATTATTGGAGGGTATGTCAGAGATATGATACTGCGCCGCCCCTCCAAAGATGTGGATGTGGTATGTGTGGGTAGCGGCATAAATTTGGCTTCGGCCTTCGCCAAGAGCCTAGGCAAGGGAGCCAAGCTCTCAGTTTTCAAAAATTTTGGCACTGCCCAAGTAAAATATAAAGACAGCGAAATAGAATTTGTGGGAGCCCGCAAGGAATCCTATAGCCGCGACTCTCGCAAGCCTATTGTGGAAGATGGTAGCCTCGAAGACGATCAGAATAGGCGCGATTTTACTATCAACGCCCTAGCTATAAGTCTCAACAAAGCCACTTTTGGCGATTTTATAGACCCCTTTGGAGGAATAGAGGATATGCAGAAACTAATTATCAGAACCCCCATGGATCCCGACATCACCTTTAGCGACGACCCCCTGCGCATGATGAGGGGCATTCGTTTTGCTAGCCAATTGGGCTTCGATCTGCTACCCGCAACCTTTGAATCTATTGAGCGCAACAAAGAACGCATCAATATCATCTCCAAAGAGCGCATTGCCGACGAGCTCAACAAAATAATGCTCTCCCCTATGCCCTCTGTAGGCTTTGACTTGCTAGAGAAAACAGGACTTTTGGCAATTATTTTTCCAGAATTGTTGGAACTAAAAGGAGCAGAAACAAGAGAGGGCTTAGGGCATAAAGACAATTTTAGCCATACCCTGCGTGTATTAGACAATTTGGCATACAAAACAGAGGATCTTTGGCTGCGCTGGGCTGCGATATTTCATGACATTGGCAAACCTGCTACCAAACGATTCGACAATAAATCGGGCTGGACATTCCACAACCACAACTATATAGGAACGAAAATGATTCCAAATATTTTTAGGAAAATGAAATTCCCGATGAACGAAAAAATGAAGTTTGTTCAGAAAATGGTCTTTCTCCACATGCGCCCCATAGGCTTGAGCGACAATGAAATTACAGACTCTGCCATACGCCGCCTACTTTTTGATGCAGGAGAAGATATAGACAGACTAATGCTACTTTGTGAGGCCGACATAACTTCCAAAAATCCCGATAAAGTAAGGCGTTTTCTTCATAATTTTAAATTGGTTAGAGAAAAACTTCAGCTAATAGAAGAAAAAGATCGCCTAAGAAACTTTCAGCCCCCTATCGATGGTCTCGAAATTATGAAAATGTTTAATCTTCCTGCCTGCAGTCAGGTGGGCATACTCAAATCGGCCATCAAAGATGCCATTCTTGATGGTGTGATTCCTAACGAGCACGATGCAGCCCTCAATTTTTTACTCTCAGAGGCTAAGAAAATGAACTTGCCCTTGAATATTTCTACCTAGCGTCGAGTTTTGCAAGGATGTATTCCATAACTTTTGGTGGCGACACATATTTATCGAAATAAGCTCTTGCGTTTTTCTCGAGTTTTTCTCTAAGTTCTTTGTCCCCAGAGAGTATGTCGATGGCACTTTCTAATTCCTCTACATTATTTACTATAAAAAGCTCTTTGTTGTGATGTAAGGGATGGGGCAAATCATTGCTTAAGGGAGTAGATATTATTGCCTTACCCATACTTAAAAACTCCGCCAATTTCCATCCATGACAATTGTGAACCGCCGGCGTGTTAAACACAAAAAGCGACTTTTTTATATTGTCCATATATACCCCGCTAGGCACAAATTTGCGGAAAAATAAATGCTCGGGAATATCTTTAGGCGCATAGGTGTTTTTATAAAGGAAAAAACCTCCCTCAAAGTCAATTTCTTTTTTTTGCGAACAGGTCAATATATAATTATTTCTATAGTAATTGGTGCCTTCGCAGTCAGGCCAAAAGGTAGAAACAAAAAAAACGTAATTCTTATGCCGCCCCTCTGCCTCTTTGCCACATGTGTAAGTGTCAAGTCTCTGTCTTCCCAATAGAGATAAATAATTTTTTATCCATATTTTGGGTCTCAAATGTATGTTTTTGTCCTTTATATGGCTAATAATTTTTGCCTTAAAGAAATTTTTGCCCAAATTACAAAATAAGTCAAGAGGGTTCCAAATATTAATTGCAAAAGAGGGTGGTATATTTATAAGCTTGCTATGATCGTGATAAGGATGATTGGATAGACTTACATTAATCTTTGCATAGGCATCCGACCACTGGTAGGCTCCTAGAATCAAGTCCGTTTGATCGCGATAATCTACGATTATTTTTTTTCTTTTGTCGCCCTCAATCAAGACAAAAGCCATGAGGATGTCAATATCCTCAAGCTCTTCAAAGTGCTTGCTGGAGAAGTCCACATTGCGCCGCCCAAAAAGATCGTACAATCCTTTGATATAATATGACGAATAGTTGATGGTACTGCGGGGATCAATAAAAACTTTCATTACAGCAGCTGTGTATTCAGACTTGCCTTCAGATCTTCCAAAGCCTGCAGCAATCCATCTTCTTTTTTTCCTCCTGCGGTAGCAAAATGAGCTTGGCCGCCGCCACCTCCCTCAATGTGCTTAGCGGCACTACGCATCATAGAGGAGGCATTTAATCCTCTGTTTACAAGATCCTCGCTAATCATGAGCGTGAGAGTAGGTTTTCCTTCCATGGAGGTAGCTCCTATGAAACAGGCGTTTTGAGTATATTCGCCCCTGAGCTGAAAGGCTATATCCTTTACAACTTCGGCAGGATAAATGCCCTTAAGCACAAAGAGAGATACGTCATTAATATTTTGCCTGTCTTTTATAAGCCTATCTTTTATTTGAATGGTTTTTTCTTTTAGAAAAATATCGACTTTCTTTTTCAACTCACTATTTTCTTCTATAAACTTACGTATGCTCTGCGACAAATTTGGGGTGTTTTGAAACAATTCCCTTATATGCTTCAACTTGTCCAATTTGGCATATAAATCATTTTCGCAGGCCTCGGCAGTAAGTGCTTCTATGCGCCTTACGCCGGCGGCAATAGAACTTTCGGCAACGATACGAAAGGATCCTATCATGCCTGTGGACGCAAGGTGGGTGCCGCCGCAAAGTTCTATAGAACTACCATATTTAATAACACGTACCTCGTCGCCATATTTTTCTCCAAAAAGTGCCATTGCTCCCATAGCCTTGGCTTGGGCTATTGGGGTGTCTACAAATTCTTGCAGATTTATGTTTTCCCTAACCTTGGCATTTACCATCCTCTCTACCGATCGCAATTCTTGATCAGTCATCTTCTGAAAATGAGAAAAGTCGAAACGCAGGCTGTCCTTCGAAACAAAAGAGCCCCTCTGCTCCACATGATTTCCCAATACCAATTTTAGACTTTCGTGTAGTAGGTGGGTAGCCGTATGGTTTGCTTCTATGGCAAGCCTGTTGGGCTCGTTTATTGAGGCTGTGAAGCTTGCATACAAGTCGCTGGGCAGACTGTTTGTAAGATGTACTGAAAGATTGTTCTCGCGCTTTGTGTCAATAATTTCTATTTTCTCGTTGGCAGTAATAAGCCAGCCACTATCTCCAACCTGTCCGCCCATTTCCCCATAAAATGGGCTGCGGTCTAATACCAATTGAAATAGCTCCTTATTTTTTTGCTTTACCTTCCTATATCTCAATATATTTGCCTCAGACTGCAGGCAATCGTAACCCACAAATATGGACTCTCCGTCTTTTATCACAATCCAATCGCCTGTCTCTACTGCTGCTGCTTTGCGGGCTCGTTCTCTCTGTTTTTGCATCTCCTGATTGAAAGCCTCAACATCGAGACTCATATTTTGCTCCTTCAAAATAAGCTCTGTCAAGTCCATTGGAAAGCCATAAGTATCGTAGAGCATGAAAGCAAGAGCTCCATCAATCACAGTTTTATTTTCTGCACGGCTATCATCAATCACCTTATCTAGGAGTTTGATACCCGTATCGAGAGTGCGCAGAAATGATTCCTCTTCTTCTTTGATAACCTTTTCTATCAAACCCTCCTGTGCCTGCAATTCGGGGTAAGCATCGCCCATTGTTGCTATCATAGAGGGCAACAACTTGTAGATAAATGCTTGTTTTTGATTCAAGAAAGTATAGGCATAGCGCACCGCTCTTCGCAAAATGCGTCGTATCACATAGCCCGCTTTGGCATTGGATGGCAGCTGTCCATCGGTAATAGAAAATGCAATGGTGCGCACATGATCGGCAATGACCCGCATGGCAATATCTTTTTTCTCATCTTTGAGGTAGCTGCTTCCACTAAGCTTGGCAATAGTCTGAATGATGGGCTGAAAAACATCGGTGTCGTAGTTGGAAGTCTTGCCCTGAACCGCCATGCAAAGACGTTCAAAGCCCATACCCGTGTCGATTACCTTGGCTGGCAGAGGCTCCAAACTTTTATCGGCCTTTCTATTGAACTGCATGAAAACAAGGTTCCATATCTCTATAACCTGTGGGTGACTCTCGTTGACAAGACTACGTCCTTCAACAAGGGCTTTTTCGGCCTCTGAGCGCAAATCTATATGCACTTCTGAGCAAGGGCCACAGGGGCCTATATCGCCCATCTCCCAAAAATTGTCTTTCTTATTGCCGTTTATTATCCTATCGCCCGGCAAGAATTGAGCCCACAATGTGGCGGCTTCTTCATCTCTATCCAGTCCCTCTTCTTGGCTTCCTTCAAAAACCGTTACATACAATTTGTCTTTATCCAAGCCCATAATCTCTGTGAGAAATTCCCAGGCCCAGTCTATAGATTCTTTCTTAAAGTAGTCGCCAAAAGACCAATTTCCCAACATCTCAAACATGGTATGGTGATAGGTATCGTGTCCCACTTCTTCGAGGTCGTTGTGCTTTCCACTAACCCTCAAGCACTTCTGAGAATCGGCAATGCGTGGATGTTTAATAGCTACATTGCCCAATATAATATCCTTAAATTGATTCATTCCGGCATTGGTAAACATCAGGCTGGGATCATCTTTGATAACCATAGGGGCAGAAGCTACTAACTTGTGCGCCTTAGACTCGAAAAAGTCTTTGAAAGACTGGCGAATTGCGTTTGAAGATAACATATCGTATTGTAATTATATTTAATTAATGCTAAACAATTTGCAAAAATACGCAAAATAAATTACTTTTGTAGCAATATCTCAAAATCAACAGCATCTCTTTAGGCTAGGGCTTGTCCTTGTATAAGCCTATATTTATTAATTTGTACAATAAATGCGCAAAACATATTATCTTTATGACCCTCGGACTCTCAATTACGAGCGCGTGTATCCCTCATGGAAACAGCGTATATGGGTGGTTTTTAGACATCTCTTAATTGGAATCATTGTTGGAGCTGGTCTTTTTGCCCTCGCTTTTTACATCTTTGACTCGCCCCTAGAGCAACAGTTAAAGAAAGACAATAGGCTTTTACTTACCCAATATGAGGTGCTGCTACGAAGGTTGTCAGAAAGCCAGAGGGTTCTCAACGACCTACAGGAAAGGGACGACCATCTGTATAGAGCCATTTTTCAAGCCGACCCCATAGCCTCATCTATCAGAAGACCTGGTTTTGGAGGCACCAACAGATACGAAAAACTAATGCACATGCCGAGCTCAGAACTGGTGATAGCAACTACCATGCAGACCGACCTCATAAGCAAGCAACTATATGTGCAAAGCAATTCTTTCGACGAAATAGCCTCCTTGATACAATCGCAGGAAGAGAGACTTAGATGTATGCCTGCCATACAACCCGTTGCCAATAAAGACCTTTCGAGAATAGCTTCTGGATATGGAATGCGTATAGACCCCATATACAAGACGCCACGTTTTCATGCGGGAATGGATTTTACTGCCAAAACGGGAACGGAGATATATGCCACTGGCGATGGCACAGTGAGCCGCGCCAACTGGTATGCTGGATATGGCAATTGTGTAGTTATAAAACATGGATTTGGATACGAAACGCTCTACGGACATTGCGACAAGATGTTTGTTAAAGCCGGACAAAAAGTGAAGCGAGGAGAGGTTATAGCCACCATAGGCAGCACAGGGAAATCTACAGGGCCGCACCTACACTACGAGGTAAAAGTAAGAGGACGACACGACAATCCAGCCAAATATTATTATCTGGATCTTACGCCCGATGAGTATGCGCGAATGATAGAAATTGCTGAAAATAGAGGACAGGTAATGGACTAATCAAAAGATATGCTAAACGAAATTAAAGTCCAAAAAAAATACTTCTCCATAGGAGAAGTAGCAGCTCTATTTGGCGTAAATGAATCACTATTAAGATATTGGGAAAAAGAATTTGCTAGCATAAAACCACAAAAAACAGCAAAAGGAACCCGCTTATATAAAGAAAGTGATATAGAAGATATTCGCCTGGTATACTATCTGGTAAAAGACAAGGGCTTGACTTTGGCGGGAGCCAAGCAACAATTGAGGGACAATAAAGACGGCGTGGTAAGAACAGAAGAGATTGTAGACCGATTGAAGCAGATAAAAAAAGAATTGCTACTCCTCAAAACAGAATTTGACGAATTAGACAAGCATATAAAATAGTGCTATTGAACCCTGCTGGCTCGCTTTACTCCTTTTATCTTGAGAATGTTGCCACACAATACATTTATATCATCTACATCATGTACTAAAATATCTATCAGACCTTCAAAGAAGCCATCTTTAGTCTCAATATTTATTTTGGTAATATTGACAACCAAATCTGCGGTAACAACTTTCGTTACCTGGTTCAAAATACCAAAAGAATCAATGCCGTGAAGCTCTATCGACGACTGAAAGGACGCACTTTTATGTCCCGCCCACTGACAGGATATTATTCTTTCGCCAAAACTACTTTTTAGTTTGAGTGCTATCACACAAGCCCTTTTGTGGACTATCAAAGAGTTTTCGTCAGTAAGAAAACCCAGCACCTCGTCGCCCGATATGGGGCTACAGCAGTCGGCCACAGTATAGTTTTGATTGAAAGCCTCTTCGCGCAAAATATAGGTCTTCTTTTTATCAATCTTCTCTCCCGCAACATACTTGGCATCTGCGCTATTAGAGTCCTTGGACTTTGAAGTCGCACCAAATGCTTGCTTTACAAAACGAGCAAACATATTATTGGATTTCTCTTTCAAAAACTTCTTGGGATTTGCTGGAAACGCAATTTGATTTTGAGAAAGAGCATAATAAAGATCATCCTTTTTGAGGAAACCAAAATAGCATATCATTTTATTGAGCAATAGGTTAGGATCTAAGATACCTTCTACCTGTGCTACAAATTCATTGAATATAATTTCGCCCTTTTTTATTTGATCTCGGCGTATTTTCTTTAGGGCCGTCTCTATCTTTGTTCTTGAGATGGCGGTAGTAACAAAATCTAGCCACTCCTCTTTTGGCTTCTGCGAGCGGGAAGTAAGTATCTCTACCTGATCGCCGCTAAGCAATTTGTGGCTAAGAGGCACCAGCTTGTGATTGACCTTAGCCCCTATGCTGTGATTACCTATTTTAGAGTGAAGTTCGTAGGCAAAATCAAGAGCCGTTGAATTTTGAGGCATAGTTTTGATGTCTCCCTTGGGAGTAAATACAAAAATCTCATCGGCATAAAGATTCAACTTTATAGTATCCATAAAATCCAAGGCATTGGGATTGGGGTCTTCCAATATTTCCTGAATCGTCTCAAGCCACTTGTCTAATTCTGTTTCTTCTTCAACATTATGCTCCTTGTATTTCCAATGCGCTGAAAAACCTTTCTCTGCTATATCGTCCATCTTTCTACTCCGTATCTGCACCTCTATCCACTGCCCATCGGGGCCCATTACTGTAAGGTGCAATGCCTGGTAGCCGTTGGCCTTGGGCCTACTCACCCAATCTCTGATGCGATCGGGGCGCAACTCGTATAGGTCTGTCACCATAGAGTAAATGTCCCAGCACTGTTTTTTTTCCTCCAATTCTGGCTGAGAATCAAAAACAATTCTTACTGCAAAGAGATCATAAATTTCACTGAAAGAAACATTCTTTGCACGCATCTTGCTCCATATAGAGTATACCGACTTGATGCGAGCCTTCATCTCATATTTTATATCTGCCGCATCAAGTTTTTCTACCAAGGGAAATGCAAAATGCTCGTATATACTATTTCTATTGATTGCCGACGACTGTAGTGCTTGCTCAATATGGGCATATTCTTCGGGGTGTTCGTATTTGAAACTAAGATCTTCGAGTTCCGTTTTTATGGCAAAAAGTCCCAATCTATGCGCCAAAGGGGCATACAAATACATTGTTTCTCCCGCAATCTTGTATTGCTTGGCGGGAAGAAGTGAGCCTAAAGTTCGCATATTGTGCAATCTGTCGGCTATCTTTATAAGTATTACGCGAATATCGCTAGACATTGTTAGCAATAGCTTACGCATATTTTCGGCCTGCGCCGAGGCTGCTTCGGCAAAGATACCTCCCGACATTTTTGTTAGCCCCTGCACAATCTCAGCCACTTTTTCACCAAAGAGATTGCTTATATCTTCTACTGTATAGTCGGTATCTTCCACCACATCGTGCAAAAGAGCTGCGGCAATTGAGGTTGAACCCAATCCTATTTCCCTACAAGCAATCAAAGCTACCTCCAAGGGGTGCATAATATACGGCTCTCCTGAGCGTCTGTTAGTTCCCTTATGTGCCTGGTAGGCAAACTGAAAGGCCTTAGTAATCACTTCAAACTTCTGACGGTGATTGGAGCCCTTATATTCTTTAATAAGTTCTTCAAACTTTTCCTTAACTTGCAAATCCATATCCGTATCCGACATTGCCTCTTTCACTAACTTTTCCATTAAAAATAAAAATATTAGACTGCAGGAACCTTTATGATTTGACCTATTTTGAGAGAGGCATTACTCATATTGTTGATCTGCATCAATTCTTTGGCACTAGTGCCCTGATATTTCTTAGAAATAGAATAGAAAGAATCGCCAGAGCGAACCTTATATTTCAAGAATGATTGATTCTGATCCGCCTGAGCACTACCTACAGGGCTATCAGCCTGCTTGGCATCTGCCACCAAAGGTTTTATAGCCGCATTTGGCGCAGCTATAGCTACTCCACCATTATTAACGACTATCTTCAGATTTTTTCCTGCCGACAAGGAGTTGGACGTAAGTCCATTCCACGATCGTATCTGCTTGTTGCTCACACCATATCGGTGGGCTATACCATTCATTGTCTCGCCTTTTTTCACTCGGTGTGTTATACTCTGCTGGTTGGCAGAGCGAGTATTTCCTTTTCCTGCCACCACATAAGTTCTATTGGGAAACAAGTCTTCGTATCTATGAGCAAATATAGAATCCTGCATATCTACAAAAGAAAACACATCGGTAGTAGGCAATCTTAGCACATAAGGCTTAGAGTTGCCAGGAATTATATCGCGCTTGTATTGGGGGTTTAATGATTTTAGCAAGTCCTTATCGACATTCAAAACGGCGGCTACCTGGTCAAGATGCAATTGTTTTTCTATCATCAGAGTATCGGTAGACATGGGCAAGCTTGTTTCTACAGGAAATAAGTTGTGCTCCCCATAATAATTCATCACATAGTTGGCGGCAATAAAAAGAGGTACGTAGGAGCGCGTCTCTTTCGGAAGATGTTGGTATATAGACCAATAATCGGTTTTACCTCCCGAGCGGCGAATTGCCTTATTGACATTGCCGGGCCCACAATTATAGGCCGCTATAACCAGATTCCAGTCGCCATAAGTCTTATACATATCTCGCAAATAGCGACAGGCGGCATCGGTAGATTTGATGGGGTCGCGGCGCTCATCGATCAGGCTATTTATTTCTAAGCCATACATCTTACCTGTGGGCAGCATAAATTGCCACAGCCCAGAAGCTCCCGCCCTCGACAGCGCCACAGGATTGAGAGCCGACTCCACTATGGCAAGAAATTTTAGCTCTATGGGAAGATCATACTTGTCGAGAGTTTGCTCTATCATAGGGAAATAAAAATCTGCTAAGCCCAGCATATATTCTACAAGACTTCTTCTGCGCTCTACATACAAATCTATGCAGCGCCTAACTTCGGGGTTGTAGCTAAGTTCCATTATCCTTGGCAGCCTAGACAATCGCTCCACATAGGCAGAGTCGCTTGTAAATATCGTTTCCTGGGGCAGGTTGTTTTCCTGCCGCTTAGTATAATATTTTATATGCCAACTGGTCAAGAGACTGTCTACATTGGCATCCAAACTTTCGGGGATAAACAAATCATTTTCTCTTACCGTATCGGCCTCTGCAACTTCAAACGGAGCTATCTCAACACTCTGCTCATTTTCCAAAAAATATGTTTCCTGAGCATTTGCCGTCACCGCGAAGAATGCTAGCGACAGCAGGCTTATTTTCATCATATTCATACCTTGTATATCGTTTAGTATAAGTTATTAAAAATTAAAGCTACAGTTAAACCCTATTGCTGCAGCATTTCTTTGGGTCTTTTCAAAAATGGCGGGCTGAATTTTAATAGCCAGATTGTCGCTTACATCAAAATCAAACAGCTGGGCATCTACGTAAGCATCTATCATACAGAGTGCATACATTGCTACGGTGACTATATAACTCAAATCTCTGTTGCGCCTATGGTAGTCTCTGTGCAATTTCAGGGTGTTTGTAAATCTACTCTTGGTGCTACTGTCCCAAGTAGAAGGGTCCGAATCCTGCAGATATAGTGGTATATAGGGATACCAAGAATCGCCAGTGTTATTTACAAAGTCGCCATAAGCCTGCTTGTAGCCATTGTACTGACTGCTATTCCACGAAATTGCATAAACACAGCCCAAGAAACCACCATAAACCAGGGGTAATTTCCAGTACTTTCGGTTGTATATCTGTCCCAAACCCGGAAATATAGCAGAATAAACCAGGGCTTTTGTTGCATCGGGCTTGAATACTGGCAGCTCCGACAAATAATTTACATTAAGACTATCAATAGAGGACATCAATTCTATAATTGCAGTACTATCTATTGGCAAATTATCGTTCTCATATTCCTCCTCCTGCCCAAGGAGAAAGGGTGAGTAAATAATAAATAATATAAAAGCAATAAGTATTTTCAAGTCGCCGACAAATTTAGTGTGCTAAAGTACGAATTATTTCTTTATCTGATCAAAAACTTGAATGATTCTTTCTAAATCTTGCTCCGAATCAAAGGGAATACTTATTTTTCCCTGCCCTTTTTCGTTGCATGCAAACCCTATCTTTGTTCCAAAGAAAGACGACAAGTGATTTTTCAATAGCTCATATTCTTCTGGAGTTTGCACTTTTGGCTTAGGCTTAGGCTTAACTATTTTTATTTCCTGCGATTCTTCGTTGATAGCTCTAACGATCTCCTCTGTTTTTCTGACAGAAAATCCGTATTCTATAATTTGCTCATACACCATCAATTGCGTGGCAGTATCGCCTATTGAGAGCAGGGCCTTGGCATGTCCCATATCTACCTTCTTGTTTTTAACGCCTATCTGTATTTCGGCGGGCAAGCGAAGGAGTCGCAGGAAATTGGCTATTGTGGCGCGTTTTTTACCTATGCGCTCACTGAGCTTGTCCTGTGTGAGGTGGTAGGTGTCGATGAGGTTTTGGAAGGCCAATGCAATTTCTATAGCGTTGAGGTCTTCCCTTTGTATGTTTTCTATAAGAGCCATTTCCATGACATTCTCATCACTAGCCTTTTTTACATAAGCAGGCAGTGTTTCCAATCCGGCAAGCAGGGACGCACGGTAGCGTCTTTCGCCCGAAATAATTTGATAGCTGTCGTAGGAGATTTCCCTGAGCGTGATGGGCTGCACCAAGCCTATGCTTTGAATTGAAGCCGAAAGCTCCTCCAAGCCTTCTTGATCAAATACCGAACGAGGCTGATCGGGATTGGGCTGTATTTTTGAAAGCGCAATTTCATTGATTGAGGACGAACCACTTGTTTTTGGCTCATCCATACGGATAAGAGCATCAAGCCCTCTGCCTAAGACCTGTCTGTTTTGTTTGGACATAACTGTATTCCGATTTTTTATTATCCTTTTTTGTTTTTATCTATAAGTTCCTTTGCCAACTGAATATGATTGAGCGAGCCCTTAGAATCGGGATCATACAATACCACAGGCTGCCCGTAGCTAGGAGCCTCACTCAATTTGATATTGCGCTGAATGACGGTAGTAAAAACCATTTCCCTAAAATGTTTTTTTACCTCCTCATAGATCTGATTTGCCAAACGAAGACGAGAATCATACATGGTAAGAAGAAAGCCCTCTATTTCCAAATTGGGATTTAGCTTAGACTTAATTATCTTAATGGTATTTAGAAGCTTGCTAATTCCCTCCAAGGCAAAATATTCACATTGCACAGGAATTAACACAGAGTCGGAAGCTGTCAGAGCATTCACGGTAATCAAACCCAGAGAGGGAGAACAGTCAATTAGAATGTAATCAAAATCATCTTTGATCTGCATAAGAATTGTATTTAATACATTTTCTCTATCATCAAAGCTCAACATTTCGATTTCGGCACCCACCAAATCAATGTGCGATGGAATAATGGAAAGTCCCTCAACAGCAGTAGGCACAATGGCTATGCGAGGATCAACATTGTCGACGATACACTCATAAATTGAATGTTTCACTTCCCGTATATTGATTCCCAAACCCGAGGAAGCGTTGGCTTGAGGATCGGCATCAATTATCAGAACTTTCTGATCAAGAACTGCCAAAGAAGCACCTAAATTTATGGTGGTAGTTGTTTTGCCAACTCCCCCCTTTTGATTTGCCAAAGCAATTATTTTTCCCATACTTCGTTTTTAGTATTGTTTAAACAACAAAAGTAGTTTTTTTATGCAATTATAAGCCCTTATTCCAACAAACAATTGATCACTTGTTGATAAGTACCCTTTATTGTTAATAACTTTTTACTAACTTTTTACTAACTTTGCATCCGCAAGTATTCACTATTCACTATTAATTTATATTTTCATGTCCAACAACAAACCGCTTATACTTATAACCAACGACGATGGGGTAGACTCAAAAGGAATTGCCTGCTTAATAGAGGCAGTAAAAGACCTTGGTAATATAGTCGTAATGGCTCCTCAGGGGCCACAATCGGGAATGTCTAGCTCCATTACTTCAATGGTGCCTCTAAGAATGAAGCTCCTAAGCAAAAAAGATAATCTGCTTATTTACTCCTGCAATGGAACTCCGGTAGATTGCATCAAACTGGCTGTTGGCGAGGTTTTAGACAGGAAGCCCGACCTCATATTGTCTGGAATTAATCATGGCACCAACTCCTCCATCTGCATTCACTATTCGGGCACCATGGGCGCTGCCATCGAAGGGTGTATCATGGGTATTCCCTCTTTAGGCTTTTCGCTTTGCAATCAATCGGACGATGCAGACTTTGGAGCTGCCATGCAATATGTACGTCTTATTGCTAAAAAGGTTTTGATAGAAGGGCTACCAAAGGGTATCTGTCTGAATATCAATGTTCCCAATACCTCCATGATTAAGGGCATAAAAATATGCTCGCAGGCAGAAGGCAGGTGGACTTCCGAATTTATGAAATCTCAGGATGCTCTTCAGCAGGATGTTTATTGGCTCACAGGGCGATTTGCGCACAAAAATCCTGAAAATTCAAATTCCGACGAATCGGCTCTAAATAATGGATTTGTTTCTGTAGTGCCTTGTAAAATAGACCTTACCGACTATCAAGCCATGGAAACTTTCCAGGCTTGGGAAAATGAAACAATTACAAATTTGTAATTAAAAATTAATTACAAATTTGCAATTTATTGACATATGAAATATTATTTAGTAGTAGGTGAGGCTTCGGGCGATTTGCATGCCGCCAACTTGATGCGCAGCCTCCGAGAAGAGGATGAGGCTGCAGAATTTAGGTTCTTTGGGGGCGATTTAATGCAGGCTCAAGGAGGCTCTATGGTAAAGCACTACAAGGAAATGGCTTTTATGGGCTTTATTCCCGTTTTGCTAAACCTGCCGACAATACTAAAAAACATGGCATTATGTAAGGGTGATATTGCCCTCTTCAAGCCTGATGTAGTGATACTTGTAGACTATCCTGGCTTCAACCTAAAAATTGCCAAATATGTAAAATTGGTATTGAAAATACCTGTACATTACTATATATCGCCCAAAATATGGGCATGGAAAAAGTGGCGTATCAAAGACATCAGAAAATATATTGACCAGATGCTCTGCATACTACCCTTTGAAGTTGAGTTTTATAAAAAAAACGACTACGACGTACAATATGTAGGCAATCCTACAGTCGATGCCGTAGCTCAACGCCCTTATCTCAACGAGTCTTTTGAGGAATTTGTTGCTGCCAACAATCTTACCTCCAGTAAGCCCATCATAGCCCTGCTCGCTGGAAGTCGCAAGCAAGAAATAAAAGACAATCTACCCCCAATGATAGAGGCTACCCGCTCTTTTGCAGACTGCCAAGTGGTAATTGCGGGAGCTCCTGGAATAGAGCCTAGTTTGTATGATAAATACATTGGAAATGAATCTGTTGCGATAGTTTTTGACCAGACTTATAGGCTGCTGCAAAACTCAAAAGCTGCTATGGTATGCTCTGGCACAGCCACTCTGGAAACGGCATTGTTGCGAACTCCCCAACTTGTATGCTATCAAACTCCAATAAAGCATGTGGTATCCTTTGTATTTGAAAACCTTTTCTCTACCAAGTATATATCTCTGGTCAATCTTATTGCCGACAAAACCGTGGTCAAAGAATTGTTTGCCAAGCATTTCTCAATACCTGCCATGGAAATGGAACTTAAAAAAATTCTCTACGATACGGCATATCGCAACAATATGCTCTCGCAATATGAGGAGGTCATAAAAATATTGGGAAAATCTGGAGCGTCCACAAAGGCTGCCAAAATAATTGTCACTGCTGCAAGTCGTCCATATCTGAGATATTGTTCAGAATAGCATAAACAGCCAATCCTGCCAGTGATCGAATACCTGTTTTCTCTATTATGTTTTTTCTGTGAGAGATCACCGTATGTGGGCTTATATGCAAACGCTCAGCCACTTCCTTATTGGCAAATCCTTGTACCAACAAGCGCAAAACATCTTTCTCCCTCTCACTCAAGCAATCACCTTCGGGAGCTGTTTGCTCCCTCTGCTTGCCCTTGATAAGAGATGTTATCTTCTGACAAAACACTTGCTTTGAGTCTGTTATATAAATAATATCGTCGAAGGTGCCTGTAATATCGCTGGGCACAAAATAGCCATAAACGAGGGCTAAGATGAAGCATTTGTCGCCCAAGTTCTTTCGCTCCCTAAGTTTTGTCAAACTTTCCTTCACTAGGCTAGGATTTACGATAAGCAAGGCTGGCTCTCTTCCACGCACCAACTCGTTCCAATCGTCAAATGATTCTATACTGGCAAGTCCTTGGGCCAAGCCATTAGATAATAGCAAATTGGAAACGCCCTCGCGTATCAGCACAGAGGGCTCCACAATTGCAATGAGCTTAAACATAGGTCGAGGTGTTTTCAATCTCCTTGACTGAGGGTATCAAGACATGGTTTTCTATCAATGAATGGTATTGAAGATCCTCCTCTAATTGAATTAAATGACGCAAAATGCTTATTCTATATGGAGAGTTTATATCTGAAGGAATGTACTTGATAAGAATATTTTTCAAATCTAGCAATTTTTGTTCTATGTCGGTATGATGTGCTTCAAAGTCGTCAATCATATATCTTTTTAGGCGAGGCATATCTCTCAATACTGAGTCTATATAGGGAAATACCGTTTCTTCTTCATACAAGAAATGTTCGGAAACCTCTTCTATATAGCCTTTAAAAAAGGAAATAATCATTGCCGCATGTTTTTGGGGAATACTCTCTGCAAAAAGGGATATTAAATCTTTGATTTCAGGAATCTGAATTTCTTTGAAATGTAGGTGAGAAAGGCGAAGAAATCGGATCACCTCTTTTATAGATTCCTTAGAAAGTAGTGGATATTCTTTGTTGCCCTGAAAAACAAGCAGTATTGACAAGAAAGCTTTAGTATCAATCTCGTATTGTATGGCTATATCTTGCAAACTCTTGTCGCCAAAACCAAAGGCAATGCCTAGCCTCTCCAAGACTGCTATCATATTGGGGTAGGCAATCACCAGATATGCCATCTTTGTATTGGTATTTATTTTGAAAATCATCTTGCCCATATTTTTTTACATTATTAAATAATTTATAAAATGCACATAGATTCGCTACCAGCTTGGGCAAACAGTACAATGTGCCTGAATCGCTACAAACTGCAGTCTTGCAAAATTACATAAAAAAATGCGCTATGACAAATGCCGCAAGTAAGACTTATTTTCTAAGATTGATTTCTTTCAGCAAGGGGAATGATATTCTGAATCCCACAAACTGAGGGTCGAAAGCCTCAAAAGATACAAACACCCCAATAGCTCCAATGGGAAGGGCCAAAGAATAGCCCCACTCCGAATATATAGACTTTTGATCCGTATGCAGCCATTTGGCATGCAAGGCCTCACGAAATAATTTGCCCTGAAAAAGCGGCAATCGCTTCAATGCCAAATACTCTGTATGATAATTTATTGCGCCTTGAAGCCAATAATCGGATGTAGAAAAACGATAGGCAGGCAATAGGGCATAAGTTTGGTCGAAATACTTGCCTCCTAACAATTGATTGCCTGTGTTAAAATGCTTATAATCAATATAGTTGAAGGTATTGGAATTGATGAACTTGCCGGCATTGAAAGAATAGCTCAATCTATCAAATATACCTAGTCGAAAGGATTGCGACACACCGCCTTCCATTCGTACAAATTTAGACGGACTGTCCACAAAAGCCGAAAAGCCCTGTTCAAACTCTATATTAAAGGTCGGAAAGCGAGAAGGTAGGTATATCTTTCTGTTTTTAGCTACTGTATAATAATGTGCGGGAGTATAACTAAGAGCTATACTATATTTGCTGAGCCCCTCAATATGGCTGTTGAGAGAAAAATCATAATCGGGCAAATTAGGCTCTATATTCTCTCCCTTGCCAAAAAAACTATAAGTAGCTCCATTCAAAAGAGGAGTTCTCTTTGACAATTCCATCCCCAGCTTCAACTGCAATCCATTGCTTATTTCTATGTCATTGGCTAGGGCAATATAGTCTCGCTTATAAAACTTTGCCTTATTGACTCCTGCAAAAAGGGTGTACAAAGTATTTTCTATTCTCAACATGCCATTCTCTCGGTGATAATCTTCGCTCAAAGAGCCTCCCGAGAGAGACAATACCCCTGCTCGCATAGGCGAATATTCAAAAGACGTGCTCACTTTCCAAGCTATTTCCTCTCTTGCCGAAGTCCAATACAATTGCGGTTCAATATTTATACTGCTATGTGCATTGCGCTTTATACGAATATCAAAAGACTGTCCTAGCCAGTAGCCATCTGCAAAATTGTATTCCGGAAGGGCTCGCGCAAGCCCATTGTAGCCAAAGCGCACAAGGGAGGAGTCGCCACCAAAGCTACCTCCAAAAATTAAATCTGACCAAGAAAAAGTAGGGTGGAGTCTCTTTTGCTTGAAGGAATCCGAAAGGGACTGCAAGGTATCTTTGCGAATATAGCTGCTCAATTCTTCGGCATTTAATCGCACATTTCGTACATCGTCCCAAAAGAGGCTGTCGCGGACTGTTGCCAAAGAATCGGTCTCTACCTTATAGCTTTCGTCGGCCTTTACCTCAAAACCCTTCTTGGCTTTGGACTTCTTCCCCTTGGGTTTTTCCTTAGATTTCTGCGCATTCTGTGCCACGATAAAGTTTTCATCAACCTCCATACTTAGGTATTTTACCGACGATAAGTAATTGAAATAGGCTTTAACCCCCATCATCGAAACATCAACACTAATGCTGTAAGCCGTTGGAAGGTATACCGATGGAGCTAGTTGCTTGTAGGTGATTTCGTACTTGGTTTGTTGCCCATAATCCCACATCTCAAATGCCGCATGGCGAACGTCCCAGCTGTTGTCGGCAACATAAATATAGCCTTTCAGCAATTTTCTGTCGGCAAGGCGGGGTATAATTTTTATTTTGTTGATAATATCATCGCCCTCTTCTTCAAAGCCCTCGTACTGAAAGCGGTAATAGCTCAAAGCCTTGCTGTGTAGTGGCGAGACCTTGGACTCATACATCTCGCTGTAAACACTATTGTTGATGACGCTCATCACATCTTTAGGGTCCAAATTGTCGGGGAAGCTACTGGAAAAAGCTCTTACATTTTGCACAATCTTGTCGGGCGCTTCAAAGCTTATTTCATTGAACGATTCTTGCAGGAAAAGCTTCTTTTTATAAAGCGCTATCTCATCGCCCGCCCCACCAATATTTTGCAGCACCTTGGGTGTGCTCAACAATTTTCCCGAACCCTTTACGTAGGCCTCCGCAGTATATTTCTTTACCATACTCCTATACATTGGAGCATTGGCTATCGCCTTGCGCATAATAGCAATTGCAGGGTCTTCTTTGGAATTGTATATCTGAATTTCCGAAAGGCCTATATCTTTATATTGCAAGACGATACTAAGGTAGTTGTTAGCCTCAGGCTTAATATTTACCTCTCTTTTTTGGCTATGATAGCCCAGGCATGAAAACTCTACATGGTAGATTCCTTCTGGCATTTTTGTCTGAAACTCGCCTGCATCATTGCAAATGAGCCCCTGCCTAGCCTCCTCAATATATATGGTAGTTCCCGAAATGGGCTCGCCCAATTCGTTTGTCACAATTCCCGCAAAATATTGCGCTTGTAGCCCAAGCTTAAATATTAAGGAAAGAAAAATTATCAGGGCAATATGTTTCATAAGTATAATATATTAGGATGCAAATATACTATCTATTTGCTAAAACCTTGCAGCCATCAGTACTTTATCTCCACTCTTGAAGATAATAGAGGATGGCTGGCATTAAATTTTAATCTTTCAAATTTCCATGTTGTTTGGGTAAATTCAGTTCTTAATTTTAACTTTGCACAAAACAAAGCAGTCAAAAATACAAGACTTAAACTTATCGCTATTGATATGAGAGGTTTTTGCATTTAAATTTATCAAATATGAACTATAAAGAAACTCTTGAATATCTTTACAAAATGGCGCCTATGTTTCAGCAAATGGGGTCTACAGCTTATAAAACAGGTCTTGAGAACACCCTCTCCATCGCAAGCCACACCAATAATCCTCATCTTCTATTTCACTCAATTCATGTGGGGGGAACGAATGGAAAGGGCTCTATTTCTCATATTCTGTCCTCTATATTTAAACAATCGGGATACAAAACAGGCTTGTATACTTCGCCACATTTAAGAAACTTTAGGGAAAGAGTTAAAATTGATGGAGAAATGATGCCCGAACAATTTATGGTCGATTTTGTTGCTGAGCACAAGCTCTTTTTCGAAAAAATACAGCCCTCTTTTTTTGAACTTACCACCGCCATGGCATTCCAATATTTCGCTCAAGAGCAAGTAGATATAGCCATCATAGAAGTGGGCTTGGGGGGGCGATTGGACTGCACGAATATAATCAAGCCCGATCTTTGCATTATCAGCAATATCAGCTTTGACCACACCGACATACTGGGCAATAGCATCCAAGAAATTGCACAAGAGAAAGCGGGAATCATAAAAAAAGAAACTCCCATCATCATCGGCGAAAGCGACCCTCTGTCGGAAGCCGTTTTTAGACGAAAGGCAGAAAGCGAAAATGCCCCAATTAGATTTGCTGACAAGGAAAATATCATTCAATCAGCACTTTTAAACAAGGAGGGGCAGTGGATTTTTGAAAACCAAACATATCCAAATTTATTGGGGCAGCTCGGCGGATTGGTGCAACAAAAAAATGCTGCAAGCGTGCTCTGTGCAATAGAAGAGCTAATAAAAATAGGCTATAAAATCTCGCCATATGCTGTATGCGAAGGCTTTGCGAAGGTGGTAGAGAATACTGGGCTGCAAGGTAGGTGGCAGCAAATAGGCAGCAAGCCTCGCATTATTGTAGATACTGCCCACAATGTGGGAGGGCTCAAATATGTGGTACAGCAGCTGCAAGGCTATACTTACGCCAATCTACACATTGTTTTTGGAATGGTAAATGACAAAGATATTAGTTCCGTGCTTGACTTATTGCCCAAAGATGCTATTTATTATTTTGCAAAAGCCGATATTCCTCGTGCTCTCGACCACGAGCAACTGCGACTACAAGCCGCCAGTTTTGGACTTATTGGAGATTCTTTTTCTTCAGTCAAGGCTGCTGTTTTTGCAGCAAAAAGCAAGGCTTCTAAAAATGATATTATCTTTGTGGGTGGAAGTACTTTTGTGGTTGCAGATTTTTTAGAACTAGTCTCCGCGCCCTCTTGATTGCTATATAAAATAAATATTTGCGTGTTTTTTGAAGAAATGTTTTGATAAAACAAAAAAGTAAAGGCAAAATTAGAAACTCTTATTTTAAAAGCTTAAATTTACATCAAATTTTTATACACTACCTATGTTAGAAGAAATATTGCCCTGGGAGAGAGATTTATTTTTACTGTTGAATAGTCCGCACACGCCTTTTTTTGACAATTTCATGTGGCTTTATTCACAGATATGGTCGTGGCTTCCGTTTTACATCGTTTTATTTGGAATATTAGTTTACAAAAAAACTTGGAAAGAATCCTTGTTGATTATAGCCGCAATTATTCTTTTGGTTTTGCTCTGCGACCAAATTTCATCGCATATTTGCAAGCCCTATTTTCATAGATTTAGGCCCACGCATCATCCCGATTTCGAGAATATCGTAAAAACTGTTTTTGGATATAGAGGTGGTAGCTACGGTTTTATTTCTGGTCATGCTACCAATTCTTTTGGTTTTGCCGTTTTTCTGTCTCTCGTTTTTAGAAATAAATATCTTACATTCATTCTCTTTCTTTTTGCTTCTATTAATGCCTATTCGAGGATATATCTGGGCGTACATTTTATTTCAGACATTGTTGCAGGAGCTATTGTGGGTTCTATCATTGGATTTTTGGTTTACAAATTGTATATGTTTGCACGAAAAAAATTCTTGAAAAACCCTCGTAGGGGATATAAGCCATTGTTATATACACCACAGCAATCGGCAATTTTGATTATCACCTATCTGATTTTGGTTTTTTGTTATTCTTTCTTTGGGGAGCAAATTGTGGAATTAGTGCGAGGTATATGAGCCTAAAAAACACAAAAAGCCTTAAAAAAACAAAATTAGTGGTGTAAATAGTTTGATTTTTCGTATTTAATGTTTAAGTTAGTGGCGTGAAATAAATAATTGAAGATCTTTTTGTAAAAACAACTTAATAACAGTACAAGCATGAACAAGACAGTAAGCTTTAACGAGTTGCGTAGAATTAAGGACAACTTGCCTCAGGGAAGTATGCAAAAAATTGCAGAAGAGTTGAACATCAGCGTCGATGCCGTGCGTAATTATTTTGGAGGCAAGCACAGTGTAGATGTTGAAGGTTGTGGAATTCATATAGAGCCAGGGCCCGATGGGGGCGTGGTAATGTTGGACGATTCTGCTATTTTAGAAAAAGCCCTAATAATTTTGGGAGAAACAAATTTCAAAGTTTCCTCCATTGATTAATTAGAGTTTTTTTTTGCTAACATAAAAATCCCAATGCGTAAAATAGCGTTTGGGATTTTTTGAAAATCTTAACATAATAAAATTATGGATAATAAAGAGGAAAAACTAAATCAAAGAATTGTACTCATTCCAATAGACTTTTCAAACTATTCAATACAAGCCTGTGAATTTGGGCTGAATTATGCCAGAGAAAAAGGAGCCAGAGTAGTACTTATGCATGCTTTTATGACCCCATTTGTTCCAACAGCAATTTCTTTAGGCGAGAGTTTCATTTACCAATCTTCTAAAGACAGCTATGCAATAATGCTAATGATGGAGAAGGCAAAAGCAGACTTAGATAGCTTCTCAGAGCTGGTAGAAAATAAAATGAATGATGGCAGCTGGCCTCATCTTGAGTATACTGTTGTTTTGAGAGATGGACTTCCCGAAGAGGAGATTATAGACTATTGCAAGCAGCACAAACCCCTCTTGGTGGTGATGGGAACTAGAGGTAAGGACCAAAAAGACCTAGATCTGATAGGAAGTGTGACCGCCGAAGTGATAGATAGGTCTAAAACACCCGTTTTTGCTATTCCCGAGAACACCCCTCTTAAGAATTTTTCAGACATCAAACGCCTGGCTTTTGGCACTAGTTTCGACCACCAAGATATATTGGCGGCCGATGTTTTGTTCAAGATGTTTGAGTCTTTTGATGTAGCCTTTTATCTGTTTCATGTCACTAGCAAGCCCGAGACTTGGGACGAGGTGAAATTGGGTGAAATAAAAGCATATTTTGAAAAATTGCATCCTTCTATAATCATACAATACGATATCATTGATGAAAAAGACTTTACCCTCAATTTAGAAAGTTTTATTCGCAATAATGAGATAGATGTAATTTCTATGACCACACATAAAAGGAATATTTTTTATCGAATATTCAATTCTAGTATGGCAAGAAAAATGCTTTTTCATACAGACACCCCCTTGCTTATATTGTATTCCTAATTAGCAAATTGAAGTGTCTGTGTCTTTTGCGAGGGCTATTATTAGGATTATTGCCTCAAGCCGATTTTAAAATCACATATTAAATTTTTCCTTAATTGCTGGTGTTGCAAACAGCATCATTTCTTGCTTGTTTTCGAAACTTTGGAAAAAATAAGTTCTAAAAAAATAATATTCTCCCAAGGGGTTTTCGATATTTTCCCTTGCAAAAGCAATTTGGGTAGTGGTGTTTTCGTCAATCAGCTTGCGGAAAGTGCTGGCATACTCTTCTTCTTTCTCTTTGGTCAGTTTTCCTTCTGCAATATCTTTGTCCATTGCGGCCTTGTTTGCCCTCATATTGTCGCCATATTCAGTAGATTTCTCGTAAATTTTCTGCAAAGCATCATTGTATGGAGTGCCTCCAATTTCTACCTTCTTGTCTTTGCGGACTTTTACCTTAACAGGTCCCTCTCCCAACACAATCTCGAAAGCAGGAATGTCAGAATCCAAGATATTGCCCGTTCTAACGCATATTTTATTGACCTTTCCATCGTATGTGAAAGCATTGTCTACAATCATAATTGTGTCTGAGGCAAGCATATTGCCATCAGAAATTTCAATAAATACTACTTGCTTCCCATTCATGCCTGGCGCATCAATCTTTCCTTCTACCGAATACCCTACTCCCTTGTCTGAACATGCTGACAACAAAGCCAATGTCAGTAAAAAAAGAACCGTTTTTTTCATTTTTTTTATATTTTAATTATTTTTATGTTTTCTATATTTCCCCAAGCACTACTCGGCAATATTTTCGGCAAAGGTAAGATATTTTGGTCGAAATAACCCCAATTTCCTAGAACTAATGCCCATTAGGCATGATTTTTCGTCATCTATTCTAGGAGTTACGAATAATTGTCAATAGTCCAACTTTTCCTTAAGATACTTGATGCGCTGACTTGATTTTTCTTTCTCAAGCCCTATTTTCATTACTTCTGCCATTGCTGTAGCCAGATTAGCACTCAAATAAATAGACTGCTTGTCGCCTTGCGAAAGGTTCATTTTAAAGTGCTTCTTTCCAACATACTCTATTTGCAGCTTCTTATCTTTATTGTCACACACAAAATGCACAACTTCTTCCGCCTTTTCTCCAAGATAAGTCACAATCTCGGTGTACATGCCCCCATCCACAAAACTGTAATTGAGCCCTCCATCCTTAGGTATGGCCTGGCTTTGAGTATAGGTAGACTCGTCAAGACGGATTATTATTTGCCTGTGTTCTAGTGGGATAGATCCACAGTACCGACTGGCAAGGTACAGCAGACCATCTTCGCGAACGCCCGACCTAAGACAGGATACTTGCCTTTCCATCAACTCTACTTGCTGTGGGCTCAAATACTTGCCCTGATCCTCATATTGTGCATCTTTTTGAAAAACAAACTTTTTGCGAAGTTCTGCGATTTCATTTTCTTTGATGGGCAATAGGCTATCCATATATAGCAAATTACGCTCTTGTTCGCTAAGATCTATGCGCCTCATTAGTTGTAATGCCTGTTTTTGCTCTGCAATTTGTTTGGGATAGCCTGCTTTCAAGCTGTCCAAACAAGATTTTGCAGCAAAATATTCTTTTGCCTCATAGTGCGATTGAGCTTGTGCCAATAGCTGTACTGCCGACTTTTCTTGCTCATTGCAAGAAAAAAAGACAAGTAATAAAACTAAGGCGTATGAAAAAGATTTTATCATGTTTTGCAAAAAAAAAATATTTATGCAAAAGTAATGAAAAATAATGTTTATAAGAAATAAGGCTAGTGATTTTTATCTGGGAAGCTATCTCGTGGCCCCTTATAAATCCATTTTAGGCATCTTGATTGTACAATAAACCACTCATGCAAACAAGAAGTTTGTTTTGTTGTATGCAAAATTAAATGCCCCCGATAATTTAAAATCACCTACCACCTTTCTGTACAAAAACTCTGCTATCCTCTCATTACCTGTTTGTCCGCATGATCCTCTTATCTTAAGGTTGTTGACAAAAGTAATACCGCTCATAAAAGCCTCTTCGGATATTCGTCAAGCGTCAGAAAACTAAGGAAACACACCCCATTTTGAACCCTCAGCAAGGCGTGATGAACCATCGGTTCGTATATTGGCTTCAAACAAATATCTGTCTTTGAATCAATAATTGCTGCGACAAAAAAAGGAGTTGATGCCCCACATGGTAGGTATGCCTTCGGCGTATTGATTGCTTGCAGATCCTAGGGAAACATCAGGAAAATCATCTGATAAATCTAAGCCTTACCTGATAGCTATCGTTGCGTTCATCTCTTACCCCGTTTTGAGGGTAGTTCTGACTTACATAATTATTGTCAGCATTGTAGAATTTATAATTTTTCTGATGAATATTATTCCTACTCCAAAAACCATTGGCCGAAGCTACTCCCGTAAAAACCAAGTCGGGAGTTTAGTCGTGGCGCTTGTAATTTTGCCTGCGCTTTCTTATTTAACAATAAACGCACTATTTTCACTCAATTCCGAAACTCTATTACTCATTACTTTTTCTAAATCCCCGTAGTTGGAATTTGGATCTAAGCTCTTATTATCACTAGGGGAACATTCATTCCTTACATTAGACATATCTTTTTGATTAGAAAAGCGATTATACAATGCTCTCATTTCAGAATGATCAGCTGTTTGCAGTGAGTCAAATTGTGCACGTTTGAGTTGTAAAACCTTTTCGGCGGGAGCACAATCGAAATGTAGACTATCGGGCATAAACTCAAAAGGCTTTAAATCGCTTAATTTAGTTTCATTTTTAGGAAAACGAAACTCCGCAGCCAATTCTTCGCCTATATAAGAATAAAAATCATGCTCTCTAAATATTTTGGATTGAGGTGCTGTTGAAAGATTCGAGCCACCCTTATTGATCTTTGCCGTATTTGGAAAAGGTTCTGTAGGGTTTAGATGCCAATAATAGTTGTATCTACCTATAAAAAAATCGCTTACCAATTTAAACGGAACTTTAACAGTATCGCCCGATGGCAAATAATAATCGTACAGATAGGCTTTATAAGCCCTTTCTACCTCTTCTTCAGCATTTTTGCCTATTTCGCTATATATCTCATTATAAAAAACGTAATTGCTTAATGTAGGGTTCATTATCACTTGTTGATCATTGGGTTTGACTACAAAATTAATTTGCTCATTGTTGTAATCAAGGCTATGTCGGCCAGATTTAAGTTCTAAAAGCAATTGCGAATTGGCGGCAATTTCATGCTTCTTTCCATCGATGCTTATTGTAATGGGTGTTTCTAAGGGATTATCTATCCAAAAAGTTGTAGAGCGAGGTTTCTCATTAGAAAAATCGCAGGATGAAAGTACTAACAGTAACGAAAAATAAATAAAATGTTTCATAGAAATGCAATAGTAAATAAAATAATCAGACAAAGGTACTGTTTTTTTGTAATTAATGCTGCAAGTGTAAAAAAAAAAGGTCTACGACAAGCACTATCATCCTGCAATGATGCATGATGCCTGTTATGCATCTAAGTGTTAGATTTTGATTATCGCTTAATTCTTCTGTTTAGATTCTGGTAGCCATTATAATGCTTTGCGCAAGAGTGTACCTATTTCGCCAATTTTATTTTCAGCGCCAATGCCTTCGTATTCCCATTCACAGGGTTAAAACTTATAATAAGTCAAATTACAAATGCTTTTTTCACGCCTTCTATATGCTGTCTTAATACTTCAAAATCGATAATAGAGTTTCTTTCGTAGGTTATTCAACAATAAAGGCATTACTTACCCCCAATTTCAAGATGCTTTTTTCCAATGCTTTTCGTACAATCCAATATTCGGATTCAGCACCTAAATTTGGATAATCAGGACCACAGTCGGTCTCTAATCTATCGGCGCGATTTTTTATGCTAAAACGATCATAAAGAGCTTTAAATTCAGTGGCATCCACTATTTGTAAGGAATCAAATTGTGCTAATTTAAGTTGCAAAATAATGTCGAGACCAGCACAATCACAATGCCTCAAGTTCTCGGGCATAAATTCAAAAGGTTTTAAATCGCTTAATTTAGTTTCATTTTTAGGGAACTGGAAATTATCCGGCAAAAAAGCTTCGTAATGTCTATAAAAATTACGTTCTCTAAACATTTTGGATCTAACTACGGATAAAAGATTGGATCCCTCCATAGAAATATAGTCAACCTCCTTATAAGGTTCGGTTGGGTTCAGATGCCAATAATAGCTAGTTCTCTCTATAAATAAGTCATTTACCAATTTAAAGGGAACTCTAATGGTATCGCCAGATTCCAAATAATAATCGTAGAGATAGGTCTCTCTAAATCTATCGGCCTGTTCTTCCGCCCCTTCTTCTTCTAGACTGTACATTTCATGATGAAAAACATAATTGCTCAGTGTTGGGTTCATTATTACTTCTTTGCTATTGGGCTTAACCACAAAATTAACCTGCTCCTTATTGTACTCCAAACGGTGGAGACCAGAGGGAATTTCGAGTAGCAATACCGATTTGGCAGCAATCGTGTGTGCCTCTTCATCAATGTGGATTGTAATAGGCGTCTCTAAAGGATTGTCTATCCAAAAAATTTTAGAGACAGAGTTTCTTTTATTAAAATCACAGGATGAAAGTAAGACTAATAATGAAAAATAAACAAATAATTGCTTCATATAATTGCTTCAGAAAATAAACTAATATGGCAAAGGTAGTGTTTTTTGGGAATCAAAATGCAAATGATGTATATTTGCTGCAATTTTAAATTAATTATTGAAACAGATAGTACACCATGTATGGGAAGTCTGTAAACTCTGATTTTTTATCGCCTCTTCCAATGCCTCCCACCAGTTTTTGTTGATTATATGCAGGTAGTCGTTACACTACCCTTTTGCGGTATTGTAAGTGCTACCAGTTTGTATAAAAAGAAGAGATTACTGTGGCATGATCAGAGGGCCATAATTTAGCATGGTTCTCCAAAACTCTACTTCTGTATGGTAAGATTTTCTTTCCTTTATAGTAAATAAAATCTATACGGTCTCTAATACAATTCTGATTAGGCGAGGCATTATTAATCAATGGCGACCAAGTAAATCCAGGATCTCTCAATCCATTGGGATTTATTTCTCTAAAACTGTCTTTGAATCCAGCATTGATCATCATTCTTGATGTTTGCCAATCTACCACCAATCCATGAAATTGATCTTTCGCTTTTTCTGTCCAGTCGAGATGTGAGCCACAGTTGAAGTCGCCGGCTACAAATACAGGAACTTTGTCTGAGTTCTTGATGTACGAATCAATTTCGCTAAGTATTGTTTTGATCTCTTTCTGGCGTGTTAGTTTCTCTTTTTCAAGAAAATCGGGAAGAACGGATGCTCCAGCAAATAGTCCACACATATCAGGAGAGTAATTGAGCCAGATGTCAAAAAAAGCAATTTTATTTCCATGACCTAAATCAATGACTGCCCCTCCTGAAAAGAAGCTCTTGAATACTTTTACTGTATTCTCTATGGGGTAACGGCTCATTATGCTCAAGTTGGAACTAATTAGATAAAAATAATAGTCCAAAGAATCTGCAATAATTGCCCCCGAGCCATACGTTTCGATCAATCCAACAACATCGGCATTTTCTCCTTTTATTACATCAATAGTTCTAGCTACACCCACATGCTCGCCATAGCGACGACCTCCATGCCATATATTCCATGTTTGGATTTTTAATTTCTGAGGTGTTCTAGGCGTTTTAGTTGCGCCATCAGGAAAAAATCTTTGGTAGGTCTCTTGCACCTTCTTTGCACTGATGGTGGTGTTATATATTTCCACCTCATCTATCATGCCATTGAAGGCAGTCCACTCGCCACGAGAGCCCCAGTCGTTGTACTCATCAGTGCCGCCAATTACAGTTTGTAGTTCACTTTCTATGCTGTCAGTTATACTTTCTATATTGTATATAGCTACATTTCGTCCGTCATAATACATCCACATCTCCTTATTTTTCATATCAATGCTCAAGGCAATATGATGCCATGCGCCATCGTTTATTGCCTGACGTTGTGGCGTTGGTTCATAATTGTAGGTATTCTTTCCATCACTAATATTAAAAAACCAGGCACCATTTGTTGCAGTTCCAATAGTCCATCCAGCACTTGTGCGCTCACCATTCTTCTTATTAGACATAATAGGCGTTCCTTGGTGTGCATTGATCTTCGTTTTCACCCATATGCTTATGGCAAAATCTTTATTGTATGCAGGAATCTCTGACTTGTCTAAAAATAGAGGCAAGCGTTCTCCCACATCATCTGTCAGATCCAAGGCATAGCCACTCAATCCTGGGCTGTAAGTTGGTGTATGTCCCACATGAGCAAACTCAGACTCCGCCATGCGTTTTTTGATGGTATCTAAGTTTATAATTTCATTGTCAAAAAGAAACTTATTAAAAGGAGTTTGCGAATTTGCGATAATCGAAACTATCGTAAATGCTAGTATTAATATTTTTTTCATGTTGTTATTATTTTATAATCCACATTATTTTATTTATATCTTCAGCACCACCCCATTGACGTTCTAAAGCTATTCTCACTTGTTCTCTATTGTAGTTTGTTTCCCATTCTGGGTACAGCCATCGTACCGGTATTCTGTCTTTCATATCATTCAAATTAGTTTCCGGATTGATTGGCAACTCAGGGTAAGCAGTACGTCTATACTGATAATAAGAATCCCAAGCGAGATGCAAAAATGATCCTAAAGTTGCTTGCAACCATATTTTTTTCAACCTATCTTTTTGGGTATTGCCATTTGCATACGCAACTTCTGGGCTAGAAAGATAGTCCGTAATATATTGATTAGTGATACTCATTCCTTGGGTGTATTTTTCCTCGTCAGGAACCGAAGATCTTACATACTCGAATGAGGCACGTATTCCTTTTTCATAATATGTCTTTGCTACGCCATCTATCCAGCCTATTTCTGCCGCTTCAGCCAATATTAGGTTCATGTCTGCATAGCTCAGCCGAAGGGCAGGTGTTCCTATATAGCTAGTTCTATAAATATCATTTAATCGAGGGTGCATACGTGCGGCAATTTTTTTCTGCTCTTCGCCAAAATCTCCCGCAGCATTGAGTCCATTATAAGCATTCCAATCATTTCTCTGCAATAATGAAGCACCTTCAGGCAAATATAAGGATTCGGTAAGAGCTTGTGCAGGAGCGAAATAATAAAATAGTCGATAGTCCTTGAGCTGTTTTAGCGGGTCTATAATTGTTTTAGTACCAGCATAAGTATCAATACTTCTGGTATTATTTTTATGAAATGGATTTTGTTGCCCTGCTTTATCAGAGTAGGTAATCTTTAAGTTGTCGGCATTGCTTTCAAATATATTGCCCTCGGAAACTACTTTTTTAAAGGTTTCTTTCACTTTTAATTCGGGAGTATCTGCGACTCTTTTTTCTAGGTTAAGGAGAACTTTTAAGCGAAATACATTCGCAGCTTTTCTCCATAATTTAGGATCTCCACCATAGAAAGGGTCTCCCTCCATGCTTTTAGTAGCTATGGCAAAATATGAATCAGCTTGCTCTAGATCATGTAAAATACCTTTAAAAACATCTTTTTGTTCGTCGTACTTTGGCGTTCTAAACTTTTCTATTTGAAGCGCTTCGCTATACGGTACATCACCCATAGTCATCGTTGCAGAGTAAAACGCCCAGGCTTTCATGTAATAATAGAGGCCTATATATGCGTTTTTTCTATCGTCGGTGCATAAGTCAACCATCTTTTGAGCATTGGTTATTTCTCGTATCTGTTCAAAACTACCCTTCCCGATTCTATTATATTGTATGTTATATACTTGTTCTCCCCAAAACAAACGTTTGCTAAGAAAATCGGATCCTTCTTTTCCTCCTGTCTTTGCATGGGCAATAATAAGATTAGTAGCCAACATGCTAGAAGTGGTGGAAGACGATGTGTCTGGATTCGTATTTAAATCGTCAAAATCTGAGGTGCATCCTACAAAGAAGAGCAGGAATAGTCCAAAGGCAGTTGTTTTTATTTTATTTGTAGTTTTCATATGATTGGATTTTTAAAAGTTAATTTTTAGATTAACACCGATCTGACGCTGAGATGGAGAGTTTAAATTCTCATATCCGCCACCGTCACCACCTTTGTCGGGGTCAGCATATTTATAGTCTTTTGCCCACAAGAATAAATTTTGTCCCGTCACACCTACCGAAGCTGATTTCATTCCTATTTTTTTGCAAAATGGCGTTGGTAAGGCATATAGCAAAGAGATATTACTAATTTTTACGAATGTCTCATCCAGCACATTTTGCCTGCTTGGTCTGTAAGCTCATATCCATCTCTCAATCGTTCTTCTCCAAAATTTACAAACGCGCTGCTAAAACCTGTTGTTTCACTCATTCCTCCTTTTATTATGAAGTCAGAAGATATTTGTCTAAAATAGGCAAAATCAAAGAATATACGATTTCCTAAAAAATTGCTGCTAAGTCCCATTTCTATTGTTCTAGTTTTAGCAGGTCCTACTCCAGCTCCAATAAGGGTTGACGGATATGATGCTGTTCCTAGTCCATCCCATACATTGGGAGATATTGAGTATGCACTATTATTTTCATAAATACTTGCCGTACGTTTGGATACCGTTCAGAAAGCTCTTATTTTGCTAAAATCTATAAATTTAGGTAGCGATATTATTTCCGAAACAATGATGCTTCCTGCTAAAGAGGGATAGAAATACGACCTTTCGTCGGCCGAAAGCGTAGAAGTCCAGTCATTTCTGCCCGTAACATCGAGGTAGTAGGTATTATCCCATGCTAAAGTAGCTTTTCCATAAATGCTATTTGTTTGCATACGTGTCAATCCACTGCTTACTTTTGCAGGATCGACCGATGCGTTTAGCGAATAAAAACCAGGCGTATTTAGCCCTTTAGATGTGGTTCCTCTCACAAAATCGTCTGAGGTATAATACATACTCAGCCCCATAAGCCCATCGACACTAAATTTTCCAAAAGATTTATTTGCCAACATAATGCCATCAGTATTGGCACTAAATCCTGACTGCCTATTTATTCCAAAGAAGCCATGCTTATTCCAAGCATAGTTGGCGCTCATTGCATTCCACCATTTATTTTTTGTAGTATACGCATCAATACCTCCTCTAACCATCGCTTTGAGCCAAGGTCGTATTTCGTAGGACAGGTTTGCGTAGCCTGTCACTAAATCCGTGTCGTATGAGTCTACTACCTCTTGCGATTTGAACCATGGGTTGTCATACCAGCTGTTGTCATACCAATTTTGTTGTATATTCTCTTTTCCCTTTACCCAATAGTCTTTGTAGTCTCGCACATCAAATTCTGTGCCGCCCCATATAACCATATCGTATATATAGCTGCTAGAGTAGCCTTTACCATTGGTATTGGATATTACATTCTTGTTGTATGTAAGTCCAGCATCCATAGAGAAAGCTTTATAATTCATTGTTCCTCCAAGGGAAAAGTTACCCTTATCCATTCCCTGATTAGGGTACTGCCCTTTTTGGTGTACATGTGTCATGGATCCTCTAACAGAGCCATATTTTCCTTTTTGTGATACGCTTACATTGTTGTTCGTAACAAAACTTGTTTGAAGAAAATTCTTGTAATTATTTTTTCCTTTCGAGGTGAGTTCCCTTTCGTTCCATTCATAACTGTAGGGATCATATTGCAATGCAGTACGACCTATGTCTAATTTATCGCCCCATACATAATTATCACCAAATTTGCCTCCTAGTCCGTGACTATATGCAGACTGCACTTTTGGGAAAGCAAGATAACCAGCAAAAAACATCGTCTTACTATTTAGATCAATATTCAAACCCTCTTCTCCTAATCCTTTTTTTGTAGTTATCATTATTGCTCCAGCTGCTCCTCGTTCGCCATATAATGCCGAGGCTGTCGCCCCTTTCAATACATCAATAGATTCTATGTCATCGGCTGCGAAATCTTTTAATGCTAAATTCTTATACGGTACTCCATCCACTACCACTAAGGGGCTTTGTCCTCTGAGCTTAATTGTTGGACTTTCACCAAATTCCATAGAATTTTGCACATTTAATCCAGCAATTTTACCTGTTAGCGATGTTGTAACATCTACTCCTTAGCTATAAGGATGTCATCTGCCTCTACTTTTTGTACCGAGTAGCCTAGTGCTTTTTCCTCTCTTTTTATTCCCAAAGCCGTCACTACAACCTCCCCTAGCACTTTACTGTCTTCGAGCAGAATGATAGATACTTCTTTTTGGTCTCTTATTCTTATTTCTTGTTTGAGGTAGCCTATATACTATATTGTCAATGTGGCTCCATTGGTAAGAGCTAGCTCAAATTTCCCCTCCATATCGCTAACTGTGCCGATATTGCTTCCTTTTACCACTATGCTAGCTCCGATGATGGCTTCGCCATTATTGTCACGAACGAGTCCTCTTACTCTTTTGTTTCCTTCTTGGCTGGGCATTGTTTCTTTTGCTTCTTTTGCTTCGGGTTGATTATTTTTTTGCGTAAGTATAACATTTTTGGCAACAACTTTATAGTCAATATCTCCTTCGGTAAATACTTGATCCAAGACTGCAAAAACCTCCTTGTAGGTCACGTCCACCGATACTTTGCGCTTGGTGTTTACCAGTTTGCTGTTGTAGTAGAACTGAAATTAGCTCTGGCTCTCTATTTTTTCCAACACTTTTTCTATAGAAGTGTTTGTCATTTTGAGCGACAGCTTGGTTGATTGGGCATAGGCAAGAGAAGCCCCAAGATTTCCTGTAGAAAACAGCAATAGGAGGCAAGTTGTTTTCATGATTAATGCAATATTGTTGATTGAGCGCTGGGTTTTAATAGGCTTACAATCACTTCTGGTTTGGTGATAATTTTTCATATTTTTTTCATGTATTTTTGATTTAGAAAATATTTTTTTAATTTTTATTGATGTTGTAATAATCGGCTTAATAATAAATGAAACAAAAAAATATAACTTATGGTAGTAAATTTGTAAGTTAAATTACGCATTCATATGCTACAAATTGACAAGGATCTGCTTACCTTCTTTTATTGCCTTTCTCACTACAATTTTGCCAGGTATGCTTACCAAAACTTCAATTTCACCTTCGTTTTTGCGGGTCAGTTCTATGTCAAACTCCTTGCCAAAGGCTTGGATTTTGCGTAGCGCCATATTGTTCCAGTCCTTGGGTAGGCGAGGGCTCAGGATGAACGATTTCAGTCCACTTGGTCGAATTCCAAAAAGACCTTCGGTGATGATGCGGCAGTACAATCCACTTTCGGCAGAAAGATGGCGCTGCTCACCTTCGGGCCATGCTTCTACAGCATAAGGAACATGCTCACCAAGCAAACGAAGTTGCGAATAGTATTTTAGGTATTCTGTTGCTTTTTCCGTTTCGCCGCAGGTGTAAATTCCTCTAAGTGCATATAAAGTTGAGCGATCCCAAAATGTTTCGCTTCCAGCTTGAGTGAGAAATCCATTTTGGCTCCATAGCCTAGGAGAAAATAGGGCATCAATTGTTCCTTGTTTTCTTTCGTCAATGCCTACACTGAGCGGCATGCAAATCCATGAGCGAAGAATGTTGTTGCCTTCGTAGTATTTATAAGTTTCAAAACCTTCCACATTACCTCCAAAATAAAGCTCTATGGCAGAGCGAATTTCTTTGGCTTGTTTGGAGTAGCTGGCGAGTTGCGTTGCAGGTTTTCCCAAATCTTTTCCTAGATAAATAGCAGAATGTAGGGCATCATAATACAAAGACGAAGTGCATAGATTGGCTTTGCCTGCGGGAAATCGGCCTTCCAGTTCGTCGGAGTCAGAAGCTACAACAGCCCCTTGGTTGATATTGCGTCGGCAAAACTCCAAGCACCATTCGATAAGCGGCCATAGTTCTTGTGCCTCTATTTTTGAGCCTTTTGCCAGTGCGTAGCGCGCCGCACCATAGGCAATCATTGCCGCATCGCCTCTATCGCCAGCGCCATTCCATATATCCAATCCTTCAGCAATAATGGAACTGGGAATTGGTTTGTATTGATCGTTCATAAAACGCGCAAAATGTTGAAAAGAGTTCAAGGCCGATTCATCGGCAAGCTTATTGCCAAGAAAGGGAAAAAATGGATTCACATATTCCGCTTGGTCGTTTGCCCAGATTGCGGCGTAGTATGATTCGCCACCAGGGCCGTGCATCAATCCGCCTTGGGTTTGATAAATGCTTTCAGTGGCACGTATTTTAGCGAATGCAAACATTGCATTTATTGAAGGATCGGGAGTTTCTAGTATGAGTTTAGACCAGTAGGATGCAATAAGCGCTTCCCTTTCTTCTTGCTCTTGGGCAACATCGATGCGCATTTCTTTTTCCTGGGGCTTATATGCTGCAAAATAGGCATAAAAAGAAACTATCTCTCCAGCTTTGAGGTCAATGGATTGTTGCCCTTTGATTTCAGAGACGATGCTGTATTCGCCACTTACTCCTTTGTTGGCCTGCGTTTTAATCCTTGATTTGGCATCAGGAATCTCTACTGTCAAGGTGTTTGTGCCTATATTTTTGAGTGTGTAATGTTCGCAAAAAGCAGGCTTGGCAACCGAAGGAAACAAGACCCTTTTGAGTTCCATTTGACCATTGTGGGGAAAAGAAAATACACTGCGTACCCTCATCAGTCCATCCAAGGTAATTTCTTGTACTTTTTCGTTTTCGGGGCTTCTTCCATTGACAAGCAACATATCAATGATATTCCACTCAAAACGGCGCATCAAACTGGCGTGTGTATTGTTGGGAATTGTGCGCAACAATGGCCATACCATACCTCTGTTTAGTTTGAAACTTCCCGATTTGTCCACCCCATACCTGAGCACAGTCGCCACCCTTAGTCCAGCCATTTCGATGTGGTCGTTGTGGGATTCTTGGTCTTGCACCTCCCAAGAAATACCTCCAGAGGGATTGATTTTCCAATGCTTGGCTATACTGTCTTGCGAGCTTGATGCCAATGCTAAGAAAAGCATGCTTATAATAAATAAACTTTTTTTCATTATTTGCAATTATTTTATATATGTCATATCTTTTGTATACATTATACTAATTTTCCCATTCCTCATTTTGGCTTATTCGTCCTTTATTCAAATCGATTTCAGATTGTGGTATTGGCCACCAATAGTCTTTTGCAGCAAAGCTTCTAAGAGGCACAACATTGTAAATTTTATTGCTTGGCGTGCCGTCAAAATCTCTGTATTCTATGCCTTGTGCAGGCTCGTTCATCACATCCAAAAATAGTTTCCAGCGGCGAATGTCAAAAAGGCGCAGCCCCTCTTGTGCCATTTCTACACGTCTTTCGTTGCGTATCAAATTGAGCAAAGAGCCATATTTGTTGGCAATCATATCATCAATGCTATTGGAATTTCCAGATCTATCACGAATAATTTTTATCAGGCTTTTAGCCTCCGCTTCACTACCGCCTCTTTCTACAATTGCTTCGGCCCTAAGTAAATATGCTTCAGCAAAACGAAAAATTATAAAGGCATTGAATGTATTCCACGTTTCGCCCTCCGCATTATATTTCTTATAGGTGAATCCTGTTGGCGTTTTATTCCATTCGCCACCGCCAGATTCTCCCAGCACATCTCCATGCAATACTTCTTTGTCTTGAAACTCTCCATAATCTTTTGCAGGGTCAAAATAGGTTTTTCCGTCTTTGACAATGGTGTTGTGGGGAATAGTATTGTAATATTTGCCCCTAATGATTGCCCCAGGCGCATAAATGGATGCGTAGAAGCGCGAATCCTTATTTAGATATGGAAGGGAAGGATTTATAGGTTTAATATATTCATAAGCATCTACCAAGGCTTTTATAGGACTCGTTACACAATAGCCACCAATAGAATTGTTGTACCAATTGCCCCACGAATTTTTAGCATCAGCAGAGTATTGCTTGGAAAGAATAACTTCGCTAAGATCAAGATTTCCATAGGTGAACAACTTTTCGTAATCTCCCAATGTATGGCTTGCGCTCAATAGTTTTTCCGTTTCAAACAGTGTTATATCAAAATACGATTTGTCGTTTAGATAGCCAGCAGCATAAGCCGCAGCTCTTGCGCGCAACAAACGTGCAGCGGGTTTGCCTAATTTAGATTTGTTGGATGCTCCTATAGTTTCGGGCAATGTGGGTATGGACTCTTCCAGTTCTTTGAGGATGAAATCAAATACCATCTTGGGGTTTTCGACTTGGGCAATGCTTTTACTCTCTTCGACTGTTGCTGGATTTTTTTCGTAAAACTGTATGCGACCAAACAAACAGACCAAATCGAGATAGAAATATGCCCGCAAGCTGCGTGCTTCCGATAATATTTTATTGCGTTCTTGGTTATTCTCTCCTCCGGACCAAGCATATTTGTCGATATTGGCTACAATATTATTAGCTCTTTGCACCGAGATGTAGTTTTGTGTCCATTTGTCGTTGGGGAAGGATGAGAAAGCAGTTGCTGTGCCACGGCCCAAATCAAATCCTCTGTTCCAACTGTGTGTAACCAAGGCATCATCAGCGGTGGCATCAATCCATTGGTTGTAAGTGCCTGCATTCAAGCGCACATACAGAGCATTCAAGGCCTTGTCGTAATCGGCAGGATTGTCAAAATAAATATCAGAGCTTAGAATGCCTTCAGGCTTTAGATTTATATTTTCGTCACAAGCGCTTAAAGAGCAAATAAACAGGATTGCTACAAGCTGTAGCAGTATTTTATTATATATTTTCATAATTAACATATCTTTATTTTATTAAAAAGTGAGATTAAGACCGCAATTCATTATCTTGCTTGGCGGAAAACTTTCATTTCTTCCACTGAGAGCTTCTGGGTCAAGACCTTGATGTAGCTTGGTGAACGTAAATAAGTTTGACCCCGATATATAAAATCTCAATCGTTCAATTTTCATTTTATCAACTATTTTTTTTGGAATGGTATATCCCAGTTGTATGTTTTTTAGGCGTATATATGAGTTGTCTTGGAGATAAAATGAGTTGTAGGTACTTGCATTTCTATTAGAAGCTGCCTCTAAGCGAGGAACTTTAGCATTCGCATTTTCATTTTCTACTGTCCATCGATCACGAAAATGGATTCCTGTAAATGCCTCATAAGAAGGGCCTTCGTACCATTCTCCATGAACATATCGATAAGAACCCGTGGCGGCTTGAAAAAATAGATTCAAATCAAAATTGAAGTACTCGGCATTCAAATTCAGTCCATAAGTAAACTTAGGAATATTGGGAGCATACACCTGTCTGTCGTCACTATTGATAGTGCCATTACCATCTACATCTACAAATTTTACATCGCCAGGTTTCAAACTTTCTATTCCACGAGGATCGGCAAGGTGTTTGGCCTTATAATCGGCAAGATCGCTCTCGTTGGCAATCAATCCATCGGATTTAAACATGTAATATGAGCTTAGGGCAGATCCTTCTTTTTGGATAATCCAACCATCAATATTAGAGTCATCGCCTCCTCTATCAATCCACTCATTTTTATTGTATGCAAAATTAAATGCCCCCGAGAACTTAAAATCACCCACCACCTTTCGGTATCCAAGCATTGTTTCAATACCCGCATTGCGTACAATACCCGCATTTTGTGGGGGAGCTTCCAGTCCTATAAATTTGGGGATGGCCAGGTTCAATAAAATATCTTTTGTGTCTTTTGTATATAAATCAATCTCTCCGAATATTTGGTTGTTCATAAGATTAAAATCCAGTCCTATATTTGTTTGTTCCACAGTTTCCCAAGTTATTCCGGGATTGGCCATTTTGGATTGGCTAACTCCAGTAACCAGCTCTCCATTTATCACTACATTCTCAACGCCATATTGAGGTAAATACAAAAATTCTGCTATTCTTTCATTGCCTGTTTGTCCCCATGATGCTCTTATTTTTAGGTTGTCAACAAAAGTAAGCTCGCTCATAAAAGCCTCTTCTGAAATTCGCCAGGCGGCAGAAAACGAAGGGAATACACCCCATTTTGAACCCTCAGCAAAACGTGAAGAGCCATCGGTTCGTATATTGGCTTCAAACAAATATCTGTCCTTGAATCCATAATTGATGCGACCAAAAAAGGAGTTGATGCCCCACATGGTAGGCCTACCTTCGGCGTATTGATTACTCGCAGATCCTAGGGAAACATCAGGAAAATCATCGGATATTAGATTCTTGCGCTCTGCCGATGTCATATATCTTCTAAATGAAATCTGTTCGGCTCCAAACAAAGCACTAAAATCGTGTGTTTCTAAAAACTTCTTTTTGTAATTGGCTAAAAATCTAAGCGTTACCTGATAACTATCGTTGCGTTCGTCTTTTACTCCATTTTGCGGATGCCTCTGGCTTACATACTTATTGTCGGCATCGTAGAATTTATAGTTTTTCTGATGAATCTTATTCCTGCTCCAAAAACCATTGACCGACGCTACTCCCGTAAAAACCAAGTTGGGAATTAATTCGTAATCGCCCTTAACCTGGGCAAATACTGCATCCGAGGCATAAATATTTTTGCCAACAACATCTAAATCCATAAAAGCTATTGGATTATCGTGCTGACTGTCTAAGGCATAATTCCCATTTGCATGTCTGATAGGTACGGCTGGATCCATCGACCAGGCCCGATATTGCGCATCTCCTAATCCCTCTGGCCATAAGCGGTCGATGTGTCTATACGATAAATCGGCACTAACTTTCATTTGTTTGCCGACAACAAAATCGGTATTGATTCGGTAATTATACCTTTTATAATTGGTATTTTCGGTCAATCCTGGCTGATCCAAATAGTTGAACGACATCAGATAACGCCCATTTTCATTGCCACCAGAGATGCCAATATTATGTTCTGTAATATAATCTGATTGAAAAACTTCATTGGGATAAAGGGTATAGGGATATTTGCCAGGCTCTGGATTGTTGAAAATAGGACTACTGCCAGCATTTATGCTCGACTCATCGACCATGTCCATATATTCTTTTGCACTAACAGCTTTTGCCTTAACGGCTCTGTCTTGAACACCAACATAAGCATCATACGATAAGCGCATTTTTCCTGTTTTTCCTCTCTTTGTTGTAACCAAAATTACTCCATGGGCAGCCCTAGAACCATATATTGATGCCGATGCAGCATCTTTGAGTATTGAAATATTGTCTATTTCTGATGTTGGCACTTGGCTCAATGACATTTCAATGCCATCAACTAAAATAAGAGGGCCTGAAGAGCCTGTTGTGCCTACTCCTCTTAAATATATTTCGGGGCTGTCACTTCCAGGAGCTCCTCCTCGGTCAATAATTGTGATGCCTGGCGTCAGACCTTGGAGGGCTTTTTCGGTATTAACCACAGTTAATTTCGACAAGTCACGGCTTTCTATTTTGGCAACAGCTCCAGTAGTAGTTACTTTTCGTTGTACCCCATAGCCCACTACGACCACCTCGTCCAAGGCTTTGGTATCCTCTACAAGAGTGATGTTTAGGGAAGTTTTTCCTGTCGTTGTCAGTTCTTGGCTGTTGTAGCCAATATAAGAAATTAGAAGCTTTGCGTTGGGAGGGGTGTTGAGTTCAAAGCGCCCATCCATATCGCTTACTGTGCCAAGGGAAGTCCCTTTTACCACAATGCTGGCTCCTATGATGGCTTCGCCATTTTGGTCTATTATTGTGCCCGCTATTTTTTTGTTTCCTTCTTGGCTGGGCATTGCTTCTTTTGTTTCTTTTGCTG